>JBAZOJ010000001.1:0-64997 GCA_041648755.1 Candidatus Brocadiia bacterium
GAGGAGGGCAGGGAGAATCCGTCGTACTTCATTCCGAAAGCAGGAAGGTATGCCACACGGCAGAGGATTCGATCATCAATCCATACAGCAAAGGGCGTGTTTGCAGTCACGAACACGAGCCCGTCGATCGCCCCCTCAAGCGGAAGAGTGTAGCCAATTAAGACCGAGCCCCCACGTGAACTGTATTCTGCAGGGATTTCGAACCAACCATCCGTGCCGGAGCTTACAAGGCCGGTACTGCGAGACAGCGAAGGGCTAAGTTCTGGAAGGGAGCCATCGACCTCTGCGCCCTCGAATTCGGACAGGTAGTGGTCCGCTCCCGCGAGATCAAGTGCTGAGGAGGGGTCCGGCACATCGAGAGGTCCTGCCACGAGCATTCGCACCGGAATTCCGCACTGAGACTTCAACCTTGCAGGGATAGCCTTATCGTCGCTCTTGGCTGCGAGGTCAAGAGCTGAAAGCAATGCCATTTGCCGATAAAACGATGTCGGGTTCTCGGTGCCGATAGTTGTTGCAAGGCGTTCGAGAGCATCCCTCCCGACAAAGGAGGCATAGTTCAGTTCCTCCTGGTAAAGGTTGAGTTCATCCTGAAGTACAGCCTGTACTCCGGGTTCCAGCGGCACGCCAGCGTCACGATACCAATCGTACACGGCAGCGCCAAAGTAGGGCTCCAAGGCCTTGAGATAGTGGCGGAACCACTGCTGGGTATTCTGATGCTTGATCGGAAAATGCTGGATATCCCAGAGACCCTTGCGCAACTTCGCCCAGTCAAGATGACCGTCAACGGCGAGGACTTTTGTCAGAGGAAGAAGGAACATGCCTGCCGAAGGAGAGTAACCTGGCATGTCCTCGATAGGGATGCGATGGCTGGTGAACGCTGACGCGAAATCGCTGATTGCATTGGCCTTGCGAGGAGCGAAACCGCTTCTCGAAAAAAGGTCCTGAACGATGATAGACGCGATATCAGCAATTCCCTCATTCAGCCCTGGGATAGGAAACTCGATGTCAGCCAGGCAATGGCCCAACTCGTGAAAATACAGGTGTTGGTCTATCTGAAGGGCGGCCGGGTTATCCTTCGTGAATTTGAAGGAGATAAGGATGGTGTTGTCGCCGCCCTGGCCGCCACCGACGCCGTAATACTCCCTGATGAACACGACCACCCGAACGTCCTTGTGAGCTTCACGCGAGCCGAAGAGATCTGATTCGACAAGATGGGCCATGTCGAGGAACTTAAGCGAGGTCTCGGTGATAGATGCGACTGCGGAGCGCGGCCCAAACAGGAGGAAGTGACTGGAGGGCCTTACGATGTGATCGGCGAACAAATCCACGTTGCCGTATGCGGCAAGTTTCTGCTTTTCTTCTTTGGGAACATCCGAACAAGCCGCATCGGCAGCTTTCAGGAGACCTTCTTCCGCAGCCGCCCGGTCGCCGGTCGCGAGCCCCGATGAAAGGTACGACAAATATTCGTAATAGAAGCGATAGGCCAGAGCGAAATGTTTCCGGCCGTATGCAGTAGAGGCCAAGCGGAGGAATGACTTTTCCCCTTCGGTGCGCCGTGCCTCATCAAGTTCGGCAAACTGACCGGTTTTGATGGAATCGAGGTAGCTCCTGCGTTCATCCTCCTCCGATGCGCCATTGTATGGGAGACCATACTTCTCACAGATCTTCCTGGCCATGGATGCCTTGAGAATCTTGCCAGGCCCCGACGTAACCTCAACGGAAGAAAATAATCGCAGGTGTTCATTCGACTTGAGCGCTGCGATTTTTGCGGACTCTCGAGCATCTGCGTCAGGAGAAGGGGGCTTTTTGAGGCCTTCGAGGAACTTCAGGATATTCAACTTGATGTCGTAAGTCGGCGCAAGAGAGTAGGCATCTTCCGCCTTGATGAATGCAGCAAGGGCGTCCTTTGAAGCGAGTGCCTTTGCCTCTTCAAACAGAGCGCGGGCAGCTTCGGCATCGTCGTGTTTTGCGAACTCGCCTAAAGGAGGAGTGTACTTATCGCGACTCAAGACGCGAAGAGCGGGAGTGGGGGGTGGAGATGCGCCAGGGCTTGTCAGGCGGACTGTTGTGAAGGGCAGCTCATCGCGGCACCAGCCAGCGTCGAACAGCAGCTTGATGGTGGCGGATATTCCCACCTTTCCGCAGCCGGACGGAGGTTGAACGACGATCTCAAGCGAAACGTCGCGTGCGGAGAAGTCCTTAACGTGGCCGTTGTCCCCTTGTTGGACGCCCTTGGTTCCGGAAGGTGTGAGATGGATGGAGAAGGCCTGTTGGTCGGGGGCCGCCCCGGAGAAGAACGTGATTTCGCCAGATGCTTCGAGGCTGCCAGCACCTGTGGAAAACGGTGGGATTGGGAATGCGATTGCAATGGCCAGTGTAGGATTGCCAACCGCAAATGAGACTCGGATGATATCGCCTGCGGCGGCCTTCTTGGCGTCAATTCCCGAGAAGGTAACATTGCCGGAAGGCTGTTCAACGGAAACCGGCTCGTCTGCAAGAGAGAACGCGCTCCAGACCGTGAGCGCAGCCAGAAGTAAAGCCACGTATCGCAAGGCAGCCTTCAGCACTGCACTCTCGGCGCGTAGAGGCTCTCAATGGCCCTTTTGGATTGACAGTGTTCTCTCAGAGACATACAATCCTCCGGATGCGTACAAGCACGAATCTTCCTCGAAATCTTACCATCCTCTCTTTGCTTGTCGTCGGCTTTTTGCCGCTGCTTTCTGGTTGCAGCGGTCGCGAGGATATTCCGCGATTTCCTCCAGGCATTGCTCCGGACGACATGGTTCGCCTGATGCATCGGCGAGCCCTGGTTTTTGGTGGAATCGACGCCGAGTACGAAGTTCGCGTATCCGCGGGCAAGGGCACTGTCGAGTTCAAGGGGATTGTCGCTGCGGACTTCCCGGAGAGATCACACTTCCAGTTGTCCTATCCAAAGGAGCCGCCGATACTGGAGTTCATTCTTCAAGGACGGAGCGTTCAGTTCTACTCTCCGGTGGCTCTGAAGCAGTTGTCTTCCACTCTGGATGAGTTAATGCAGAAACCGTCGCAGCTTGTCGCGATGGCTGAGGCGATGTCATATATCCATGGGGATCTGTCTGACTTCAGCCCCTACGGAATGCAGGTGAGCACAGGGCTGTTTGTATTTTCCCGGAAGATGGGCGATATCGATGTCAGGGCGCTCGTCGCTCCGGAGACTCTCACACTGAGGAGCCTGCTATATTCCAGCAACGATACCGTCCTCTTTTCCATTGAGTACTCGAAGTTCATTACTGTAAATGAAGGAGTGCTGCCACTCGAGATTTCCGCTTCCTCTCCCGAATTCAATGTCAGACTGTCAACAGGCGGATTCCAGCTTTCCGGCAGACATTCACCAACAGCCTTTTCGTTTCAGTACATCCCCGGAACTGTCTCAGCCGCCAGCCTCGATGACCTTTTGGACGATGTGACATGGCACGACTGACATCGACGGCCGGTACGGGCGTGGCACGGTTCCATCCACTGTCCGAAAAGACTTCCATTGGCAGGGATCCCGCCAACACAATAGTCTTGCCGGACGAATCGGTATCCAGGTACCACGCCGAAATCCACCGGCAAGGCTCCTCCTTTTGGGTAATCGATCTTGGCTCATCGAATGGCACTCTTTACAATGGGAAGAGAGTTGACAGAGCGGAACTGCATTCCGGCGACTACGTAGCGTTTGGGGGCTACCGATTCCTCTTTGAGGATGTAGACACTCAGGATCCCCCTGGCGTGCTTCCGAAGACAGTCTTCAAGTCATACACCAGGGAACTGCTTGCCGAAGACATCAAGAAAGAGCGATCGAGGACTCTTGAGCGCTTCGACGAATTCCTGTCCGCGTGTGATTTGTGCTCTCATCCCAAGTCGAGAAATGACTTTTCGGCGGCAATCTGCACTTCAATAGGAATACTGGTCGGGGCCGACTATGCCACCGTACTCCTGCGCGATGGAGATGGGGAAGGCTGGTTGGCATTCGACTCCGGCAGCGGCGAGTTTGTCTGCGCGACGAAATCATCAGTGCCCAAGTCAGTTGTTGAGGCTGCTTGCGCAAAGGGCGAGGGAGTCCTCATCCGTGATCCCAATTCCGATGCCAGATTCAGGAATCGGGCGAGCATTCTTCGGCACGAAATTGTGACGGTGATTGCCACCCCATTCGGCAGCACAGGACAGGCAGAAGGAGTCCTATACGCACATAGGATGGAGCCGGCGCTCTCATTTTCGGAAAGCGACCTGAAACTCTTGTTTGCCCTGTCGCTCCCGGTCAAGAGCGCTTTCGCAAGTATCGAGCAGGGGGAGATAAAAGCGTTCGAGGAACGCAGAAGAAATTCGGGTGGTGGCGAATACGAAATCGTGGGCAACCATCCTTCGATCGAGCAAGTCCGCAAGATGATCTCCAAACTGGCAGTCTTTGACACGTCGGTCCTTATTTCAGGCGAAACGGGGTCAGGCAAGGAGTTGGTCGCGCGCGGACTGCACAACCTCTCCCATCGGGCAAGCCACATCTTTGAGGCCGTCAACTGCGCAGCCATCTCAGAGTCTCTCGTGGAAAGTGAACTCTTCGGTCACGAAAAGGGGGCCTTTACCGGCGCGGAAGATAGCCGGCCCGGCGCGTTCGAAGTGGCTGATGAAGGCACTTTGTTCCTTGATGAAGCTGCCGAGTTGACCCCGAAGATCCAGGCGAAGCTGCTGCGCGTGCTCGAAAATGGAGAAATCAAGAGAGTCGGAGGGAACAAGATCCGACGCGTGAATGTCAGGGTGATTTCGGCCACCAACAAGAATCTGAAGGACTTGGTTGACGCGGGTACATTCCGAGCCGACCTGTTTTTCAGGCTCAATGTAACGAACATACCCGTCCCGCCCCTGCGAGAAAGACGGGATGACATCCCTGTCCTCGCCAACCATTTCCTCAGTTCTCTTTCGGCCAGAATGGGTCGTAAGAGGATGAGATGGTCACAGTCGGCGCTAAGCGCGCTCGAAGCCTATGATTGGCCGGGAAACGTCAGAGAACTTCGCAATCTTGTTGAGAGAGCCCTGATTCTCTCCGAGTCTGAGGAAATTGGTGCCCACGATCTGCCAATTTCCCCGAACAAGGGCTCTGTCCCTGTGGCCGAGGAAACCGCCCTTCCCGGGCCTCCGGAAGCTGTAACACTGGAAGACGTGGAAAGAGCGCATATACTGGCTGTACTCCAAAGGGCAGACGGCAATAAGAGCCTGGCCGCCCAACTGTTAGGGATTGACCGCAGTACTCTGTATTCCAAGCTCAAGCAGTACGGAATCGGTTAACAGACTTAGACCAACCGCAAAGGAGGAACGATGCTCGTCCCGTACAAACCCGAAGCTTATCTGAATTTTGCAGATCCCGCGTTGAGGGAAAAGATGCTCGCGGCGATCAAGAGTGTCGAGGGGACCCTTGGCAGGGAATACCCTCTTCTCATCAACGGCAAGCGAGTGATGCCGGGCAAGACGTTCGCATCGCTCAATCCCTCTGCTCATCGCGAGATCGTTGGCCGTGTTGCCAAAGCGGGCAAGAAGGAAGCTGAACAAGCCATTGCTGCTGCGGATGCGGCTTTCGAGCAGTGGCGAAAGACCTGTCCCAAAATGCGTGCCGAGTACTTATTCAAGGCTGCCGCTATCCTGCGCAGGCGCAAACTTGAATTCGCGGCATACCAGGTACTTGAAGTCGGCAAGAGCTGGCCTGAAGCCGACGGTGATGTGGCAGAGGCCATCGATTTTCTTGAATTCTACGGCAGGCAGATGATCGACTTGGCAAAACCGAGAGAGATAACGAGAATCCCGGGCGAAGACAACGATGCGTTCTACATCCCCCTTGGCGTTGGTGTAGTGATTCCGCCCTGGAACTTCCCTCTTGCCATTCTGGTTGGCATGGTAACATCAGCGCTGGTGGCGGGAAATACGGTGGTTCTGAAGCCCGCATCTCCTTCCGCGGTAATCGGTGCGAAGTTCGTAGAAGTACTGGAAGAAATGGACTTGCCCCCGGGTGTAGTCAATTTTGTTCCGGGTTCGGGCGCGGAAATTGGCGACCTTCTTGTTGACCATCCTCGCACCAGATTCATCTCTTTTACGGGCTCGAAGGAAACCGGTCTTCGCATATTCGAAAGGGCATCCCGGGTCTCCTCCGGGCAGATATGGCTCAAACGAGTCGTCGCCGAAATGGGCGGCAAGGACGCGATCTTCGTGGACGATAAGGTCTTCGATCTGGATGAAGTGGCGAGCGAGACAATCAAGGGCGCCTTCGGCTTCCAGGGGCAGAAATGCAGCGCGTGTTCAAGGATCATCGTCCACAAGAAAGTCTACAGAGACCTGGTCAAGCGAATTGTCGAGCGTGCGGAGAAGATAAAAGTCGGCGATGTTAGAGATCCTGGCAACTACATGGGTCCTGTCGTTGACAAGAGCGCATTCGACAAGATTACCTCGTACATTGAGATCGGGAAGACCGAGGGCAAACTTGCAGTCGGCGGAACCTACGATGACAAGGTTGGCTATTTCGTCAGCCCAACCGTTTTCGTTGATGTTCCTCCTACTGCGAGGATCGCGCGTGAGGAGATCTTCGGCCCGGTGCTGACGGTTATTAAGGTCGACTCCTTCGAGGAAGGCATGAAGGTCGTGAATAGCACCGAGTACGGCCTGACGGGAGCTTTCTTCTCCGTTCACCGCGACCACATTCAGATTGCCAAACGTGACTTCCATGTAGGAAACCTGTACATCAATCGCAGGTGTACCGGCGCGCTGGTCGGCGTACATCCCTTCGGTGGTTTCAACATGTCAGGTACGGATAGCAAGGCCGGTGGCTTTGACTACCTGATGCAGTTCACTCAGCAGAAGGTCGTTTCGGAGTATCTCTAACGCAACGGTTGACCCAGAAATGACAACCACGGGGAGGAGCGTTTCCTCCCCGTCCTTTTCTCAAGGAGAATGATGCGCAAGCCAATTTCCTCCGCTGTCGCCTTGGTGTGCTTGTCCTCACTGCTGCTCTGCAACGCCGCTGGGGAGGCTGCCAAGGTCTACAAGTGGGAGAAGGCTCGTGTGAAGTATCTTTCGTACCCCGGCAAGGGCGTTATCAACGCTCTCCCCGCCTACCGTCATCTTCCTTCATCAGAGGAGGACTTTCTCTCGTTCTCCTTCTGCCCGTCAGCGAAGTACAAACTGCAGGGAAATTCTCTCTTGGTAAAGACAAGTGATGAGTGGAGAGAACTCGTGAAGGGAGCATCAGTTGACATTCCACTCGATTTCCCTGATGGTTCGAAGAAGCGGGTAGCATTCGAGATCTTCCCCCCGGACGACCCAGACCATTTCTCGACGAATCTTGACAAGATTCAGTGGAAGATACGGAACCCCACGATTCTCGGATTCACGATGGGCGAGTCGGAGTTCATCGTGCTTGACACCGATGCGAACGGGAGCTTTGGCGATTTGGGTGTGGACAAGCTATCTTTGGTTTCGCACGACGCGATAGGGAAGGGCACCGTTGACGTTTCGTCCATGAAG
This sequence comes from Candidatus Brocadiia bacterium, assembly GCA_041648755.1. Taxonomy (GTDB): domain Bacteria; phylum Planctomycetota; class B143-G9; order B143-G9; family B143-G9; genus JBAZOJ01. The sequence continues at coordinate 7,525 of JBAZOJ010000001.1, forward strand.
TTCGTGACATTCGACGGATGGGTTGAGGTTGGGACGGCAAAGTACTTCCTTGACTATTCCAATGGTGGGGTGTCATTCTGCCGTATGCCGGACGCGTATGTGTCCGATGTGGGCAGGTCACTGGGATATCTCAATGACATCAGAAGGCAGTGCGGGTCTCCGGCAGTACTTCCTGATCCGGATCTGTCGGATGCCCTCCTGAAGCACTGCAACTACTGTACCCAGGGCAAAGTAGTGAGAGACGAGGATCCAAAGTCGTACTTCTACGATGCCGTCGCGGCAAGAGCTGCGCGAAACAGCTTCGTTTCGCAGGCCTTTAACGCTTGTTCAGGCATGTATGCAGCCCTATCCACACTGTATTCGCGCAACATGCTGCTCTCGCCGAAAATCCGCTCCATCGGCATTGCCCTGGATCGTAACATATTCTGCGTTGGGGGACAGAAAGCAGCTTTTGATGACAAGTTCATCAGATGCTATCCCAGTCCCGGACAAAGACGTGTTCAACTGCGTTTCTCCACCGACGAGCCTTCGCCTCTGAAGAAAGGGACCGAGTCATTCTCGGGCACTTTTGTCGTTCTTGGTGGAGTGCCTCCAACTGCTGTGGTGATCAGCGCTGAAATTTCTCAAGTCAAGGCAACGGCTCCGATGAAAGTCTCCTGTTCATCCCCAACCGACATTCCGAATGACGATGTCCAGGCAATCTGGCCAGACAACAAGTTAGGCATTGCCATCATCCCCGACGAGGTCCTCAAACTTGGCAACTGCTATCGCGCCAAGGTTCAGTACAAGGATAACCCGATGGCGACGCCAAGGGAATTCGAGTGGTTTTTCTACACGGAGGAAGTGCCATTCAAATGAGATGTCGTCGTCGGTCGAAACATCTGTTGCTGGCATTCCTGGCAATTGCTATCGCGCTTTTCTCATTGTCTTTGCCGAAGGGGCATGACGAAACCGAAAAGGGAGCCAAAAGAGCAGATATCCCAAGAAATGCCACCGCTTTGACACTCGTCGCTGCGCGCAATGACGATTCGAGACCACGGCTGGCCCCAGGGGCGGAGTTGCAGCCCGTGCTTTCTTCCCGCGTTACGGGTTCTCCCCATCAAGCCGGATCGATTCCCCGTGAACAGGCTGACAACCATCGCGGGATGAGCCGGAAGGAAGTCTCGGACGAGGTTGCGGAGATTGCGGCTCAACTGGAGTCGCTAAGCTTGGGGAACGTCAAGTTGGAGAATTGCCTTTCCGATCTGGCCATCCGATGCAGGATGTTCTACGCAGAGCTTCCCGCTCGAGCGAGGAGAATTGCCGACCAGATTCTCCTGCGACCAACCACCAATCCCGACTACTTCGAAGGCGTCAATATCGCGTATCCTCAGGGCACCACTGAATTGACCTTGGATAAGGGCGGATTCCGCGTTCACTACATCGCCACCGGTGCACAAGCCGCTACAGCCGAATATGCCGCGAAGACCTCAGATGTCATGCCCGTTATCAGGGCCGCCATTAACGAGACCATGTCGTTTGTCGCACCTCCGGGAGATGGCATCGAGGGAGGCGGGCAGGATTTGTACGATGTCTACATTTCATCTCTTCCATCCGGAATTGCCGGATTTTGTTCTGCGAGCGGGAAGACCGGAGAGGCATGGAGTTCGTACATTGTGATCGACAATGGGCTATCTCTGCAGGATTCGAGTCGGGTTACTTCCTTGTCCACGACATTGGCCCATGAGTATTTTCACTCATGCCAGTACGCTTATGACGTTTCCGAGCGAACTTGGTGGAAAGAAGCCACAGCCACTTGGGCTCAGGACAAGGTGTTCCCTGACGTGAAGGACTATGTCCTCCTTGTTAGCGAGAGATTTGCGAAGCCGCAGACTCCGCTTGATTCCACAGTCGGGAATAACGAATACGCCTCGGTTCTCTTTGCGAAATTCCTTGAGGAATACAACCAGAATAACGATGTTATTCGCATTTGCTGGGAGAAGATGGCCGCCAACAGGGAGGATCTTGTCCCCGAGAACACGCTTCCTGCAATCAAGGATGCACTTGCGAGCATAGGTAGCTCCTTCGAACTCCTCTTCCCCATCTATGGGGTTTGGCTGTACAGGAAAGGATACTTCGCCGATAGTACCTTCTATCCTGATTGCGCGACCAACGGCCGCTACTCCAGCTACCCCGTCGCGCTTACCTCAGACGGTCTGTCGGCCGGGAACCTTGGCCATCTCTCCTTCCACATTCTTGAATTTGCCGCGGATGCAAGCTCAAACCTGCTTTCCGTCGCCTTCGACGGAGCAGATGGATTCCCATTCTCCGTGGCAGTTCTCTCAGTCGGCACAACCACTTCTTCGGACAGCCTCACTTCCGTAATGCTTAACGGTGCCCAGTCCGGGCAATTGACTCTGGGTGACATGCGTACAAAGTACTCGCGAATATGCGTGGTCGTAGCGAACACGAGCCCGTATGCGGGAGGGGCATCCTATGGACTTTCAGTGGCGGCAGCGCTGCCCGGCACATTCGCGTTCGATCGGTCTGCTATCACCCTGACCGGGTCAGAAGGAAGTGACTCTCCATCTGGCTCGCTGGGTCTCTCGAACACAGGAGAAGGCATCCTGTTTTGGTCATCCACAAGTGATTCGAGTTGGCTGAAGGTTGTTCCTGCATCCGGTTCCATCGCGCCTTTCTCGCAAGGGACATTGTCTGTCACGGCAGAGGTAACGGGACTTCTACCGTCAAATTCCCCGTTTCTCGGGAAACTGACTTTCACCTCGACAAATGCCTCCAACTCACCTCAGCAGATCCAGGTAACTCTAATACTGCTGTACAGCGCTCCATACCTCCGGTGCGACAAAACCGAACTGAGTTTCATCGCCCTTCAGGGGAAGTCCCCGCCACCTGAACAGAAGGTAGTTCTCAAGAATGAGGGCGACGGTCCCCTGCACTGGAACGCAGATCCCACAATGAACTGGATGCGTGCCGCTCCTTCCGGGGGGACGCTTGGCAAACAAGAGACGGTGGAAATCTCGGTTACAACCCTTTCCAACAGCCTTCCGACATCGCCGAACCCATACACTGGCGTGATTATTCTGTCTTCCAAGGAAGCGGCCAACTCGCCACTTTCCCTTACAGTCAACCTGATTGTGCTTCCCCCAAATGCCGTCGCGCCTGTTCTGGACACATGGGGTCACGTCGTTCTGTACGAGCCCTTCCAGTGGTATGACATCGCTGTTCCTGAACTTGACATCACGGGGTACTTCAGCGATGCCGATAACGGAAGCGCAGCCTTCTACATGCCTATCGAGATGAGCTTCTTCGGCAGAAAGCTTGTTCGCGAGGATCTGTTCTACATTTCCACAAATGGGGTCTTTTCCTTTAGTCCCCCCGGAATCAGTTCGCCGGAAAACTTGCTCTTGCCTACCGTGTCGCTGCCAAGCGACCTGGTCGCGGCCTTCTGGACCGATTTCGATCTGAACGTCAGCGGAAATGTGTATGCAAGGGCATTCGAGACGGAGGGAGTGCGTACCCACTTCATCGTCCAGTTCGATGGGCTCTTCCGCAAAGACGGAACAGGCCCCTTTTCCATGCAGATTGTCTTCCAGAGCGGTGGAGACATTATCCTTCGCTACAACTCTGATTTCAGGCTTGCTTCGCGCGGGACTATCGGGCTCCAGAACGCTTCGGGTTCTGACGGCCTGTCGGTTTCATTCGATGCCCCGGCGGGATTTCCCACTGCGGGAACTTCGCTTCGCGTAACCACCCGGGGGCAACTGCCGGTCCTCACAACCATGCCGCGTGCAAGCTACGTAAGCGTTGCTGCCGAAGGCTATGCGCAGGCAACAATCTCCCTTGTGAACATCGGTTCCGGAGAGATGGTGTGGACCTTGGAGAGCGATTCGCCCTTCGCGACTCCCGCTGTGCTTAGCGGTTCAGGAAACTCGGAAATACCCGTCACATTCTCCGCGATTGGCCTTGCGGCAGGGCAGTATCCCGTGCGTGTGACAGGGATTGCGGGAAATGGTGTCGAGTGGCTTGGTGAAAGCCGGTTTGTGCTGAACGTGTATGGCGGAGCGCCAACGACAATATCTCTTCCTCTGGTTGCAGGTTGGAATGCAGTTCCGGTCTGTCTTATCCCGAGGAGCAGGCTCAGTCTTCGCGATTTCATGGCGATGGCGCGCAATTCCGATGGAGCCCCGATTGCGGTGAAGTCCGAACGCTACGTGGGTTCCGGCCGCACAGACTACGATTCCGGGGCAGGGGAGGAAATAGAAATGCAGGCCGGGCAAGCGATTCTGCTTCTCTGTAGCGAAGCGGGAACGCTCTCCTTGACCGGAGACCCGATCTTGCAGTACTTAGTGTTCTGTGATGCGGGCGATTCTCTGATAGCGGTTCCATCGCCGTACGAAGACGACATTTCGGGACTGTGGCCTTGTCTCCCAACAAGTCCCGGGCTCTTTATATCACCGTGGGAAGACGGTTTTCACAGGCAGTTCGTGCGCGGCTCCGGAACCGATGCGGGCTCTGGCCGCAACGGGGTTGTCCATATTCGGGCATCCCTCCCATTTTACGTTTCCCTCTCACTTCATTGACCTTTCGCGAAAAGCCCATCGAATATCCCGTTAGCCCTTGAAAGGAAGAGTTATGAGACGACTTCTGGTCTCCATCATGGCAATGCTTCTGCTGGGAACCTCGCTCGGAGTGGCTGTTGCCGCTGAAGACGAACTGCCGATTTTCCTCCGGAACCCGGCATTATCACCCGATGGGAAGATGCTGGCTTTTGACTACGACGGCGACATTTGGACTGTCGATGCAGCGGGCGGCGCAGCGAAGCGCCTCACCTCCCATCCTGCAATGGAACGCCGTCCGTACTTTTCTCCTGACGGGAAATGGATTCTGTATCTCGCCGCTTACTACACTGGAGCCGACTTGTACATTATTCCAACCGAAGGTGGCGATCCGCGTCGCCTGACCTTCACCGCAGGAACAGACGTACCGACGGGCTTCTCTGCAGACGGAAGGTACGTCTACTTCTACGGTTTCATGGATAATATCTGGGACACTTTCCGTGTTCCGTTTGAAGGAGGCACCCCGGTCAGAATGGTGGCAGCCCGGAGAGACTACAGTGGTGGCGCTACACCTTCCCCCGACGGAAAACTCTTGGCGTTCGTTTACAGAGCCGGATACGACGAGTGGTCCCGCGCAGGTTTCAGGAGCGATGCCACTGCAGAAATCTACCTTGCTGAGAACTCCGTTCCGGTGACTGGAATCACGCGGCTCACGAACAACAAGTGCAACGATTTTCTGCCGCTGTGGTCGCCAGACGGGAAGAAACTCTACTACGTCAGCGACGAGGACGGAACGTACAACCTCTATAACATGCCACTCGAATGGAAGGGCAAACAACACAACAAGCTCACCAAATTCGAGAAGACGGGAATCCGCTGGTACACGATTGCCGCGCAAACTGGAGACATGGTCATCGAACGCAATCGGCGCCTGTACAGGCTTGACCCCGATAACTACGAGGCCAGGCTGATCGAGATCACGATCTATGATCCTCCCCGGTACTTTCCGCCCGAATTTGCCGAGCAGGCGATCTCCGTCACAGACTTCTCAGTAGCTCCGGACGGGAAGAAGATCAGCTTCATGTCCGGGAACGATGTCTTCGTAATGTCGACAGATGGTGGGTACGCCAAGCAACTGACTACGTCCCCTGAGCGCGAAGAGAACCTGTACTGGTCTACGGATTCGAACTTCATACTGTTCAATCGTATCATTGGAGGCGGCGAGCAGATCGTCAGAGTGGATGTTCGGGATAGCAAGGAAGAGGTGCTCACCTCAGGCCATGACAATAAGTTCTCACCGTACTCCAGTGCGGACGGAAAGTCAATTCTCTACGAACTGAATTATGACGAAATCCGGGCGATGGACTTGGACGGAAAGAATGACCGTCTGCTGGTCAAGGGCACCTTCGCGCGTCGCGTTTTCAGCGATGGCCGGTGGTTTGACCTTACCCCGGACGGGAAGTGGTTGCTCTACTTCGAGCAGAATCCAGCCATGCGCTATGATGCCAAGGTGAAACGTATTGGCGACGACTCCCCGCCGGTAATAGTCTCTCCCCTCGGTGGCGGGTCATTCCCGGGAATGTTCTCATCCGACTACAAGTACTTCACCTTTACAAACTACGAATCTGACAAGGGCACCATCTTCGTGTTGGATTTCGAGAAGGACAAGACACCTCGCGAGAGCCCGATCCAGAAACTGGATGACCTGCTGAATCCGCCCCCCAAGCCGGAGAAGCCCGCTGAAGGCACGGAACCTGTAAATAAGGGCGAAGATGCTCCTCCGAATCCCGGGGCGGGAGACAAGCTCGACTTCAGCGATCTGATCAACCGGATCAGACCCGCTGCACCTACCTTCCCGGGAGGCAATTCGGGCGGCTACATTATGAAGAATAATCGGACGCTTCTATTCCTGGGGGATAGCGAGGGAGGCAACAACCTCTTCGCGGTTCCTTTGGCAGAAGCGCAATCCGCGCAATTCCAGCAAGTCACGAATTTTCCAGGCAACAAGGTCGGGTTTGAGCTGGATAAGGCTGAACAGAACGCGTACTTCATTATGAATGGCGCGATCTTCAAGGTTCCCATGAACAGCCGACAGCCTGCGAAAATCTCCCCTGCAAGCGTCCGCAAGCCCTACAACGACAAGTCCACCAGGCGGGCGGTGTTCGAGGAACTGCACTGGATGCTTGACCACGGATTCTACGATCCACAACACCATGGCCTTGACCTTGACAAGCTCCGCGAGAAGTACTTACCATTGGTGGACAGGTGTGTTGATGACGGAACCTTCGCATACTTGATGGATGAGTACATCGGCGAGTATAACGCGTCGCACATGGGCTTCTACTCTCGCAGATCCACTGCACCTGATTACTCGACTACCGAGAAGAACCCGCACCCCGGCTTCTTCTATGACGATGCGATGATCGAGCAAGGCTTCCTTGTGATTAAGCACCTGGTTCAGGGCACACCGGCCTGCAGGCCGAATTCAGGCCTGAAGGAGGGTGACTATGTTCTTGAAATTGCTGGAACGAAGTATGACAGAACCGTGGATCTCTTCAACATTATCCGCAACACACTCGGGCAGGAAGTCAAGTTCGTTGTGGCCGACAACCCGGCTGGCGACAACAAGCGCACCGTCTATCTTCCGATGATTGACATTAACGCGATGTATGGTGCGAGGCTGAACGAGTGGGAGGAGACCAATAGGAAGTACGTCGAGGAGAAGAGCAACGGTAAGTTCGGCTACATCTGCCTGCGAACGATGATGGGCCCGGATCTGGAGAAGTACCGCCGCTTCATCGGCCGGTATGTCGGAAACTTCGACGGCGTGGTCCTGGATTTCCGGTACAACGGCGGCGGATACATATCCAACGATATCGTAGCTTCATTGGCAGATACACCGTGGCTTTTCCGGAGAAGCCGAGGCTCCGTCTGGAGTCCAGAGGATGTCGTTCGCGACTTCTCATTCCAGAAGGCAGTGGTGGGTATGTTCAACTACGGTTCGTTCTCCAATGCCGAAATGATGTGTGCCGGGATGAACATCAAGCACATCGGAAAGACTGTCGGAACTCCTACTGCGGGAGGGGTAATTGGCACTGTCGATCTGCAACTCCTTGATGGTTCAGTTGCCCGCCTGCCCACCTCGGCCGTGTTTGATCTGACCGGCCGGAATCTCGAAGGCAATCCTACCGAGCCGGAGATCTATGTCGATCAGGACGTGAAGGACGAGATGGAAGGCCGCTTCCCGCAACTCGATGTGGCGGTGGATACGCTGAGGAAACTCGCCAAGGATAATGCTGAGAAACTGCTGCCGAAGAATGCCAGGTAGCACCTGAAAACAATAGGGGGGCGGACCAAATGGTCCGCCCCCCTTTCTGTTATGGTTAGTTGTCGAGGTTGACCGGAAGCGAGTAGATATTCCTTTCAGTGTCCTGGAACAGGCACAGCCCGGTCTTGTATGATACCACTGTGGCCTCGAAATCCTTCTGCTCCCACCTGGCCTCAAGTGCGCCCGTGCGGAGATTTACCCCGTAGACGCCCTTGTTCGTAAGAGCGATTGCCCGGTTCTCACCTGAGACGAGATGGCTGATCGTTCCCGGCACCTTTATCTTGCATGTAATCTGCATCGTGTCGGTGCTTACAAGCACAACGCCATCGCTGTTGAAGCCAATCAGGAATTTGCCGTCCGATGAGAAGCGGAGATCCTGAAGTCCCTTGCGCAGGCTGAAAACAGCTTCGCCCTTAGCCAGGTCGACAATCTCAACGTAAACCGAGCGAACGGCAAGATAGCGCAGGTCGTTGGTTACAACTGCTTCCTCAAGAAACGTGGTAGGCATGAAAGAGCGAGCAAGCTTCCCGGTCTCGGAATCCAGTATTCGAATTTCAGAGTCTGTCGCAAAGGTGACAAGGAGATGTCCATCGTTGCTGGGGCAAGGCACAGTGGAATAGAGGGCCACCGGGAAGTCGAATGCGGGCTTTATCGACATGTCCTTTGGGTTGAGAAAGTAGCACGAAAGCGCGCCGACCAGCAATACACGGTCTTCGTCCAGGTAGAACGCGGTTTTTAGATCGATGACTCCCGCTTTGACAATCATCTGGCACGCTATCGGGACGATGGTGCCATTCTGCAGTTCGTAGTGCTCAAGTCGGTCGTTGCGGAAGGAAAAGAAGCGTTTACCAGAAGGAGCAATGGCGAAGAAGTCGAAGAGCGCTGGCTCCTTTGCATAGAACTGGGGAGTGTGCGAATTGGAGTCCAGCAGCTCGAAAAACACGTCCGACCAGGCGATTATGTGTCCCGGGCTCATCGTAAGTTGTGCTCCTGAAGAAAACTCGGTGGGAATCTGCTTCAGGAGAGCAGGAGGTGAAGTTGTCAGGTCGTATACGTGAATTGCTCCTCCAATCAACGAGATGAACAGGCGGGTTCCCGTGACGTCAATGGCCAGATCGCGGACATCAGTGCCTACAGGGAAAGCAAACAACTCGGTGTAGGGATTCAGGGCAATGAGCTTGGCTCCGCTGCCATACTGGTTAACTACGGCTTTCTTGATGCCGTCGAAGAACACCATTTCCGCGTACGAGCCCTCTGAAAAGGAGAGCAATTTCTCGCCGGTCCTGAGATCATAAAGCACTGCAAGTCGGCTGGGGGAGAATACTGCGAGAACGCTCCCATCGCAGGCCAAAGACAGAGAGTAGAGCCCCGGGAACTTGACGAACTCCTTTTCGGTGGCAAGGTCGGGATCCCATAGCGAGATTCGACCTGTTGAAAAGCCCGCAATAATGGAGTTCATCGGCTGGCTGAAGAGAAGGAACATCACCTTCTCGTTGAACTTCTTGCTCTCCGCAGTCTTTTTCCCATTCTCCAGGGAGTATCGTGCGATGCTGGCGAAACCATCTTCGCCGTCGGGCATATTGGGGCAGTAGTAGGATCCGGCAGCCGAGACCGCGAGAACCGGTACAGTGACAGGTGCTGAAACAGTGCTCTTGGGGCAGGGGGATGTCGTAGAGAAAAGAGAAAACTGTTCCGGGAACCGGCAGAAAGCGACCACTTGATCGTTGCTTAGCGGCTCGACGGCGACAATTTTCCCCTGCACCTGCGGGGATGGGCCGGCCATGCAACGTTTGACAGGCAGATCGGCCAGTGGAGTCTCCTCAGCGTTGGAGCCTGTCCAAGCAGAGAGAGAGAGAACGGCAAAGAGCAGAAGAAGCAATGGTTCGCGAAGGGTCATATTACCTCCGGATCCTATCTTAGTGGGTTTCGTTTTTTGGGAAGAGGTTCCTTTCTTTACTTTCGAGGACTAGGCGGTACAATATCGAGACTCAGGCTGGAAGAACCATGGAAAAACAGAAGTGGGGCGATTACGAGCTCCTCGGGACCATCGGAAAAGGTGCACAAGGCGTTGTTTACAAGGCGATGCAGCCACTGCTTGCCAGAACAGTCGCCATCAAGGTGCTTCCCGCGTACTATGCGGGTGACGATTCGTTTGTAACCCGCTTTCAGCGGGAGGCGCAGAACATCGCGCGCCTAAGCCATCCGAACATCGTTCAGGTCTATGACATGAACAAGTTCGAAGGCACGTACTACTACGTGATGGAGTACATCGAGGGAGAAGACCTTGGCAAGATGATGAAGCGCGGGGTCCAGTTCTCGTGGGAACAGATTATCGACATCATCAAGCAGGTCGCTTCGGCACTGGAGGCGGCCGCCGAACAGAACATGGTCCATCGGGACATTAAGCCCGAGAACATAATGATCACCCTGAAAGGGCAAGTCAAAGTTGCTGACTTCGGCCTTGCCAAGATCACGGGCAGCGATGCGAACGCCACAAAGTCCGGGATTATTCTTGGAACGGTCAACTATATGCCCCCTGAGCAGGCCAAGGGCGGCGAATGCGACGTCCGGTCGGATCTGTATTCTCTTGGCGTGGTCATGTTCAGGATGCTTACCGGTGAGTTGCCGTTCAATGGCGAGAACATTCACACCGTTCTCTACAAGCACATCAACGAGCAGCCGCCGAACCCCAGGACGATCAATCCTGCGGTTCCGGAGCATCTATCGAACATTTGCCTCAAACTCCTCAATAAGGAACCGGAGAGAAGATTCCAGCGTCCTGTAGAGCTAATGCATGTTCTTGACGCGGTGTTGGGAGCATCATCCGGATCGCTTGCCGCTACGAGGACGATCGAAGTTGGAGGGCTTCCCGCCGAGACCAGCTTGAGATCACAGAGCATCTCCAATCTCGGGCCTGATGGTCCCACAATCACACTGAGACCTGATGCAAAGGGTGCAGGGCCGCAAAGAAGGAAAGCTCCAGTGGCGATTGTCGCCACGCTTGGAGTGTTGGTGCTCCTCCTCGTAGTATTTGGAGCCGAAAGGCTCTTCCTTGGGGGGAGTGTAACAAACAAGCTGTTCCCGTTCCTGGCAGGTTCAGGCACCTCCGTTTCTCCTTCTCCGTCCCCGAGTGCGCCAAAAACCGAGTACATCGTAAAATTTGCCATCAGTCCCTCCGAGGCTACTGTTGAAGTCCAACAAGGCCCTGAATCGAGAGAGCTTCTTCCCAAAGCATCCGCTGACGGCACGACTACCCATTCCTTCGCTCCGGGAACCTATCAGATCGCGGCATTCTGTGATGGATATATACCTTCCGGAGAGACAGTATTTGTCGTCAAGCCCGATGGCACGGTGATTCCAGAAGAAGTGGCCGTTAGCCTTAAGCCGACTCCCGAGCGTGAAGCGGAACTCGCAGTTTCTGCGAAGCTCAAGAATCTGCTGGGTCCGGATGCACTCCTTGAGTATCTCCCTGAACTGGAGAAGCAAGCCCTGGCATTTCCGGGCAACGCTGTAATCAAGCAAGGTCTTGAGGCCACTCAGAACAAGCTCAAGGAACATGCATCTTCTCTTTGCACTCAGGCTCGTGACCTCATGAACACCCAGGCGGAGATGCTTGAGAACGCATCTCTTGAGTCCCTTGAGAAGATCAGCCTGTCGAGGGATGAAGAACTGCTCAAGGAAAGCCTGAAATTCTGGCAGTCTGATGAAGCCAAAAAGACGCAGGAAAGTCTCGGAATCCTGCGCGAGGCAATATCGGAGTATGTCTCGCTGGCAAAACTGGAAAAAGCCAACGAGGGCGTTCCGGCGCAACTCCCTGACATCATTGCCAAGTACAGCGCATTCATCGAAAAGTACGGTCAGACGTTGGCCTCTCCCCTTGTCTCCATGGCTGCTCAGCGAAAAGTGCAGCTTGGAGGGAAGATGTCAAACAGGGAGAAATATGAAGCGTGGCTTCTTGGCGTCAAGAACTACGTTGACGAGGTCAAGAAAGCCATCGCTCTTCCAGACTTCGAGGTCGCGCAGAAGTTTCTCGAAAAGGCGAAGCAGGAACTCGCGAACCAACCTGCGGATGTGAAACTGCAGCCTGACGATGAACTCATCAAGACATCCAAGGCTCTGTCTGACGAAGTGAATACTGCCCTTCCACCTGTCGTGGCGAAGGGATTGCGGAACCGCGACAAAGAAGTGTGGCCCGTTATTGAGCAGTTCACTGAAGCTATGAAGAAGAGAGATTTGACGGTTCTCGCTGAGTTGCTCTCCGCGTCGCAGGAAAAGGAGAAGTACCTTTCTGAACTGAAGGATTTCCTTGCCTATAGCGAGATCTCAACGGCAGGCGTGCAGCGCAAGCCTCAAGGGGTCTGCAAGGTCGAGAATGACATGGCTGAGTACCAGTTGGTGTGGAGCATTGACCTGAGGATTTCTGCCCTCGGAGCCCAGGAGACTGCAATGACGGAACGTGTCGAACTGGTCGTCAAGCTGAAATTCGTCGACAAGACATGGAGAATTGACAGCCTTGCCGTAACTGGCGCGTGGTCGGACATTAAGGAGAACAAATGAGCGGTCTGCCCTATGCACTTTCACGGTATGTCTGTGTCGCTGCTATTGCCTCTGTTCTACTGGCTGGCACAATCTTTCGGCCTTCAGCCTTTGCCGCAGGAACCCTTGAAGCAATGGTCTCCGCGGCGAATCCGGACGCGGCTACGGCAACGATAGACGCAGGGAAGGAAAAAGGAGTCGAAGTCGGCGACAGGTTCTACGTGTTTGGGATAGAGTCATTTGTCGTTCTGCCCTTTTCCGGGGGCCGCAGACTTCTGGAGCGCAAAGAGGCCGTTGCCACTCTTGTTATCGAGCGAGTTGACAGAGACCAGGCTTCCGGCGTGATCCGCCTGACAAAGCCTGAATACAAGAAGCTGCTGACCACAGGATGTCTTGCCAGGAGGATCGAGTCGAATCTCGGAGTCAATCGTCCACCGTCGATTGCCGGTCTGAAGTTGTCATCCACAAACATCTATCGCGGTGGCGTGTACACGGCGACGATCGAGTATTCTGACCCGAATGGGGACGTTCCCTTATTTGGATGGGAAGCCACAAATGCGGTCTGCAATTCCCCCTCGACGCATATTCCCCGCAACACGATCTACATCCCTATGAATACCAGTGCAGACAAGATATCGATAAAGGTTACCGCGGACGATTTCGGCGAGAATGGCCGCACGACCGCCACCTACGATTTTCCCTTCATGCAACTGACAGGAGAGCAGTACAGGGATTCCCAATTTGTTGACTATCGCAGATACTCCGAATCGGTCTTGGGAGAGCGGTTCAGCTTGGATGACGTCGGTTCCCTTGCGGATGGTCGTATTGCCCTTCTGGATTTCCGTCGGCAGCGCGCAATCTTCATCTTCGATGAGCGCATGAGGCTCGTCCGAAAGGTTGATGGTCAGAACAAGGCCATTAACTTCACCACAGTTGGCAGCAACATCTTTCTGCTTGAGCGGCAGGGAGTTACCGTGCTGAATTCCAGCGGCGAGAAGCTATCGGGCTTCTTCTACGATAACGCCGACTTGACGAGTTATGTCGCAGAGCCAACGAGTCTCGCGGTGAGAAGCAACGGCGAAGTGATTGTGATCGATGGGAAAAGCAAGCAACTGAAAGTGTTCGATTCCGCCGGCCAGTATCGGTCCGCCTTTGGCGTAGCCGGGCAGGGCGTCGGCGGGTTCCTTCAGCCGGTTGCGGTTGTCGAGGACAAGTTCAGCACTACCTACGTACTTGATGCCCAGAGGAAGGACATCCAGCTCTTCAACAAGGACTTCACGTCTTCTGCCAAGGCAATTGCTGTCTCCGAAGTCGACCTTCCCACAGACATGGACTACGATGCCAATAGTCATTCTCTGAGTATTCTCGGAGCAAGGGGAACCGTGCTGGTTGTCTCTCTTGATGATACTACAAAGCGTAAGACCTACGAGTTTGCCGGGGGAACCAGCCGCTGCTTTGATCGCACCCCTGCCGATGTGTACTTTGTGGCGACAGACTTTGATGCAGGCCCAATTCTGCAAAGATACATCCCCGGCAAAGGCAGGTCTCTATACAGTGACGACAATTTCGCCGGCATTACCACTTTTGATGCCGATCTCGAAGGCAATCTCTATACGGTCTCCAAGAACTTCGAACAAGGCTTGGTCAGGATCCTCGACAGGGACGGATGGCTGACAGGCTCTCTTGTGAACCGAGGCAGCGACGACAAGAGCGTTCGTGATGCGACGAAGATGAGGGTCTCGCCGACAGGAGGAGTGGTCTTCGTACTTGACGGAGACGCCCGGGTGAACCAGTACTCTCCAAACGGAGTCTACGTGCGGACGTACACCTTCGAGGAAGCTTCAGACATTGCGGTTGACTATGCAGGCATGCTCTATGTACTGACGAGTCGTCTCGGAGAAGTCTACCGGTGCTCCGAAGGAAACAAACAGCAACTCTTCCGCAGTGAAGATCGCGGAACTTCGCGCAAGTACATGTATCTGGACGTGAGCCCGGACGGAAAGACCATCTACATTGGCGATGTGCGAAACAACATCGTCCTGCGAAGGAGCGGGGCGGGCTACCCAGAGACAGAACTGGTCCAAGCCGGTCCTTTCAAGAAGCTCATAGGCCTGCGGTGCAACGCGCAGGGGGTTGTCTTCATCCTTGATGGAAGCAGAGGAGCTGTAAACGCCTTTCTGAGCACGGAGACTGCTCTGGCCCAAGGTGCCATGACGCCCGTCGACAATGCCCAGACTTTTGCGGTGAACGGCATGGGCGAACTGGCCGTTCAGACGAAGACCGAGATTCGAATTCTTCGGCCTTCGATTCTCAACTATGAGAAATAGCTCGCCCACCGGATCTCGCCGGATTGCAGTAACACTGGGGGATCCAGGCGGGATAGGCCCTGAAGTAGTTGTCCGGGCACTTGCCGATGACTCACTCAGAATGTCATCCAAATGGGTGCTGATTGGACCGGAAAAGGCCTTCCGCCGTGCCTTGAGGGGCACAAAAGTGGAACTCTCGTACACCGTTTACTCGAAGGTACTTCCGGATATCGGGGATTCCGAGGAAATAGTGCTTCTGGATCCCTCTCTTGCCGAGCCGATTCCCGAGCTTGGTGCTTCGTCAAGGAATGGAGGGTTGTGGGCCGCGACCTCAATCGAGTGTGCCGTCGACCTCGCCCTTAGAGGAGTTGCCCAAGCCCTGACAACTGCTCCAATCTCCAAAACGAATCTTGCAGCCAGCGGGCGCAACTATCCCGGCCACACCGAGATGCTGGCCGCTTTGTGCGGCGTCAAGTATCCGCTCATGCTCCTGGTCTCCGGCTCAATGCGGGTAGCGCTTTTTACTCGACACATCTCACTTAGATCTGTGTTTCGCAATCTCAAACAGCGGTCGCTGATAGATACTATCGAGCTTGTCTCACGCGAGCTTGGGGTCGAATTCGGGATATCGAATCCGAGGATTGCCGTACTTGCCTTGAACCCCCATTGTGGGGAAGGGGGACTCTTCGGAGTTGAGGAAATACGAGTCATTGGCCCGGCAGTCGCGAAGGCAGCCTCAAGAGGGATTAGCGCTTTTGGCCCCATATCTGCCGATACGGCCTTCACTCCGGAGAGTCTTGCCCGGTGCGACTGCATTCTCGCGATGTACCACGACCAAGGACTGGGGCCGTTCAAGGCGCTTGCGTTTCAGCATGGGGTAAATGTCACACTGAACCTGCCTTTCCCGCGGACCTCTCCTGATCACGGAACCGCTTTTGACAGGGCTCCGAGGTTCTCCGCAGACCCAACAAGCATGCGCGATGCGTTGCGACTGGCAATATCGTTTGTAGAGGGAAAATGAGGATTACCCGCTGGCGCGAGTTGAAAGACAGACTCCTGGCTGCAGGTTTCCGCCCGCGATCATCCTTGGGGCAGAACTTTCTCATGACTCCTCCAATCCTTCGTTCGATGGTCCAGAAAGCCGGCATCCTTCCGGGAGACAAAGTCCTCGAGATCGGGGTGGGAGCAGGTTCACTGACCTCTTTTTTGCTGGATGCAGGCGCGGAAGTACTGGGAGTCGAGATTGATGAAAGGCTGGCGCGCATCGCCGAGGATAACTGCGATTTCGCACGATCCAGATTGAACCTGCTGAAAATGGATGCACTCGACAAAGGGAAGATACTCAGCCCTGAACTTGGTGAGGCAATTAGAAGTTTCGCCGGGGCGCGTCGCTATAAGCTTGTTGCCAACTTGCCATACAGCATCTCAACGCCCATTTTCTGCGAGTTGATGAAAACACCCATGCGACCAGTTGCTGCTGTTGTGCTCGTTCAGGAAGACTTCGCGCAACGCGTTTGCGCTCCTTCAGGCACACATGAGTTCTCCCCAATCTCTGTCTTCAGTTCGGTGTTCGGCGAAGCCAAGATTGTCAGACGAGTTCAGCCGGGCGAGTTCTGGCCGGTACCCGGGGTCACTTCTGCTGTTCTGGCTTGGCGCGAAAATGAAGCCCCCCCACGGTTCATCGATGAGGATTTCTTTTTTGACCTGGTAAACACGATGTTCAGGTACCGAAGAAAGAACATCGCTAACGCCCTGAAGAACGCCAGGAAAGCAGGTTGGCAAGCAGACGTGGATGTTGAGGCCCTCCTTGTAAGCGCCGGAATCAATCCCCGATTCCGTGCTGAGCAGCTTGACCCAAGTCAGTTTATATCTCTCTACGCTCTCGCATTGAAGGCGTCTGCCAATACAGTCTAAATGCCTGCAGCTTGCTTACTGCCTGGGCAAACGTATCCGAGCGATGCAGGCCCCTCCGCATAGCCCTGGCCCGGGGATTACAGGATGTGTCCCGGGAAATTCAATCGTCTCGCCTGTACGCGACATGCCCGCAAGTCTGTCTTCACGCGATTAGCAGGCGGATGTACTTATCACTCAGGCCCGGCATCCGTGTAGTCGTGAGTCGGTCGATAGCCGGCTTCCTTGGAGCGCGCCGATTCACGCTCGTATGCCTCAACAACCATCTTCTGCAGGCGCTCGCGTGCGGCGGTGTTAATTGGGTGAGCGATGTCTGCATGGAGACGCGCCCGACCTCTCTCATCCATTGGTATCTTCCGCTCGGGGAGTTTCAGGCCGCATTCGGAGCAATAGTTGCTGCGAAGGTGGTTCTTTGTGTGGCATCTCGGACAATGATCGGTCAGTTTTCGTGAGGGCATGGCGACGAAGTAGCCGTTGTTGCCCTGGATGACCTTCAGATCGCGCACCACAAACTCATTTTCGAACGTCACGGACGCGAAGGCAAGCAGCTTGTCATGATGTCCCTCCACTAGCTTGATCTTGACCTCACTGATGTTCATGGGGCTCCTTTCAGCAAAGAGGTCAGCAGTCGTAGTGAATGGTGACGCCAAGTAGGCGGCGGTGTTTGCAGTTGAGGGTATCCTCGCAATGAGCGATTGCCCGTCTTGCTCGGATTGTGTCAAGCAGAAAAAAGCGCATCCGCTTCCAGTCATCGTCCAGGAAGATCCAGGGAGCATTTCCACATATCTGCGAAGCTCGGGTGAGATGAATTGAGCAGCCAGGGATAGACCATTGTGAAGCGGAGCAGTGGATGCACGCGCAAACTCGCTGAGGAATTCTCTGGCGTCGCGATATCGGGATGGCATCCTGTTCGCAGACCAAGCCCCATAGACACTCGCTGTACTCAAGTGGAGCGGAGGGACTGCAATCACGACCCAGGGGATATGATCGAGAGCGTCCCGAACAGGGTGAACAATCTCACCTCTGCCCGTGCAGATTGCCGGAGCGGATTGCAGAAAAAAGGGAACATCACTTCCCAGGCTTTCGGCGACATGTTGAATGACAGGCCTTGAAACACGAGCGATGACGGAGAGCGCCAGCCCCTTCAGTACTGCTGCGGCATCACTGCTTCCCCCGCCCAAACCTGCACCCAATGGGATGCGCTTCTCGACATGAATGGAGACATCCCTCCGGAGGCCAGTTCTCTTGCGAACATCCTCGACAGCGCGCCAACAGAGGTTTTCCTCCTGTGGGAAGCCCAAAGGAATGCCTGTCGATGTTACACTCGTGGTGTCGTTTTCAGCGTCATGGACACTGATAACGACTTCATCGCACAAGGAAACCTGTACCATCACGGTTTCAATTTCATGATACCCATCTTCACGCTTACCCTTGACGTCAAGAAAGATGTTGAGTTTTGCAGGGGCTTGAAGATGGATGGTCTCGGGAGTCATACTATCTCGGCTCCTCCTTATACCAGATCATCTCACGCTTGACCCCGCTGGCCCAAGAGTATCCCCAACGAGACCAGAAGCCTCTCGTATCAGTATGGACTGCTGCTCCCATTGACTGTTCGCTGGGATAATCATAGGCGCCAACTCCGCCGAAAGCGACATCGCCAGTCCATTCCATCTGCTCGAACACCTTGGCTATTTCGAGGGCGTCAGCGAAGTTGGACTTGCCATCGCCGTTGATATCATCCATTCGCAAATCGCCGTTCTGGTCGACAATGATGTCAACGGCATCGCCGTAGATGTGTCTGCTGTAGGTGCCACCCCGCTCCAAGCGGTTGTGCCGCGGAGTCCTGAACCATGAAACGAGGCGCCACGACGGAATACTGGGATGAGACTTATGGAATTTGCGCCAAGCAAGGTCAACCTTGAAAATTAACGTGTAGTCTGCCGGAGCAAAATTGACATGGCGGGTGGGGTTCTCCTTGCTCGTTATCGCGACAAGGTCTCCGACTCGAATTGATGGCGCCAAAGGGAGGGATTCTGTGGTGCTATCGATACGGACGAAATATGTCGGAGCGTCGTAACACTCGATGTTCTTACTCATGCGTTCGGTGCCTCCCTTTGGGTTGGGATAGGCTCCGATCTTGACTCCCAGTGCAATGCCCTTGCGTGCATCAGGGGCATACTCCGGGACAAGACAGTTCAGGACGAGTGTGTCTTCACCTGAAACGAAGGAAATTGCATGGGCTCCAGCTTTGGTGGGCGTAGTGAATTTGAGAGTGTCCGATTCTATGCTGAAATTCGGGAAGGGCCCCGTGAACTTTCCCGAAACAGATGGGCCATTCACAGATTTCTTGACGCAAATCGTAGCCTCGCTATCAGGCAGCGGCACGAATGCAGAACCGGAAGCAATATACATTCGGTACTGTTTCCTGGGAGCAGAAGCCGTGAAGTCGATCTGGAAACGCGGCGATTCAAATGGGGTAGTATCCGCGAGAGCGGATGGGGTTAGGCTGTTTCCCTGGTCGAAAAGGGGAACCACGACCCGCCATCCGACGAACACGCCAACCATCAGCACTGCGGACATCAGCCAGAAAAACGCACGGTTGTTCATAATCATCCCGGTTGCTCCACGCTATCCCCGAGTAGGGGAGTATTGTACAGCGAAACCAACGATGCACAAGAGAAAATCTTCAGTAGTTGCGTTGCTCAATTACTGTAATTTTCCTGTTTCCGCGCACGACAAGACACTCGGCCGTGCGCGAGATTCGATCATTGTAGGCACGGGAGATGACTCGATAGTAGTCGGATGTATAGCAGATCATCGGGCCAATGGTCGCAGAACTGAAGCCAATTTGAGCGACCTCCTGGAGATCCCGGATGGCGTTCTTCTCACGGTACTCCAGAAATTGCGCAAGCTCTTCTCTGGCCTTGCCGAATAATGCCATTATGACTTCCTCGGGCGCGGTGTTGATGTTGACCTGACCGGGGCCCTGTATCGTCAGGAGACTGACGAGCCCCAGGACAGGTTTGTCATCTTCGGACTGCGCGGGTACGCCGAAGAAGACGTCGGGAGTAATGTACTCAATGTTGAGCAGGTCCGTGAGGTCATCGAGAGGTGCGTTCCGGGCTCCGTCCTCAAAGTCACCATCGGTGTCCGGATCAAGATAGTCGGCCAATCGATGCACGGCCTCGATGTTAATATCCATGTTCTCAAAAAGGCGCTCGAGCGCCTCCTTTACAGGGGTGTTTAGCGCGCCGTTGGGTGCAATGAGAGCATTCACGTTCATCTTGCCACACTCATCCTGAACCGTGACTTCAGTCTTGAATGGAGGCTCATAGGGGAGTTCGATGTTCGCCCATGAATCAAGGAACGAGTCAGTCTCACCAAGCTGACGATCGGCGCGAAGCGCGTTCTTGGCGTACTCTACCCCGCCAAGAGCCATGTAGGCCAATTGTGTTATCTCTGAGTTGTTGACCGCGATCATCCTGTTGAGACTCATGGTGAAGGAAAACTGCATGACTATGAGAGACATCACTACGAGCACCATCAGGACAACGATCAGAATGGCACCGCGGGAGGTACGCTCCTGTGGGTCGGCCAGCGCAACAATGGAATCGGAGTTGTTGCTCACTTGTACTTGACGATGAAGGTGTTCTTCTGAGTGGTTAATCGGGTAATCTTGAGTCCGCTCGCGTTGAGCCTGTCGGCAAACTCATCCACAGTGCCCTTTCGCAGGCGGATCTCCATTTTCTTTGACGCTTCTTCCTCCTCGAGGATGTAGACCTTTTCGCTTGAGATGAGCTTGCCAATAGCTGCGTCCAGCACCGGACGGGCTACATCACCGTAGATTACCTGCAAGTAGGCAATCCCGGTCATTTCCTGCTCGGTGTACCGCACTTTCTTCCGCCATTGTTTGGCCAAATCAGTACGGGTCTTGCAGGTTTCGCAGTCCACTCCACCGGTACCCTTGCATGTGGAGCAGGCGACCTTTGTTTCTTTCTCTTTGATGATCTTTGTAACATACTTCCGGCCGGAGCAGGCTGGGCAAAGGCGCTTGAACGCTGCCACGTGCGGAACAGCGTTGCACGAACGCTTGATCTCTTCTTCGAGAAGCTCAGGCAGGTTCTTCTTCAGGGGCGTTTCGACGGAAGCGTATGCCTCCTTGAAATTCGCCGCGGTGGCGACATTTCCCATCAAGCGTACTATTGCACGCAAATACTTGTCGTAGTCCTTCTTTTCGTATGCTTCCAGTGCTTCCGTGGCAGACTTCTTTGCCTGCTCAAGCGAGTCCTTGGGCTCTTCGGATGGCGGGATCGAATTTGTTGCGGAGGGCTCCGCAGAGGGCGCCACTTCGTCCCGCTCGATGCGGGCGATCTTGTCCTTGGCGATCTTTGTGGATGCCCGAATGCCCTCCTTTTCGATCAGAATCTCTATGTAGAACTCGGTCTCATTCACGATTTTGCCCTTAATAATGCTGCCGTCCTTCAGGTAGACAGTGTCTGCACTCGCGAAAGTGGCAAACAGCAGGAGGCAAAACAAGGACAGAAGCGTCAAGGATACTCTCTTCATCGGCTTACTCCAGTGATAGGATTCTGAACTTGATGGTCCCGGCGGGAACGGGCACACAGACTTCGTCACCAACGTTCTTCCCGATCAAGGCTGAGCCAAGGGGGGATGTTGTCAGGATCTTGTTCCGCGTGTAGTCCTCATCTCCTGCTCCAACGAGCTCAAAGTCTTCCTCGATGTTCTCATCGAGGTCGAGAAGACGGACCTTTGAACCAAACTGTACCGCCCCGGTCTTCTCGGGGCGAACTATGTGAGCACGAGCCAGTCTGTCCTCAAGTTCGCGAATCTTGGCTTCGTTCAGGCCTTGGTCTTCCCTGGCGGCATGGTATTCTGCATTCTCGCGCAAGTCTCCCTTTTCCCTGGCCTCTCCGATTGCCTTGGAGATTCTGACCCTGCGGCCCTTGAGATCGTCAAGCTGCTTGACGAGTTTCGTGTATCCATCGGGAGTCATCGGTACAGCTTCAGACATTTTGCGCTCCATCAGTTGGACGCGGCGGCAGTCGGGTTGATTCTACGCTTTCGCACCCAAGTACTTGCGAACGTGTTCTTCCTCGATTATTCCGGAGAGATGCAGGACATCGCGAATGGTCTCGAGTTGCACACCAGCGTCTTTGGCCATCTTCCGGGCGCGCGGTGTCGCCTGAATGCGAGAGGCATTCGACTCTTGTCGTTGTGCGCCAGCGGTTTGGGCTGCAGCAGACGGTACTCCTGAACCGGACTCAATATAGTTGCGTACAATCGAGGCGTTCTCCCGCTCAACAGCTACGATGTCAAGTTCTTCGTTCTCACTGGCGAGTACTGCCAGAACGAAGTTCACGGGAACCGTTGATCTGGTTGGAGCGAGAATGGCCCTGACTGTGCCTTTGCTCGTACATTCAAGCTCGAACTGCGCCTTCTCAGTGATGATCTCCACCAAGGGGGTGCTCGCTTCGACGGGAGAATTCTCCATCACGAGCCAGTTGCCCACAGTGCCTTCGACCATGTTCTCGCTGGCTCGCGGCATCCTCAGAAGTTCCATTCGCGCCTCCAACAG
This sequence comes from Candidatus Brocadiia bacterium, assembly GCA_041648755.1. GTDB lineage: Bacteria > Planctomycetota > B143-G9 > B143-G9 > B143-G9 > JBAZOJ01. The sequence goes on from JBAZOJ010000001.1 coordinate 29,758, forward strand.
GGATTTTACTCGATGGGTCGACCTCGGCAACCCAAAGCGAAAAACTTGCCCTTCCAGCCACAATCCTATAATGACACAGGCTGATTTCGCCAAGGAGCTTATGTTCATAGCGCCGCACGTTAGCGACATGATATTCGCCGCTTTCGGCAGCCCGCTGCATCCTGAGCTTTTCGGCGGGTTCTCGTTCGCCTCCTTCTCCGCGGGAGGACTGTCGGCGTACGTATATGTGGCACCCCTCCGCCATCTGATCGTTTTCACTGGTGGAGTGAGTGTGGTCAGCGAGGCCGTAGTACTTGATTCTGACCTCATAATCACCGACTCAATGCTGAAGAGCGTCAAATTCGGAGACATGTCCGAATTCACTTTCACATCCCGCAGAAAATCCGGGTACCGGGTACGCGCATCGATTGAGCGGCTTACTCCGGCAAAGTACTCATCCCGGCTGAAAGGAGACTCGATAAGTCCTGACGAGAAACGCATTGCCGCGGCATTCTCCGATCCGGAGACTGGCCAGCCATCCATGACTCTTCTCGCTGGTGCAGCCGTAAACGGTGAACTGGTAATTCGAACGAAGCACTTCTTTGGACTCGACAACACCACACTTTCTCTGTGCTCAACCTACGGGAACCAGCATGCCGGGTGAATCGTCGACACATCCCCAGAGTGATGAGCCCCGCACTTCGGGCGAGCAGCCAAGAGTCTCCTGGATCGAACTGTCATTTGTGCTGATCATATTCGCAGGGGTTGGGTTCCTTCTCACCGTGCTCTTTCTCTATCCGCGCGATTGGGCCGCCGAAGACAAGCGCAAAGTGGAGTTGTGCCAGCAGAATCTGCGCTCTCTCTACGACGCACTCAGGGAGTATGCTTCCACCCGCAACGGGATGAAGTTTCCTCCCGAAATGGACGATTTTCTGCACCATGGGAAGCTTGAGTGGCTGAGCCTGGGCGTATGTCCCGCTTGCTACAGGAGATTTTCCATACAACTAATCCCCGGTTGGACGATGGCGGATGTGAACGACCATCCGAAAGACTTGCTATGCTACGACTACAACGAAGACGAACTTCGGTACATGAAACTCGCGGATCCTGATCAGATCATCGACCCCGAGAAGAGCGATAAGGCCAGTAATACTATCGTCCGCCGCGGCCTCACCAAGGAGGAACAGTGGGCTGTGCTGACCGGTAAATTCTCAGAAGTGCCATCGGTGATTTTCGACAATCGGGATCAACTGCGCGAGGTCCGTGACAAGTACCTTCGCGAGCAAACAATGGCGCATAACCACAAGGAAGGGAGAAACGTCCTTCTCCTTGACGGAACAGTGAAATGGGTTGACGAAGGCGAGTTCAGCAGGATGCGACTCGCTGTCCTGTACCGGGTTTTAGTCAAGCAGGCCAATGCAAACGATGGAGTCTTCCCTAAAGATGTCGCTTGGGCTGTCGTAAATGCTGTTACGGAACCCGATAAACCGGAAGAGCGTTGGCTGGTGCACAGCCTCGCAATTGACCCGGCAGATGACACGGAATTCGTCGGATACGAGATGCCTGCAAAGCGAATCAAGCTGTCAGATCCCCCCGAAACCATGTTATGTTACAGTAAGAACCCCGTTCCGCTCATCGGACGGAACGTCCTTTTCCTCGACGGAAGAGTGAAGTTCCTGTCAGTCGCGGATTTCGCCAAGCTGATTGAGACGAGCAAGTAGCCTTCGAACAGAACACGGAGGAAAGAATGGTCAAGGTCCTGGTTTGCGATTCGATCGACAAGAGTTCAATTGCACGCCTTCAGGAACTCGGCTACGAAGTTACCGAGAAGACGGGCATGGCAGAAGCCGACCTCATCGCGACGATACCTGCCTATCATGCGATGATCGTCCGCAGCGCGACCAAGGTCACGGCAAAGGTTATCGACGCCGCCGCGAATCTTAAGGTCGTTCTTCGCGGAGGAGTTGGCATCGATAACATCGACAAGAAGGCGGCAGACGCTAAGGGTATTAAGGTTCTAAATACCCCGGCGGCCTCCTCGCTGGCAGTTGCCGAGCTTACCGTTGGCTTGATGTTCTCCCTGGCTCGCCGCACGGCGAAAGCGGACGGCACCATGCAGGCTGGCAAGTGGGAAAAGAAGCGTTTTGAGGGTTCCGAACTCAACGGGAAGACGCTTGGCTTAGTCGGCTCTGGCAGGATTGGCTCAGAGGTCGCCAGGCTCGCAAGCCTTATCGGCATGAACGTCATCGCTTACGACCCCTATATCAGCGAGTTCAGGTTCGGCAAGCTGGTGAAGACCGTTGACGAGATACTTGCAGCATCAGACTACATCTCTCTGCACGTGCCACTCACTGACGAGACCCGGAACCTGATTAACGCAACGGCAATCGCCAAGATGAAGAAGACGGCTTTCGTGATCAACTGTGCGCGCGGCGGTGTAGTCGACGAAGTCGCATTCGCTGCTGCGACCAGGGAAGGGAAGGTCGGGGGAGGGGCTTTCGATGTCTACGGTCAGGAACCCCCTGTCAATTCTCCCCTTGTCGGCATCGAGGGAATAGTCCTTACGCCGCACATCGGCGCATCGACTTTTGAGGCACAATCCCGCATCGGCGGCGAGATTGTGAAGCTTCTGGGCAAAGAACTTCCTGCCAGGTAAGAACAAAGGAGACAATGATGAGAGCTTACAACTTTTTCGCTGGGCCTGCTGTCCTTCCAGTTGAGGTACTAAATGCAGCGGCTGCGGCGGTGCATGAGTTCAACGGGATGGGCGTTTCCATTCTGGAGGTCTCGCACCGTGACAAAGCGTTCGAGGCAGTGCTGAACGAGGCAATTGCTGACCTGAAGTCTCTCGTGGGAATTCCTGATAATTACAAGGTCCTGTTTCTTACGGGAGGTGCATCAACTCAGTTCGCAATGGTGCCAATGAACTTCCTGCCAAAGGACGGCTATGCCGACTACGTGGATACAGGGACATGGTCGTCAAAGGCCATCAAGGAAGCGAAGCTGTTTGGCAAGGTGAATGTAGTTGCCAGCAGCAAGGAAGCCACCTATAACCATATTCCAAAGGGCGTCAAATTTGCCCCCGGGGCTGCCTACGCTCATATTACCTCCAACAACACGATCTATGGCAGCGAGTGGCATTACTGGCCTGAGAGCGGTGACGTACCGTTGATCTGCGATATGTCCTCGGACATCATGGCAAGGAAAATTGACGCCAAGAAGTTCGCGATGATTTACGCTGGGGCCCAGAAGAACATGGGACCGGCTGGCGTGACGCTTACTATCATCCGCGAGGATCTGTTTGTCAGAACCCCCGCCAGCATACCAACCATGCTGAAGTACACCACTCACGTTGAAGAGAACAGTCTCTACAACACTCCGCCTGTCTACGCAATTCTCGTCGTTCGGGAAGTACTTCGCTGGCTGAAAGGCCTTGGCGGAGTTGAAGAGATCGAAAAGCGCAACCGCAGGAAAGCGGGGATGCTCTACGAGGTACTCGACAAGCACCCGATCTACAAGCCACACATCAAGGATCCGAACAGCAGGTCGCTCATGAATGTCACTTGGAGGTGCACTGATGAGCCAACAGAGGAAGCACTGCTTGCCGAAGCCAAGAAGATGAAGATGCTCGGGCTAAAGGGGCACCGCAGTGTCGGTGGACTCCGCGCGTCCATCTACAACGCTTGTCCCGAGGAGTCAGTCAAGGTGCTCTGCGATCTTCTGGAGAAGTTCGCAGCCTCTCACAAATAGTCACTTGAAATCCGGGCCGGGCGAGGTCTTCGCCCGGCCCGACCTTTCTGGGGATCGAATTGTCCATGCTCTGACCGGCAACTTCTGGCCACAAGACAGAAAAAGTGAGACTTCCGCAGGCTTGGGAAGTCAAAGAAAAATGAAGTTCTTCTCAGGGACAATAATGGCTGAAAAACGCAGATTTCTCCTTCTTGGTCTGTTTGCCTGCCTTCTTTCCTTCCTCTCCGTGGCGAATCGGGCTGCTGGGCTCGAATTTGCCCAGATTGGAGAGGCGACAGGAAGCGAGTATTTCCTGCTCTTCGATGTCTCCGAAGAGGTAACAGGCGAGGAAGTCGTCTTCTTCGACCTCCGTGATGGCGCGAACTATCGGGCGGTTCATTTCTGGAATGGCGGCGTTTTCATTGAGCAGATTGCGGACGCAACCAGAGCGACCTTGGCGAGTGGGGATGTTCCTCCGACAAAAACCGGTGAATTGTTGCTGAAGCATCACGCGGATTACGTCGCTGTAGTCCTGAATGGGAAGATCCTCTGCAGCACGGATATTTCCAAGAGCGAAGGAAGGGGCTTCGGGCTCGGCTCCGACGGGAAGGGATTCCTGAGTTTCCGTCGTATTCAGCCGCTTGAGCAGATATACTTCTCCGATTCATTTATGCGAACTGACAACGCGGGAGAGTGGAACCTGGTCTCCGGCCACTGGGAGATATGCGGGCTATCGTTTGCTGATCGCTCGACCAATCCATTCTCTCTGTTTGCCCGCTTCAACGATTCCGACAAGCTGGAGTCGCTTTCCGCGGGGCGATTGCTCGAGGAGAAGACAGGTGTCGGGGTGAATATGACTCCGGATGGTCAGATCGTCAGAATTGCGGGTCAGGCTCCTGCTGCGCAAGCGGGTCTCCAGGAAGACGACATTATCCGAACCGTAAACGGAAAGCCCATCTATATGATGTGGCAACTGTTGGAGGACGCGACAGACGGAGAGCGTTTCGACTTGGTCGTAAACCGGGGAGGCGCTGAGTTCAAAGTTACAATTTATGCGCGCAAATACCGCTGGGGAGAAGTCGAAAAGCGCTATCCTCTGGATGGCTCAGAAGTCGCTCCCATGGCATTGCTCACTACAGGCTTTCCTTTCTGGGATGACTACACATTCAGGGCTTCGGTTCGTCCTGCAGGAGAGGGAATGGCAGGCATGGTCTTCTGCTGGAGAAGCCCGAGAGATTACATGGCTCTCAGATGGTGGGGTGACAACTCAAAACGCGGTTTGACCACCAATCAACTGGAGGTTGTAGAGATCCAGAACGGTGTTGAGAAATCGCTCTGGAGCCGGAAGGGCGGTTTCTTTGCAGACCAGTACTATGACATGAAAGTGCAGATCGAAAGAAACAAGGTCAGGATCTTCGTTGACCAGCAGATGTTGACCGAGATCGAGTCGGCGTATCTGTCTGCCGGGAAGATCGGGCTCGCGGCGGAAACTGGCTATGGGGTCTACTTCGACGATGTCGTTGTTGCCTCGTCGCAGTCCTTCAAGGACTACGTGCCAAAGCGTAAGGTAAACGAGATCTATCGCCAACAGGGAGACATGAGAGAGTGGTCCGACCCGGTTCTCGACTGGAAGAGCATTGTCATCAACAGGGAGATGGGCTACCGAAACAACTACAGCTTCTTCGGCCCGACCGAAGTGACTGTGAATCCTGAACTGAAGTACTCGGAGCTCAAGGTGCTGGGTTTTGCCGATGAGATGTTTGACGGTGGCTGTATGATCAGAATCAATCGGACTGAGGGCAGGGGATCCGTCTCTGCGGGGGACTTCTCACGCGAGTATCCCAAGATCCCTTTGAGGCTGGACCTGCCATACGCGATACGCTTCGAGAGAGACAGAGTCCGCGTGGTTCAGGGCGAAGAAACGTTGTTTTCGACGGGGCTTCCGAATCGGTTATCTGGGAACCGCTTTGCGGTCTATGGAGTGCGGAACATCTACGCGAGTGGGAAATCTCTGCTGAGCATCTCCGGTCTGGATAACGAGAAAGACTACACTTTTGAGCAGAGCCCGACAGACTGGTTCGTCAACGATGGCAAATGGGGCGTGATGAACAAGTGGATCTGTGACCCTCGCTGGTCGTTCTTTGGCGGGGTGAACACCGAAGGTTCGGCATCCATCACGAGCAAGTACGATCTCGAAGGAGATTTCACTGCTGACTGTTTTTTTGCGACGATGATGCTTGTCGACGATCCGCCCTATGAGATGATCGGCAACTACGCCATGACAGTGCTGGACAACGGAGAAGACCTGGATACGGGCTATTCGTTGATCATAGGCGGAGACATGAATGCCTGGACAGGCGTGGCGTACAAAGGGTCTGTTATCGAGAAGGTTACCCGCGGTGGACTCCTGCCTGTGAACAACAGGCTGCGGTTTATGCCGAACGAAGTAGTACATCAGCGATGGTTCCACATGCAGGCTGTGAAAACCGGTAAAACGCTGAACCTGTTCTTCGAAGGGCAACTTGTCAAATCGATCCCCGATGTTTCCGACACGACCGGAAAGCGTGTTTCGCTCTGGGTGTATCGCAACGGATGGATGATTTCCAGAGTGCGGATAGCGGCGGAGAAATTCAAGGCATGCGAGCCGAAAATGAACTTCGAAGAACACCTTTCTGCTGGCGGATGGAGCGACGGCGAAGAACGCCGAGTCAGATTTGTCGGGTCACCCGATGACAACGGCAAGAAGCTGAATGTCAAGCTGCAGGAGAATGGGAAATGGGTGCTTCACTCGGATCTGCAGGAGATCGATCTTGGTGCGACTCCGGAACTCAGGTTTTCCGCGAGACTTGACAACGGTCTAATGGGAGACATCTATTTCGACTATCAGGAAAAGTCATACCGGATACGGATTACCGGACCTTTGCCGGACGACCCCGGTATTCCATCAGTTGGCTCCCTCGAATGGCCCAATGACGGGAAAATGCACACCATCGCGGTTCCTGTCGCGAGGATGTTGCGAAGTTACATGGGGAAGCAGACATTCGGGAGAATATCGAATCTGAGATTCGGACAGCTTTGCGCCGAGGGATTCATTCTGACCGGGTTTGGCGGTAACAAGGCCGGTCTGACCTTCTCTCTTCTCCCTATGGAAGCAGTTCCAGTGGCGACACAATCAATCGTGGCAGCAAAGGCGCTTCTCAAGGGCAAGGCGGAGATTCTCCTGGACCTCGCGGAAGGCTGCGCAACTCCCGATTTCTCCAAGATGACAGTCGAGCGAAATGGACGCGTCATTGCGGCGGGAGAAAGTGCTTACCTGTCGCCTGATGGCAAGTCATTGGTCATTCCGATAATGGATGTTCTTTCCCTTGATGAGGGTAGCGAGTTCACCGCGAAGGTGGCAGGGCTCCGTACTCTTGACGGTGCGGAATTGCCCTCAGTTATTGTTGGGCCAGTCAAGTACTCTGTCAAGGATGACAAGAGCGCTCCGCAGATAGTGAGATGCTCGGTTGGGGCTGAACCCATAGTTCACCTGGATTTTGAGCTTCCTTTCGGACCGAAAGGAACTCCTGCACAGCGGGACAATCTGTTCGGCGGAGTACAGAGAGACTCTTCTTCGGCCTTCATGGGGCGTTTCTCCCTGAAGCTCTTCTCCGGAAGCATTGGCAGCCTGATGATGTATCGACTGTACGAGGGACCGATCAACATTCGCAAGTCGAGTATCATCGAGATGAGCTACCTGATGAAGGAGGATGTTCCACTCTCTCTGCTACTCGGTGGGTCGGAATATTCCATCGGCTTCAATGACCCCTACAGCGGGCAGACGATGAGCTACAGCTTCGGGAAAGAGACATACTCATCTCGTGGCGAGGCCGGACGTTTTCAGAAGCCGATCATTGACGGGAAGTGGCATACCGCGTCGGCAATTATTGATCCATCCTCCTTGCGGGGGGATACGTTCAATGGGCTGACGATCTGTGATCTCGGCTTTCGAGGCTGTTACATCAACGACTTCATCAATATCGACGAAGTGAAGATCACCTCATGGTCCGCGAAGCCTGAAAAAGAGCCGACAATTGTTGTGTCTGAATGCGGCACAATTGCTGAGACGTTCTCAAGCATGAGCCTCGTCCCTGAAGAACCGTCGGGAGTGTGGCTACCCAGCGCTCCGATTCCTGCAGGGACACAACTCTACTACAATGTCAAGGTGCGTGATTCTGCCGGCAACTGGTCAGAGACAAGACACTTCCGGTTCTACTGCGACTCCGAACCGCCGATGGTTCGAAGGTTGCGGAAGGCAGATAACGGAGCTTTCAGGATCACTTTCGGCGACGCTTCGCCTCTGGATGCTGGCAGCCTAAAGATCACAGTAGACGGGAAAGTGCTGACAGGCAAGCCATACGTGATCTGGGAATCCGGAAGCGTAGCATTGATATCGGTCGGCAACCTGCAGGGCAAGAAAGCCTACATGGAGATTCGAGATGCCTGGGGCAACCTGGGGCGTTTCAGGATAGAGAACTACAAGGCAACAGCACTTGACAAAGCGGAGGAACTATGAGCGAACGACTCGAGGACAGGATTAAGCGAATGATCGTCGAGAGGCTCTTCCTGACTGTCACCCCCGAGAGCATTGGCGACGGAGACAATCTAATGGAAGTGCTGGGGCTTGACTCAATCCGCCTGTTCGAGATTACAATTGGCCTCGAAAGCGAGTTCGATGTCGATTTGTCGAAGGAGGATTTCGATATCGCGAATTTTGCATCAGTGGACAAACTGGCCCAAGTGGTCCGAAGACTCAAAGGCTGAACTCGTCCCCAAGCTCGTTGATCAATTCCCGGAAAAGCCGCAGATCGTCGGTTGTTGAGCGACACTCCGGGACTTCGATTATGCCATCGAATCCAACAGGGGAAAACCGCAGAATCTGGTGCCCTTCGGTTGCTGCCCTTTCCACGAAACGCAGCCCTTTTTGTCTAACCATGTGCCATGCCATGAGACTGGCAATTCCTACCCATTTCTCAGACGCAGATAGACGGCGCAGAAGTTCTGCCGCCATTTCCGGTGGCATTTTGGATCTTTCCGGCCTGCCTCGGTATACCCCGTGCCAATAGGAGACTCTTTCGCGGCTGTCCCCGCCGTTGTCCCAACATGCCGCGCAGTATGAACTCCTCTTCCAGCCTTCTCCCGAGATACCGACCAGAATTGAGTGAATAACCTGCCCCTCGCTGAAGAGGACTCCGCATGCGGTGCACTTTCGTGGGGGAGTGGGCACTGAATCAGGGCTTCTCATCAGGCTCGAGCCCCGAGGCAATGCTCTTGGCTATCTTGCGGTGAGATTTCTCGCACATTCGCCCGTACTTGCTCAGGTTCTCGGACAGAGAGGAGACCAACTGTGGGTCGTTTATCATCTTCATGTTAACCATTGCCGTAAATCGTGCTGATTCAAAGGATGCGCGAAGCAGGGAAGAGGCGGCCCCGACATTGGAGAGCACACTCGGAGCACAAGCACTGACGAGGGGCACCAGGGCGACAAGCGTGGTAGCCGCCTGTCCGGCCACCTCCAAAGGAACGCGTACTGTGTCCCCCAGGGCCATCTGCAACCGTGCACCTCGCATTGCCCGCTGCGCGGCTGTTCCGCTTTGAATCTTGAGGTTCTCTCTGAACTGCGAGTATGCAGTCGCGTCGGCATCAACACGCTGCGCGAATTCATCCAGAGAGGACGAGAAGAAGTCTGACATTTGCGCAAGCTCTGGCGAAGCGCCGGGAGCCGCTGAGGAGATAGTGATGGCCATCAGTGCCATGGAGCACCCGAGGGCGCCAGCCAGCGCAGCGGTAGAACCGCCGCCCGGAACAGGATTCCCGTCTGCGGCCGCGGAAAGGTACTCTGCGAGAGACATTCCCAGTAAGGACATTTCTACCTCGAGTCAGAAGGGAATACCGGAGGAATTACCGAAAGGGCGATACCCTCACACTCGGGACGCAATGCTGCCGCCAAGGCTTCGAGAGCCGGAGCCTCCGATGGTCCATGACCGACAATGAAGACCATATATCCTGCGCCAGCGGGGTTGAACAACTCGTGGTACTTTGCCTCGCCCGTAACGAATGCCGCGCAACCAGAGCGTCTTGCGGCCTGATAGCAGTCAAATGCCGCGCCTCCGGCAAACGCAACCTTCTTTAGCTTCTTTTCCGGCTTGAATGCAACGCACTCGACTCGGCTCACTCCAAGCATCTCCTTGGCAAGTTCAAGAAACCTGGCTGCATCGATCGGTGGATCGTATTCGCCAATCACTCCCATTGCGTACCGGGGATCCCGGTTCTCAAGTGGATAGACGTCGAAAGCCATCTCCTCATATGGGTGTGCGGCTCTTGCGGCAGCAATGATCTTGTCAATCTGCCGAGCCGGGACAACGGTCTCGATCCTGTCTTCGCCAACTCGCTCTCGACTCCCGGGTTGCCCGATGAACGGGCTTGTTCGGTCATTCCCTTTGAATGTACCCTCACCACCCAGGGCGAAGGTGCAATCGGAGTAGTTTCCAATATTCCCAGCGCCTGCCGCACAGATCGCGTCTCTCACTCTTTCCGAGTGGTCATGCGGGACAAACACCACGAACTTGAGCAGTCTTGCACTTGCTGCAGACTTCAGAGACCCAACTACGCGAGCCCCAAGTTTCTCGGCAAGGGCTCGCGAGACCAGCACGAAGTCAAGATTGGTGTGCGCAGCAATGCAGGAGATACCAGCTTTCGCCATCTCAATAATCGAATCCGCGATGGGTTCTCCCGCGACTACGCGCTTGATTCCGCCGAATATAGGAGGGTGATGGCAGACGATGACATTTGCTCCGGCCTGTACTGCCGCAGTCACGGAGTGGGGGGTAATGTCCAGACACAGGGCGATCCCGGATACTTCATTATCCGGGAAGCCGACTATCAGTCCGACGTTGTCCCATTCTTCTGCCAATTCGACAGGTGCGATAGAAGCCACAATCCGGGCAAGTTCCCTGACTTTCATGGCGCCATTATAGCTTGAACTCGCAACGGGCCACCAGAAAAACAAAGGGGCGGCCGAGACCGCCCCTGACAGGGGAACAGCTTCCAGGGAAGGAAGCACAGAATTAGTTGAACATGAACCCCATGATGCCTGAGAGTCTCTCCTTGCATCCGGAGCTGAACAGGCTCTCTGAAGCGGGTGGGTCTTTGGCCGAAAAGCCGGACAGTACACGATATGGGATTTCGGACCGGCGATTGAGTTCAGCCCAGGACAGCCAGTAAATAAGGTCAGGAGATGAGATTCCCGATCGGAACGCCGGAGAGGATGACCAGCGAAGGATCAAGGCATATGATGCATCGCTGATGCCCAAGGCAAGCCCTTTGGAGACTGACAAGGCTATTGGAGCATACTCCATCCATTTGCGCATATCGGCAACTGATTTGCCGACCGGAAGAACGGAGAAGATCGTCCCGGCAATGGCCACAAAGCGCTCTCTTACGGCCGATATGAAAGTCTCAGGCAGGTTTCCGCCGCGCTCGACTATCCGTGAAGTGAAGAAGGAGATGGCGACCGCATACTCTTCAGACGCAGTTGCCAGAATCCGAGAGACATCTTCGGCTGCAAGAACCTGAAGCGATGCCTTGGCGATATCTGACATACCATCTTTGTTGGAGGCGGTTCCGAGCAGTGCGCAAACGGCAATTGTCTGTTCGAGCAGATCGCTGCTGATTTTTCCGTCCTGGCAATGTACTGCCAGCCAGGCAGTAGAACGAGATAGAGCATCCTTGTCGTCCGCAGAGGGGTGCAATTTGACTTGGATGCAATAAGCCAAAAGGGCGTGTGCAAGAACTTGTTTGGGCAGCAGTGAGCCATCACCGGCGAGAAGTGCGTTCTCTTCGTTGAACCAACCCTTGTAATATGGAGTGTCATCGAGTTTTTTCTTCTGGTCGGATTTCTCGAGAGACTCCTTCGCTGGTGGGCCAGAAGGCTGAGGCTGATTTGCTGGTGCGGCGGCTGGCGGTGCGCCAGTTGCTTGACCTTGCGCCTTGCTCTTCGCAACTCCCTGGCCCGGTCCGCCAGCATCTTTCAGGGCATCCTGTGACTCTTCTTCAGCCAGCACCTGCTGTTCCTTGTCAGACAATTCCGAGAACACGAAACTCGTGTATTGCGTCGTGATGAGATAGCGTTTGGACAATGAAATGATCTCAGATTTCCTGGCCTCTGAGGTCGGGAAGATGACATCGTCATCCGCAAGAGCCTGGAGTCGTCGGATGCCCCATGCCTGATCGAGGAAGGGACAATCCTGACGAGCTGCAGTCGCATTTACATCCACGGAAGCGGCCCAGTCGCCCTGAGTTGTCTTGGATGAGATTTCCATCCTGGCTTGAGAGTTCTTCGCAAGTCGGCCGTAAACGATCAGGGGTTCCTCTGCGTAAAGAAGCGACAGCCGCTGCGGATAGCGCTCATAACCGGTCTTGTCGCTTGTGCTCAGGGATAACGAGAATCCCGCGATTGTGTCAAGGCGATCCTGTATCCCTTTCACTGCCGGCGGAATATCCTCGATCTTGACGACGTGGACATAGTGGCCCCCGCTGTACCGGGCTGCTGACCGGAGGAGAGGGACATTTACGTCCAATCCGATCCCGAAAGCATAAATGGGTATGTCAAAGCTGCAGGCCTGCTCAATCCCCTGAACGAACTCCAGGGGTGATGTCTTGTTGCATTGGCCGTCAGTAATGAGGATCAGAGCCGAAGGTTTCGACCTGTCGAGTCGCAATTGCTCCATGCCAGATAGCGTGGGGCCGAGGATGTAGGTGCCGCCCTCTGCATTGTAGGTTCCCATGAAATCCAAAGCCGCCTTCTTCCCTGCATCATCGGCAAGGAAGGGCAGGGGAGCAGCGCTCCAGGAGTCGAGGTCGAATATCACGAGATTGAACGAGTCCACTGGCCGCAGGTTTGCGATAAATCCTTTCAGCGCTTCGCAGGCCAAGCTGAACTTGTTACCATCCTGCATCGAACCAGACTTGTCAAGCAGCACGACGAATGAACGCGGCTGGGCGCTCGGGTCTGCCTTTGGAGGAATGGCAAGCAGGCAGAAGTACGGGTCCTCAGTCTCAGAGGTTCTCAGAAGGACATACGGCACTCCAGGTTTCAGGTCGAGAGTGTAGTCCATTACGAAGTCCTTGGCAATGCTGGCGATGTCCTCGACAGCGAGCGTGCCGCTCTTACCGTTGATGTTGCCAGCGAGGGTATGGCTCGGAGCAGTTACAGAGAGGACATCTGCAGTACAACTGAAGGCAATATCCATTGTGTAACTGGCAGGAACCTTCATTTCGGTGTTGAACTTGGATACCCCGAATTCGTAATGCCATTGCCCCTTCCTGTAGATGGCCTCTTCGATGTAGGAAACGACGAAATTGAACTCCTGCCCTCCCTTGACGAGCGACAGTTCGACGTGGAGAAGGCCGTCTGTTTCCTCAGCTAACGCGGCAGCCTTCTGCTGGTTGCGGGAGGCTTCCACTATTTTCCGGGCGGTCTCTTTGGTCTCAATTCTCCCAACGAATTTCTTTCCATCAACCTCCGCCTCCAACCGCGAAGCGTGCGCTCCGTTCGGAAGCCTCACGTCAAGGAAACAGGGCAGATCTTTTGGGCCGGAGTTTATGATGTACTGAGTAATACTGGTGCGGACCAGGTGGTCGTAGACCTCAACTGTGATCGCTTGACGGCGCACCACAAATGGGTTTGCCTCGCCCTGTTGAGTCGAGATCATAGGTAGCGCAGAAAGCTGTGTCCAAGCGAGTCCCAGGATGACGGTGCAAATTCCGAGTAACAGCAGTTTCTTCATTGTTCCTCCTCATGGCTTCCAGATAGGGGACGCACGGACTAAGGTCTATTCACGAAAAAGACGTACCTTGTCTGGAGAAGGTGAAGTAAAGACGTGCCATTTCAGGTTGCTCTGATATAATCATGGTATGCGCGTATTGTCTTGGGGCGTCTCTGACCAAGGCCCCGTTCGTAAGAGGAACGAGGATGCTTTGCTGCACGATCCCAGCAACGGTCTCTTTGCCGTGGCTGATGGCATGGGTGGCCATCGTGCTGGAGATGAAGCTTCTCTCCAGACAATATCCACTATCGCCGCTTTCCTCAAGAGAAATCGGGATGCTAAGACGCCTCTCGACAACTTGACGATGGAGGCTATCTCTGCCGCTAACTCTGCCATGTATGAGAAGCAGGCCGATTTACCAGGGCAACTGAAAATGGGTTCGACCATAGTTTTGCTTTGGCTGCTTGGCGACAGAGCGATAGTTGCCAGTGCAGGCGATTCCAGATGCTACAGGTTTCGCAAGTCCCGACTGTCGTGCCTGACGATCGATCACAATCTCCTTGGCGGAGTCTCCGTTGGTCCTGGCAAAGGGAACGAAAGAAACGGCTTGCTCAAATCCACGCTGACAAAGGTTGTCGGGATCAACCCCGTGCTGGTTTGTGATATCGGAATCGAGAAGGTCGAAAAGGGTGACCTGTTCCTTCTCTGTTCTGACGGCCTTACGAATGTCCTCAGCGACAAGGAGATTGGCGAGATAATCCGCGGCAATCTACGCGACGCAAGGGCTGCTGGCGAGGCACTGATGCGCAGAGCCCTTGATCTGACTCCCCGCGACAACGTCTCAATCGTCATTGTCGCAGTTGAGGAGACGCTGCCCCTGGCATATCCTGTCAGGCTCAGTCGAGGACCCATTCGACCTTCTGTGGTGCCTTGGGTTTTCGCTTTGATTGTGGCTGTGTTTCTTCTTGCGGGGGGCTATTACCTCAGCAACAGATTCGGCAACACGGATCCGTTCAACTCTCTTTCCGTGGCTCTTGCCCGGGGAGATTACAACGCAGCGATGCGTGACCTGCTCGCGGCCCGGAAAGAAGGGCAGGGGGATGAGAAGAGAACTGCTGCGCTCGGAATTGCTGAATCCGAGATCCTCTGGAATCGCTCGCCGGTGAGCCCCGATAGTCAGGCAATTACGATAAGCTTCGCAAGTGTTCTTGCGTTAGCCGAGTCAAAGCATCTGGACTTGTCTGCGCCCGAGTACTGGCTTGTACACCCTCCTGAAGAGTTGATGCTGTTGCTCCGGGAGATCGCAGCGGAAAGATGGAAAGGAACAGAACTATCCGGCGGACTTGGATTGGAGGGAATTTCAGAGGCGGAGAAGACCCGCCTCAATCTGATTCTGGACGAAGCGCGCGAACTATACTGTGAGCATTTCAGGATTAGCGCGGCCTTGCGACTGCTTGAGCAAGTGCGCGCGGAGGCGATCAAGGCACGAAAGAAGGAATAGTTGGATAACCGCAGGATTCTGATTATCGACGACGACCCGGCCATCAGAGAGGATTACAAGAGGATTCTCTCGCCGGAAGCCATTCCGTCGCTCTCGAAGATCGATGAATTGGAGCGTGAGCTTTTCAAGAAGGGCTCTGAGCACAGTTCCGAGGATCTGCCTCAATTTGACCTGGCATTTGCCTCTCAAGGAAGGCAGGGCTATGAACTCGCCGTTCAAGCCATTGCAGAAGAAAAGCCATTTGCAGTGGCATTTGTCGATATCCGCATGCCACCAGGCTGGGATGGGATGGAGACGGCATCACGAATCCGCTTCCACGACAAGGATATCGAGATTGTAATTGTCACAGCCTACTCTGACAAGGATCGGAAGAGCCTGGTTGCAGCTCTTGAAGACCCAAGCAAGTTGCTCTATCTGAAGAAGCCATTCGACCCGGACGAAATCCGACAGCTCGCGCATTCTCTAACGGAAAAATGGAATCTCCAGCATCGCGAGCGCGAGTACCGCAAGTACATGGAGAGCCTGCTGGACCTGTTCTCTTCGCTTCGGCTGGAAGCAGAAAACGAACAGGGCTTGCTCGCGTTTCTTCTTGAGAAGATCGCCAGTTTCTTTCACGCGACATCCGCAGTCGCTCACTACAAAGGGATACATAATCTGGAGTTTGTCACTGACTATCCGTCCGAGCTTGTCGGGCCGCGGCCTGATATCCCGAACCCGGTACCTGACAAAGTATCGATACTGCCGGGAAACCTACTGCTGATTCCTATGAAGATCGCTGGTGGAGAAGCGCAGGCCATCTTGAGGCTTCCGGCCGGGAAGATTGCCTCCGCTAACGCGGTAGTCCTCGGAGGAATAATCGGGCACAACGTCACCAACATTTTCAACGGCTACCTCTTCCAGAGACAGTTGATCGAGAAGAACAGCTCTGAAGCGGTCGGAAACGCCGTATACCGAATCATACATGACATCAACAACCCGCTGAGCGCGATCATTGGCTTTGCCACGCTCATTGAAAAAGGGCGCAGCCCGAACGAAAAGGACCTGCGTCGGGTGCGGAATATCATTTCAGCCGCTGAGAACATTCGTCGGCTGACTGATTCGCTTCACGACCTCATTTCCGAGGACATTCACATTGTGATCGACAGCGTTGACTTGAAGGAACTGGTCACCGAAGTTGCTGCGGGATTTGCCGAGAAATGTATGAAGGCTGAGGTGGAACTGGTCCTCGACATACCGAGCGTTCCGGTGCTGCTGAATGTTGATCGAGAGAGGATTGCGCGATGCCTTGCGGAACTACTTGAGAACTCGCTGGAAGCGGCTGACAAGAGCAGGGCGCAGAAGCGGGTGGAAATCTCGCTCCGGGACGACCATGCAGCGGTGACCATCGTGGTCAAGGATACCGGAGTTGGCATTCCTCCTGAAGTCCTTCCCAGGGTCTGGATGCCGTTCTTCTCATACGGCCGAAAGAATCGTCTTGGGCTTGGGCTTCCTCTCGTTCGGAAGTTGGCCGCCCTGTTTCGGGGTGAGGTGGACATCAGCAGTGAGACCAATCAAGGCACTTCTGTCCGAATAACGTTCACCCGCTCCTGACGGCTATTTGTTGTCGGTAAGTGCGAAGATTCTCTCGTAGATCGCTGCGGCTATCGGAGCGGCGACTTTTCCGCCGGTGCCGGCTTTTTCGCACATTACGACGATAACCAATCCCGGCTTCCCGACAGGTCCGAAGGAGGCGAACCATGAGTGCGTTGGGGCGTCCTTTGCTCCGTACTCCGCGCTTCCAGTCTTCCCGGCGATCTTCTCATGGCAATTCGGCCTTGCGGTGTAACCAGTGCCGCCTGGCTCATTGCTGACACGCGCAAGAGCAGCATTTATGCGATCGAATGTCCCGTCCGATATCTGGAGCTTCTCTCGCGTTGGATAATACTGCACCCGAAGCATGGTCGGCTTGACCAGAAAGCCGCCGTTCGCGAAGGCGGCCATCATCCTTGCCACTTGCAGTGGAGTGACAAGAAGAGTGCCTTGCCCGATAGCATATTGATACTTCGAGATCGAGTCCCAGTCCATACGGTACAAGCCAGAGATGTTCCCGGGTTTCTCAAATGGCAGTTCGACCCCCGTGCGCTCCCCAAATCCGAATAGCCCGGCAAATTTCCCGATTGACTCCATCGACAGGTTCTTCTGGTTGGCCAGATGGAAGAAGTACTTGTTGCAGGAGACCTTCAGTGCCTCTGCCAAGCTGACGCTTCCATGCGCGGCGTCTCCGTAACAGCGGATGCGTCTGCCTCCGTAACTGAAGTCTGAAGTGCAGGTAAACCTGGTTTCGTCATCAACGACACCCAGCTCAAGACCTGCCGCTGCCATCACGATCTTGAATACTGAACCGGGAGGATAAAGGCCCTGAGTTGGCCTATTGAGCAGCGGTCTGTCAGGATCTGCTGAGATTTCCCGGAATCGAGAAGATGAGATTCCATCGGAAAACTCCGAAGGGGAGATTGATGGATTGCTGACGTAGGCCAATATTTCGCCAGTTTCAGGTTCCATGACAACAATCGAACCCGTTTGATCCCCGATCTCCTCCCGAGCGATCTTCTGGAAGCGAACGTCGATGGATGAGATGATATCGCTGCCGTTTCGGGGCTTCACGTCGTCAAGGCACTTCTCCTCACCGGTCCTGAGGCGAATCTTTCTGAGAAGACCGGAAGAACCTCTGATCTGCGATTCGAAGGACCGCTCAAGGCCTGTGGCGCCCACCGTCTCGTCGAGAAGGCGTGAGGTAGTACGCAAGTATGTGGAATCCACATCCGACAGACTCATCAACCCGCTGATGAATCCGTACTCCTCAAGAACCTCCATATCTGATTGAGACACTGCGCGAAGGTAGCCCGTCACTTGGTAGAGATCCTCACCCCACGGGTAAGTACGGCGCAAAGAAGGAATGATCGTCCAGCCCGGGTAATCACTTGGATACGCCGAGATCTCCGATGCGAGATCGTCAGGAATCGTCCGGGCAACGACTATCGGCGTCCAACTACTCTCCCATCCGCGGGAGACGCGCAGCAGCGCCGTGGTGATCGAAGATGCAAGCTCAGTGACACCGACCCGGCCCTCGCACGCCTTCGAAATGCCAGCGACAGTCTCCGAACGACTCAGCAGCAGGTTCACCTTTGCGCGATCGGCTGCTATCCTCTCGTCTATCGCGGTCCGGGCATCATCCGAGAGCATCGGGTCCAACCGATCAGAGTAAAGCCGAGAGATCCTTCCCCGATACCATTTCGCGTCAAATCCTTCAAAGCGGGAAGCACCAAGCACAACAGCCAGTGAGTAAGTGAGCTTGTTGGCAGCAATAACGACTCCGTTCCGGTCAAGGATTCGGCCTCTCCCCGCAGGAAGGTAAGCGGTTGACAAGAATCGGTTGGATGCCAGCGCCAAATACCGATCCGAGTCAAGGATCTGCCATTCGAAGCATCGCAATACGAAGAGAAGTAGAACTGCCACAAACCCAATGACGAGGAATTTTCCAAACGGACGAGTCACGCGGTAACTCCAGCAGATGACCAATACAGGGGAGGGGGGAAGTTGGCCAAACCGCGACTCCATGCCGCTTGTAGGCGTGCGCGTCCAATCTGGAACGTCTGATAATGTCTATTATGGTGCATAGCGTATGCGATGGCGCCTGCATTGGGAGAGGACTGCTCTTGCGAAATGTGCCCTTGCCTCTTGGCGTGGCTGCAGCGCACGTCAAGAGAACGGCTTTTCCGTCTTCCCTGTTCGGCCGAGATGAGTATAATCGCCTCGTTGTCCATTGGGGTGATTATGAAGCTTTTTCGTCTGTCGTGTAGTCGTTGGCTTCTGATCCTGGCAGTTGTCATGGCCGGTGTGCTCGCCTACGCGTTCTGGCCGACCGATTACTTCCTGCATCTGAAGGTGATGCGCCTCAAGTCGCGAATCGCTCACATGGAACCCGATGACCTTTGGAACGTCTTTTCTCTGAGTCGATCCTGCGAGTTCGTCATCAATGAGGAGAAGCCTGAACTTCAAGGATACTTGCGTGACGAAGCTGGCCTTGACGCAGCAGCTTCCGATCTGTTCCTGGGTCAAGTGGCGCAGGAGTTTCGCGAGCGCGCAGTTTCTAACGCGGTGGCCTACTCCCGGATCACAGTCGACTATTGGGGGGCGATGGAGAGCTTCGATGTAGATTCTGACGAGGTGTACACCGAGAATCCCGCCGCATCAAGACTGATTACGGTTACAGTCACTCGTCCGCAACTGCCTGATGCCGACATATACATCTCTCCCGAAGGCGAGTACATTTTTGCACTTTCGCGGTCGTCATGGTGCACCGCTGTTGCTGATGTGTTCCAGAAGCAGGGAAAGGGCATCAGTGCCTACCGTTATCTGCGTGAAGCGGCACTTGATCAGGCCTCCCTCGGTACTCTATCGAAAGCGTCCTTGCAGCGCCTGAGCGACATACCAGAGGGTCTGTCCAGCAATGCCGGAGAAGCGTTTGAGATGTTCTCTGTGCTCCTGGACAGCATCTACGATGAGAGCACGATCACGGCGCTCAGGAATCTCCTTGCCGAATACGCGAAAGAACGGAAGGGACCTGACGGCAAGCCCTACCGGTTGTTGAATAGAGTCGAAGAAGACACTATCAGGACGGAGTGCGATGGAGTCACGGCATACGTGGATGGAGACTATGAGGCGGCGCTATCATGCTTCAAGAAGAATACCGGAGCAGGGCTTCCGGGCACGTTCTACTACATGTCGCTGTGTTGCGAGTTCATAGCTCGGCAAAGAGCACCCGGAGCCGCTATGGCTGACATCTCAGACTATCTTAGGATATCCGGGCCAAAGAAAACGGGCAGGGAGTCCCTGCCCGAGAAATAGCTGGAGAGCGCGTTGCCGCGATTAATGCTTACGGCTTCTGGCTTTTTTGGATCGACGTTCGCTCGGTTTCTCGTAAACCGACGCCTTCTTGATGTCACGAGAAAGGCCTTCCTTCTCGCACAGCTTCTTGAATCTGCGAAGCAGCTTGTCCAGAGATTCGTTGTCGCGAGCGTCAACCTTGATCATCCGTAACCACTGTCCCTTCCAGAAGTTAGCTACTCTATCGAAAACAAACGCGCGCTATTATAGGGGGTTTTCCCTGAATGCAAGGATTTTGCTGACGAAATGACGAGACCTCTCACCGTTTTCCTGCTGCTTGCAGCCCTTTCACCCCTCTGGCTCTATGCTGAGGGCGAGCAAGCCATACAGCCGCCTCTTCCCGGTGAAGCCGGAATCTCATCCCCTGCCCTGGTTGCCTGCCTGAATTCTGACACAACAGGGCTTGTCCGCATTGCCATGGAAGGCTTGAAAACAGCCTCCGGAGAAGAACTGGCGAGGAAACTGCTGTGGCTCCGTCTCGCATCAGCTTCAATGAGACGGTCGGAACTTGGCGAGTTGGTGAAGTCAGTTGTTGCTCTGGATCTTGAACTCACATCGCCATACGACAGAATGCTCATGGAGGATTTCATGATTCTCCAGGCATATCGGCTGGGCGACAACGCTCTAATGGAGAAGGAAATTAACTTGGCGGGGCTCTGCCGAGAGTGGTCTGTCTTGTCTCCGTTGAGGGGAAAAGGCAACGATGGCCATGGTCGTCTTGTCCCCATAGCATGTCCGAAAGGTATCGGGCCCTTTATGGCCGCTTCGCCTGCTGGAACATTTGCCCCTGCTTCGGTCGTCTCTCAGGCGGGAGAAAGGCAATTCGCCATTGCAGGATTGGACTTCGAATTACTCGCGCCCGCTACGGCAGTTGTCTTGGCGATTTCGTGTTCGACGGAATCCACGGTCTTTCTGGATGCTCCCTTGCTGGCCATTTTGAAGGCGGAGGAATCGCTCCCCTCCCCTGCTGCGCGCTTGACAGGCGCGTCCCCTGCCCTTGCGACCACAGCATTTCTGAAAAGCGGCCCTCTGGCAAGCGGTCGACACAGCTTGGCATTTCTCCTTCCTTGCGTTTCGGGAAGCTCAATCTCAGTCAGGCTTCTCAATGAGAAAGGCACGGCGCTCACAATCGCTCAACGTGAGCTGAGTGACGAGGGATCGAAGTTCGGAGCCGGAATTTTGACGGCCGAGCAGGACATGTTCCCGGCAATGAACCCTTGCTTGAGAATTGCCTTACCGAGGGACGGAGATATTTTCACGCTCGGCGCCGAGAAGAGTCTTGAGATGCTATCGAAGCCTGCCGAGGATGCTTTCCTTGCGCTGAGATTGGCGCCATATCACCCGCAGAATGCCGCGTTCCTCGGGAGCATCTGGCAGACATGGAGTGCCCTGGTTCTGTCGCCGCAGGTCGCAATTGCCTCATCGCCATATTACTGTGACCAAGGCTATCTGGATCGGTGCGCGAGTTTGTTCCGAGCATCCGATGTGTTCCTCATGACGGAAGCCTATGCGAAAATGGCTGGCCAACCGGCCTTTCTCGCGAAGATGGCAGTGACCGACGGATGGACGATGGGAAGACTCCAGGAGTATTCCAGACTGGTTTCAGAGGGCGCGGATCCAACTCCGGTTCTGCCCGTGTTTCGGGAGTTTCCGTTCGACGAGAAGATGATCGCCAGGCTCTGCGCGCCCGGAAGTCGCTTGTCAGGGACGATGAAGATCGACTTGCTTGAGCAACTCTCCGCAAAAAGCTTGAGCCCATTGGTCTATTATCAGGATGAGGTCTCCCTTTATTCTGGATCCGGACAATACGCCGAAGCGGTAATCGTTTCCCGGCACCTGTGCAAATCGTTCCCATGGGTTCTCGAGAACTGGATAACACTCGGCGAGAACCTGATTCGCGTTGGGGACGTGGATGGGGCAAAGACCGCCCTACAGAACGCATCGGTAATCTCTCCCGGCGACCGCAGAATAGCATCTGCCATGGAAGACTTGGCGAGGCGTGGTGAAGCAGCCTTCCTTGGAGCGGGATATGACTGGGATTCTCTTTCCGCAATCGCAGCTTTGGCCGGAAACATTGTGCATCCAAAGGGTTTGATCTTCCTTGCCAGGCGCTTCAAAATGGACGCCTTGCCAGACGGAACACTTAGAGGGACACTGGTTTCGGCACTGTCAGCACCAGAGGGATCGAGAGCTTTCCTTTTCTCCAACGACATACCCGAATACTCTCTGGAAAGGCCGTCGGTTGAGATTCCGGACGCATACATCATTTCGCGAGGCGTTGTCCCCATGCGGCTCCCATCAACTTCGGAAGGTCTCCAGTGTCCGCCAATTGGCGCAAATGACTTCCTGGTAGTCGAGCAGCGCTTCTCCCTTCCGGCTACACCATGTTTCGCGCCAGAGGCTTTTGACTCCATTTCTGCGGCTATCCCGGGAGTGCCCTGTGTCAGTTTCGAGTACAAACTGGCAAAAGGAGGATGCACCATATACTCGTGGCAGTCTCCAGGCCTGATTGCTACCGACGAGGGAGGAGAGTTGGTCTTTCGCAACTCGGTAATCTACTCCGCGCTGGAAACGGGATCTTCTGCATTGCCCCGACTCGCATGGACCACGATGGATTTCCAGCGCTACTCAGAGCGAATGAGTGCGGAAATCGCCTCAAAGGCTCAATTCTCAGTCGAGATGGAGAAACTCCTGCCAAATCCGAAATCCGATTGTCGCACAAAGTTCGTCGAAGCCTTCAACTCTGTCAGAGCCGTCATCAAGGACATGCCTATTGCGTCGGCCCGGCTCATGTATCGCCCTGCTTTTCCTGTTCAGACGATTGGCTCAGGGCGCGGCAGCGAGTTGGAATTCGCGATTCTGTTCTGGACGATATTGAAATCCTCGGGCATCGCCGACGAGATGCGCTTGTATTCGTATTTGCCGTACGATCCGCAGAGCTTTCAGCCAGTCTCTCTTGATGCAATTGCCTGCCCATCGTTTTTGCCTGGTTTTGCATTCGTTTTCAGCGACGAGAAGGGAGTTCTGGTTGTCCGCTCAGATTGTCTGCTCCCTCTCTCTTCTGCGATGAACAGCCACAGTTGGCGCTGCGCATTCGCGGCCCCAATCTCTCCAGAAGGGCGTTTTCCAGTCTCTGTGTCGGGTTTCGAGCCCATAGAACTCGCCAAGTATCAAGTGCGTCTTGCCGCATCCGATGACGGCAAGATACTGCTATCCGCGTCAGTAGTGCTTTCGGGCTCTGCTGCAGAGGCACTTGCACACTACGCCTCCGCCAGACCCGTTGATACTGCGATAAGGAGCTTCTTTAAGGAGTGGTTTGAGAACGCGGAAATTGGGCCTGAAGCAGTACGAGTCTCTGTTTGGGCTGGCAGTCGGATCGAGTACACTGTTCAGCCGATGGTAGTTGACTTGTCCAACGGCCAGATCGGAAAACGACTTCAGGTGTTCCCATACAAGATTGATCTGGGGCGCACTGTAAGCAAGGCTGGAGTCTTGCTTCCGGAATGGGTAGGCAATGTTCAGGTGGAATTCCGAATCAGCGGGAAAATAGCATTAGTGCCAGATAACATGCCGGTCGGTGAGTTTCGCGCTGGCCCACTGGTTCTGACAACCACCGGTTCCCGGGAAGCCGACTCGTCCACTTTTTCAATCAGCATCACGATGAAAGAAGAGTCGATTCCGGATGCCACGTCTTATTCGGTATTGTGCGACGAAATCGAGGAACTTGCTGGAATGGAGATCCAATGGATGGTCAAGTAGATCGTCTCCGGGTAGGAATCGGTTGCGATACCCATCGGCTCGAAAAGAACTCGAGGCGGCTGATACTCGGAGGAGTTGAAATCGCCCATCCGGCTGGCTATGGCCCCGTAGCGCATTCGGATGGCGACGCTGTACTCCATGCCGTGATTGACTCACTCCTTGGGGCCGCTGGACTTGGGGACATTGGCGAGTTGTTTCCAGATTCGGATCCCCGGTATGCTGACGCGGACTCGACGGACTTGCTGGCCATCGCACTTGGGCAATGCGGAAATCTCTCGATCCTTTCGCTGGATATGGTTGTTACTTGCGACCATCCGAAGATCTCACCTCATAAGAACGCAATGAAAAAGAGGCTTGCGGAGCTTCTCAGAGTCCCGCCGGAGCGGATCAACCTGAAAGGAAAGACCTGGGAGGGAACCCTCTCCGGCGTAGAGGCGGTATCGGTCCATGCAATTGTTCTTGCCCAAGTTGTTTGCTAGTCTCGCAGAGAGTGTTGTACAATTCACTGGAGAAGCCGTTCGATGGATGAGTGCCTTTCTTCGCAGAGGAAGCATCTGTCGCTCAGAATCGCAGCAGCGGATTGACTCCACTTTCAGGCAGACCTACCCGGAGAAGCCGATAAATTGAACCCCGATATCGACATCTGTCCAGCATCATCGAGCGGGAGGCGAAGCTGAAGGCGCATCTCAAGGCTTTTCTGTACTATCTCTCTGTGGACTGTGGGCTGTCCCGAAATACGCTCGCGGGCTACTCCAACGATCTCGAAATACTTGTCGCGTGGCTTGCGGAGCGAGGTGTGCGAGAGCCGGTCGACGTGACAGCCGATCACATCCGCGAGTTTCTTCACACTGGTTCACAGGAAGGCCTTGCTCTTCGGACGATCGAAAGAAGAAGCTCATCAATACGCGTGTTCTTTCGATTCCTCCATGGTGAGAAGACAATTCCGTCGGATCCAGCTCAGTTTCTTGAAGCTCCAAAACTCGGGAAATACCTGCCGGAAGTACTTTCTGACGCGGAAATCGTGTCGATGATTCGGGTCATACCCTCCGGAGGCACCAAATTTCCAGCACGAGACCGCATGATTATGGAACTGCTGTACGGTTGCGGCTTACGTGTTTCCGAACTGTGCGGAATAAAGTGCAGCGCCGTCAAGCTGAAATCCCGCTTCCTCCTGATCTTGGGGAAGGGCTCGAAAGAACGGATTGTCCCAATCGGCGATGCGGCCTTTCACTCCATCGAGGAATATTTCCGTGTCGAATATCCCGCCCTCAGGCAACCTCACTCCGCAGACAGCTTTCTTCTGAGCAAATCCGGGAAAACGCTCGACAGGCACATGGTCTTCCGGATTATCCGAAAGCTGGCAAGGTTGGCAGGAGTACAAAAGGAAATCTCACCCCATACTCTCAGGCATTCGTTTGCCACGGAGTTGCTCAAGGGAGGAGCAGATCTGCGCTCTGTCCAGGAATTGCTCGGACACTCGAGCATTGTTACCACCGAAATCTATACTCACGTAGACGGGAAGCGCCTCAAGGAGGCGCACAAGAAATTTCATCCCCGTGGATGATAGGAGGAAAGATGGCTAAGCACACTCTGGAAGACCTCTATGTTGATGCCGTGCGGACTCAGTACATCAAGAACGACCCCGATTCGGCCTTGAAGAAGCTGCACAAGTGTCGCGAGGCGCTTGACACGATTCGGATGCAGGATACCCCCCTGATGTTCAGGGTACCCGCCAGAATCCAGTTGCTTGAGGCCGAATTCGCGGATGCACAGGCGCAGGCTCAGGCGGGGATCCTGTTCTTCGCTGACGACTATGATTTGATTCTCATACTTGCTGCATGCCAGATTGAGCTTGGTGCTCTGGACGAGGCACTAAAGACCATTGACAACGCGATGGAGCTTATTCCGGACGAAGATACCGAAATGAAGGCAATCGCGTATATCATCCGTGGAGACCTATGGGGCAAACAGCGTCGCTACGGCGAACAGATTGCCGAGTACCGCAAGGCAGTTGGTGCATGCGAGCGCTTCCCGTTAGCATTCGAGTTACTGGGGCACACCTATCTTGAGATGGCAAAGTACGACTTGGCGCGAGAAGCGTTCAAACGGGCTCTTTCCTCGGGTGTTCCGTTCGGATGGTCGCATCTGGGACTTGGGATTGCACTGAAGAATCTCGGCGATTTCAGGGGTGCCTTGACGGAGTTCTTCCGCGTCATCGACCACTTTCGCGAACCAGCCCTGTTGTTCAGAGCCTACCGAAACCTCGGCAGCACCTACTATCGCAAGCGCGAACTGGTTGATGCGCGCAGATTCTATGCCATGGCCCTCGAAGTAGTGAGTCGCGACATTGCCACACTGTGCGACCTGAGTGTTATTTGCGTGGAAAAAGGCGATTTCGAAGCAGCATCCGATTTCCTCTCCCTGGCGATGAAACAGATGCGAAATGTCAGTCATCCGGAACGCGAAGTCCTCGATAAGGGCATTGCGGCCCTGCGAGCTCAGTCGACGCCTGCGAACACGGTTTCATTCCACCGTGACTTCAAGATCAGACTCGCTTCGAAGACTGCCACGGGCAAACCGGAGCCCGACCCAACCAGCTTGGCACTTTCATATTTCTACTGCGGGCTGATTTTCGAGTCTCAGGAGAAGTACGCTGACTGCAAAGTCGTGTTCGAAAGAGCCGAGGGCATATTTGACTCGCAAGGAGTTGCACCATATGCCGCTGAATCCAGAAGGCATGTTGCCGATATCGAGGGCAAGCTGGAAGCCATCTTCTCGATCGAATCCGTAGGTCCAAGCGCGCATGCTGTCACAAAGAAGGCAGATGATCGCAAGCGCCCGTACGTGAATTTCAGCAAGTTTCGGAGGTTGAGCATTCGGCCTGAGAGGCACCATCCCCTTCGGAGCCCGAACTTGTAGCCCGGCTATCAGATGAGCGGGAAGTTCGCATGAAGGGCGGTCAATGCGCGACTAAGGTTTGCGTCCTCAATGACGAAGGAAAAACTCTTTCCGGTTGGACTGGTGACGAGAAGCCGCCAGGCGACTCCTGCCTCACGCAGTGTTCGGCAAGCAGCCTCCACGGAATCTCCTTCGGAACCGACTCCCTCGCCAACGAGAGAGACTAAGGCGCAATGCGTTTGGACTGAAACGCGCGCGATCCTGACAAGATCGGCTACCGCCTTCGAATACTCCGGAGAGTATGTCGTCAGCACTGCGAAACCCGATTCGGACGTAGTCAACACACTGATCGGGAGTGAATGGTCGGACAGGACAGAGAGTGCGTCACAGATCTGATGACTGCGGGGTATTCCGAATTGCTCAAAGAAGCTCCATTCGAGGAGATCCGGCTGACTGGTGAAGCACTTGACCCCCGCGCGGATAGCCTTCTCAACTATCAGTGTACCGTCAGCACCAGGGGCGAAGGAATTCAGTACCCTGACAGGTATCCCTGCTTCCCGCACTGGATAGACCGTATCGGGATGGAGGACTTTGGCTCCACGGAAGGCCAATTCTGCGGCCTCCTCAAAGGAAAGCACCGGGATTGTACGAGCATGGGGCACGATGCGGGGATCGGCAGACATGACCCCGACAACATCAGTCCATATCTGCAACTCTTCCGCATTCAGTGCTGCAGCGAATATTGCGCCGGAGAGGTCACTGCCCCCTCGACCGAGCGTTGTCCGTCGACCGTCGAGAGTCCGCCCGATGTACCCGGTCACGATGGGTACTTCGGAGCCGATGGATGCGAACCAGTCGCGAATCAGCTTCGCAGCCCCGGGGATTGGTCGGGCGCAGCCAAACATGTCTGAGGTTATGTTGCCGGCATCTCCGGCATCCCATGCCTTCGAAGGCACTTGCATTGACGTCATGTGAGCAGCAAGGATTGCGGACGAGAACCTCTCGCCGAACGAGTGCACTTCGTCGCGATTCTCAGGTGAAAGCTCTCCCGCCAATGCGATGGATTCGAGGACCGAGCGCAAACTCTCAAATTGCTTCTCAAGCACCCTTGGCTCAAGACCGAGATCACGGATAATTGACCTATGTGGAGAGATGACCTCCTCCAGGAGGCTTCGGCCCGCTGCAGCTCTGGTAGCCGCGTTGTCAAGCAAGTTCGTGACTCCGGAAACCGCGCTAACGACGACGAGCGGCCGTCTCGCAATAAAGCGTCGAATTGTGTCACATGCACGCTTGAAGCACTCGGCGTTGCCAACAGAAGTCCCGCCGAATTTCATTACGATCATCTGCTAAAGCTCCGAGATCTCCTCCCAGATCTTCCTCTCATCCGGGTCAGCGGCAACAGAACTTCGAAGTTCGCGGACCATATCCAGTATCGAAGTATGTGCGCGCCCTCCCAATTGTTTGCCGATTTGACTCAGCGACAATCCGATTTTGTCCCGTGCCAACAGTGCAAAGTACTTTCTCGCCTTGCTTATCTTGCGAGATCTGCATGGGGAGACCATCTGCTCGCGCGTCACGCAGAAAGTTGTGCAGGTGCGGGAGAAACACTCTTCCAAGGTCCAAATGCGGTTTGCCTCTTTCAGGATCTTCCGAACATCATCCAAGGTGACCTTCTCGAAGTCGGAATGCACAGAAACGCTGAAGAGAATCCGGTTGAGCGCCCCTTCGTACTCCCGAATGTTCCCGTACTTTCGAGCCGCAACGTACTCGAGAAACTTGTGCCATTTTTCCAGATGGAGCCCTATTGTGCGACGCTCGGTCAATTTGCCTTCAAGAATTTTGAGTCTCGTCGCATAGTCCGGCATCTTCATCTCGACAACCAGACCTCCGCGGAAGCGCTGCAACAGGTGTTCGAGAATCTCTTGTTGTTCGTCAGGGGAGGCGTCGCTGGCCACAACCAGAGATTTTGAGCGGTTTTGAAGGGTGTTGAGGATGTGAACGAACTCCTCTTGTGAGCCCTTCTTGTTTGAAAGGAAGTGAACGTCATCGATGACCAGGACGTCGATCTCTCGATGATCCCGCCTGAAGTCCTCAATCCGGTTGTTCCTGATCCCCTGGATGTAAGCGTTCGTGTATTCCTCGCAAGTCGTGTAGACGACGCGCAGTTCGGGATGGTGCTTGGCGAGAGCCGAGCAAAGGCCCTGCAGCAAGTGGGTCTTGCCGAGACCGGTTCCGCTATAGATGTAAAGGGGATAGAACGCTGAACGCCCTTGCAGGGCGATATCAAGTACTGCGTTGTAGGCAAGTCTGTTGCAGTCGCCCTGAACGAAGTTGTCAAGCCTGAAATCCGACCTGATGTTTCCCCGAACAAAGCCCTGAGCCTTTTCTGTCGGCTTGGGAACATCGGCAGGCAGTTCCGCCTTCTCCGTCTTAATGGTTGCCTTGACGTTGGAGCCGGAAGTTTCGGCAGGATCCCCATTGTCTCCGACGACCACGCTCACTTCCACCAGTCGGCCCATGGATTCCGAGAGAGTCTTCTTGAGTACCTGGAAATATCGGTGCATGACCAACTTCTTCGCGAAGTTGTTTCGCACCCTCAAGACAAAAGAACCGCCTGTATCACCCGCCAGCAACTCCCCGTCCAGGAAAGATGCCTCAGGATGTTTATCTACTTCCGCAGCGACCCTGTCCAGGATCTTGCGGAGTTCCAAGCTAGTCTCCCTGTCCAACTGTCCTCCCTGCCCGGTCGGTTCGGTTGATCCGCGGCTACAAAATTCCTGTCGTTCTACTCCGGTTGCAGTGGCAAATAGCCACTGCGAGAGCATCTGATTCATCCGGAGTCTCTGCCGTATAGCCTCCGAAAAGCACGGTGACCATCTTTGCCACCTGCTCCTTGGTCGCGGAGCCTCTTCCTGTCACAGCCTGTTTCACTTGTGCAGGGGCATACTCAAAGACTGGAATTTCCGAACCACCAAGAGCTGCAAGCATCGCACCGCGTCCTTGACCGAGCGTGAGTGCGCTTTTTACGTTGTGTCCAAAAAAGACCTTTTCGACAGCCGCTTCCGAAGGTGAATGCCGCCCCAGGATATCCTGCACGCCAGTGTAAAGAGAAGCAAGGCGCGCGGACATTTCCTCTCGAGGGTTAAGCTTGATCACGCCGCTGGCGACTCTCCTCAGAGCGAAGCCATCGGATTCGACGATTGCGTACCCCGCGATGCGGGTTCCAGGGTCAATGCCCAAGACCAGCACTATTCTTCCTTCTGGAGTAAGGCGATTAGTTCGTCGGTGAGCCTCAGGTTGTTGTTTACGTTCTGAACGTCCTCGTGATCCTCAAGTGCAGAGAGAAGATTCATGCATCGCTTGGCTGCCTCTTTGGCCAGCGTAACTTCAGTCGATGCAATCCTCGTGATCTCGGCGGTTTCGAAGGCAATATTCGCGTTCTTGAGAGCCGCTTTCACCTTCTCGAAATCCGCTGGTGCGCAGTATATCTCCCAGTAACCTTCGGTCGCCGAGATATCTTCCGCCCCGCCATCAAGTGCCGCCATTGTTATGGTGTCTTCATCGCAGGAAGTCTTGGGGACGGAGACAAATCCTGTCGTCTTGAACATCCAACTTACGGAGCCTGACTGGCCTAGATTCCCGCCGTTTGCCTCGAATAGCTTTCTGAGTTCCGGAGCCGTTCGGTTCCTGTTGTCTGTCACCGCGTTCACGATAATCGCTACACCTCCGGGGCCATAACCTTCGTAGACAATTTCTTCAATACGCGCGCCATCTTCATCGCCTGAAGCTCTGGAGATGGCCCTTTTAATGCTGTCGACCGGCATGTTTGCGGCCCGGGCAGCATCGATGGCGTAGCGCAGGCGCAAATTCGTGTCCGGATCAGCGCCGGCGGCCTTGACCGCAACTGCGATCAGCTTTGCGAGCTTGGAAAAAGCTTTGCCGCGCTTTGCGTCAGCAGAAGCTTTCTGATGTTTGATCGAGGACCAGTGAGAGTGTCCAGACATCTGTAACCTCCAAGAGATCCCTGCCTATTCGGCTTCCTTCGAAAGTCTGCCCTTCTTTCCTCCAAACGCGCAACGAGGCTGAAGCGGGCAGGTTTTGCACTTTGGCTTGTCGCTTCGGCAGATGTTCTCGTTGTGATACTCGAGCGTCAGCACGAAGACAGGCATCTTATCCTGCGGAACGGCATCTTCAAGTAAACCCTTGAGTCGCCGACCATCATTGAGCGAAGGAACCAGTCCAAAACGCTGCCCAAATCGGACGGCGGCTTTGTTCAGCGGAAAGAAGTTCTTTGCCAGCGAAAACGTCAGCACTGTGTCGATAGAACTCTCGCCAATGCCTTCCATGCCGCCGAGGTAGTTTCGGATGGCGGGCACCGACATCTCCTGCAGAAACTCCAGATCCACTTCGCTCCGATCCTCGAAAATGCCCTGAAGGATCTTCACAAGGCGAGCGGCTTTGAGGCTTTCCAGCCCGACACCCTTGATAATCTCGGCCATTGAGGCAGGTCTTGTTACACGGGCCTCGTTCCAGTCGTGGTATTCCTCTTTCAACGCGTTGAACGCAGCCAGAGCCCTTTCCTTCGACGAGCCCTGTACGAGCACGTTGAAGATCAGTTCATCGAGGACTGACCTGACCAAGGTCAAGGCTTCATCGGGATAGGATTCGGCGAGGCGGTCGGCAATCCAGTTGACTTGCTCCGCCAGCTTCTTGTTCTCGCTTGGCAATTTGTCCATGAGTCCATTGTAGGCCACAGGGAAGGCGCTGTCAAGGTCGCGATAAAGAATTTGGTGAGGGAGAGTGCATCCTCAAGCCATCTGCGGAGTTGCATGGCGCCTCAAGTTTTCGCGTTTTTCGACTATGTTGTGGATTCTGTTAGAATTGATGAGCGGTCGCGCGCAGAAGATCCTGCATCCGCCGGAGCCCGCAAGGCGTTACGTATCGAGCCCTGTCAACTGGCCGCTTTCATCGAGGTGAGAATGTCAGACCTCTTCAATAAGCCTGAGTTGGACCTTCCGGCAGCCCCGCTCGCTGAGCGAATGAGGCCAAAGATGTTGTCAGAATTCCTGGGTCCGGATGAGCTTTCTGGACCAGGCGGCATACTGGCGAGTTTTTCCGAGGCGGACCCTCCGCCATCACTTCTTCTGTGGGGGCCACCCGGTTGCGGCAAGACAACGCTGGCCAGATTGCTGACTGAGAATGTCCACTGCCGGTTCGTTTCCTTCTCCGCCGTTCTGCACGGAGTAAAGGAGATCAGGCGAATCGTCGAAGAAGCATCATTTCTTCGGATCGGCGGCGAGCGAACCGTTCTGTTCGTTGATGAGATCCACAGGTTCAACAAAGCTCAGCAGGATGCTTTCCTCCCGTATGTCGAGAACGGCACCATCATTCTGATAGGAGCAACTACTGAGAACCCATCGTTTGAAGTAATACCTGCTCTTCTCTCGAGGTGCAGGGTAGTCAGAATGCCGCCACTGAGCAAACAGCATCTCTCCCTGATCTGCCAGCGCGCGATCGGAGACTCCGAACAGGGCTTGGGAAAGAAGAACTTGAGGTTCAAGCCAGAAGCTATCGACGTCCTGTGTGAACTGTCCAATGGGGATGCCAGGACATTGCTGAACATTCTGGAACTCGCATCTGCCCGCATTCCCGATCACGCAGAGATCACCGAAACAGACATAATGTCAGCCGTCCAGACGCGGACGATATTCCATGACAAAGCTGGCGACTACCACTACAATCTGATTTCCGCCTTTCATAAGAGCATGCGGGGAAGCGATCCCGATGCTGCGCTCCACTATTTCTGGCGCATGATCGAGGGCGGAGATGATCCCTTGTTCCTCCTTCGCAGGATGTTCAATTTCGCCTCGGAAGATATTGGTACCGCTGACCCTCAGGCAATGCTGGTGGTCAATGCGGCACTATCCGCGTTCCAACTCATGGGACCTCCGGAAGGGCTGCTGCCGATTGGAAACGCAGTTGTGTACCTTGCGACAGCACCTAAGTCCAACGCGGTCTATCGGGCCTTCTCGGCCGCACATGCCGACGTTGTTGATAAGGAGAACATGCCGGTTCCCGACCACATCATTAACGCCCCTACCAGGATGATGAAGGAGATGGGTTTCGGCTCGCAGTACAAGTATCCTCATGACTTCAAATACCATTACGTTGCCGAAGAGTATCTCCCGGAGAATCTGCGCGGTGCTCGCTACTACTTCCCTGAAGAGATTGGCTTTGAGCGGGAATTGCTGAAGAGAATGGAATTCTGGTGCAGGCTCAAGGAAAGAGGTCATCGCGAGCCCAGACAAGGTTAGCTTAGGCCTGGAAATTAGTCCCCGATGGGAAATCCGCGGTTCTTTGGTCGAGGAAACTCCGCAGCAGCGTCTGCAGGTTGATGATGTCTTCGGCGTTGTACACGATGAGAGTCGCCAGAGCGGCGACATCACCGAAATAGCGATACCGCATCCACAGACGTACTGCATCGAAACCGTTCAGTCCTTGAACGCTTTCCGGGCGGGATATTCCAAACGATTTCTCAATTGCCTTCAGGCCGCCTTTGATGCCATATCCGCGAAGGGCGACACGTAAGTCGAGATGCAGCCTGCCAAATGAGGCGTCGGGAAAGTGCCTCCGTATGATGGGCAGGTCGAAAACTGCACCGTTGTAGGTAACAATTCTGGGGAAATTCGACAGCGCATCGCCAAGATCATGCATAGGTCGGAGGAGGGTGCGATACCGAACAGCGCTCAATGGCGGCCGCTCAGTGAGATCCTCGAAGTCAGCGATAAAGGAATGCACGCTCTGGCCATCGAATAATCCAACCACGGTGAGACCGGTTTGGTCAATGGCGGCAGAAGTGGTCTCGATGTCAAGATACGCAACTGCTCCCGGGAATGAGCAAAATGCCCGCCAGACCTCATTGGAGGGGAGACGTTCCAGGAAATAGTTGGCATCTCCAACGGCCAATTTTTCTATCGATTCCCTGCAGGCGGCCAGAAGAAGACTCCGCATTCCGGTAGCCGGTATTTCCGAAGCACGTTCAACGAGGTCGTACCAGGAAACAATGCCGGAGTTCCAGAGTTTCAGTTCGGTCGCGAGACCAATTCCCTGAATGTGGAGAAAAGTCCGTTCGAGAGGAGAAAGCAACCGCGCCTCCGACTGCGACCTTGATTCCGTCGCATACAAACTATAATTGACATATGGCCAAAGGGACATTATACGCAATTGCGGTCCTCATCGCAGCCTTCTTTGCGCAGCCGACATGCCAGGCGTCTGCGGTCAGGGTAACTCTCGATTCATCAACAGGCAGCGGAACCGCCGCTGCTATTCATCTTCTGCGAGCTGCCTCTCTCGCCGAGTCCGAAAAGGCAAATGCGCTGATAATTGAAATCGATCTGGACGCTGACAGCTTCCAACTGGCGGACACAGTTGCTGACGAGCTGATCCGGCTGCAATCCAAGGGCATCTTGACAGTAGCATTCATCAGAGGCAAGTGCTGGGGAGCACCGACTTTCATAGCCTTGGCCTGTACGCGAATCTACTGCTCCGATTTGGCCTCGATATCGCCCTTCCCTTCGAACGGAGGAGACAACCCGACGCCGCCGGTGAAGCCGTCAAGTCTCATCGCTCTGGAAAAAGCGATTGTGGATGCTGCAACTCGCTCCGGACACCACCCGGCACTCTTCAGGATGTTCTTCGAAAACGTCGCTGTCATGCGTGTAGTAACACTCAGCAGCCCAATAACTGCTGAGATTGCTGGAATCAGGTCCTACCAGATTCCGGGCAGACCCGGTTTCTCGTACTTGTTGACAGATGAGCAAGCACGTACGGTACTCGACAACTACCGTCCATTGGTGACGTCCGAAAGTGCCTTCCCGCGCGCGACGCCGATTCTGCTTCTTGGGAGTTCTGAAATGCTCCTCGCTGGAATAGCCGCGGATGTTGCTGGAGACGCGAAGGCACTTGCCTCGCTGCTGGATATGGATGCATCAACTCCCATTCTCCCTTTCGCAGCCTTCGAATGGGTTCTCGTCGTTCTCTACCATCCTCTGATGCTGGCATTGCTTCTGGCCATGGGGTTTCTTTCTTTGTACATAGAGCTTCATGCCCCGGGTACTCTTGTCGGGGCCGGATTTTCGCTGCTGTTCTTTGGCCTTTTCTTCTGGGCTACTGTCTACGTGGGAACTGCGGGCCTCCCTGAAATCGGCCTCTTCATTCTGGGGATCCTCTGCCTTGCGGTGGAAGTTCTGGTTACTCCTGGCTTTGGCGTGATCGGAGTCGCGGGGATACTCCTGACCTTTTACGCCTTGTTTGCCTCCTTTATCCCCGGACTTCTTCCCCTCGCCTCCTCATCACCATTCGATTCCCGTCTTCTGGGGATGGGGAGAGCGGGGCAAGCAGCGCTCTCTTTGATGGGCTCACTTGTCTTCATGTCATTGGCTGCAATTGTGCTAAGCAAATTCCTGCCCGAAATGCCATTGTTTCGAAGACTTGTCCATTCCTCATCGTTACAGCCCTCTGAAATCCAGAGCCTTCCGGATAGATCGTCAATGCTCCTGGGAAAATCCGGATTCGCCATCACCGATCTTCGTCCGGCGGGGAAAGTGGAAATTGACGGGCAAGTCGTGGATGCACAGAGCGAT
>JBAZOJ010000002.1:0-58288 GCA_041648755.1 Candidatus Brocadiia bacterium
CGCTGATTGGCTCTCATTTTCGGGAATAAGGGCGTCCCAATGGGACGCCCTTATCATTAGTGGTTCCAGAAATTGGGGGTATTGGATCGGCCATGCCATCACGGAACAGACGCTCACTGGCTGCTTCTGGAGAGAGAGTCAATTCCTACCGCGAAAAACCCCGCAATAATGGAACGACCCCTGTTGTCGACAGTACTATATTGCCGAGAGCCCTTTCAAAGAGGGCTGGAGCGGTTTTTTGGCCCTGCGCCGCGTCGCAACCGGTATGCTGTGGAGACGCCGTAACCATACGCTTAAGGGGTGTACTATGTTCAGGAACCTTTTCGTCGGATCGCTGCTTTTCCTTGCCGCTTTACTGTGCTTCTCGCCGTACGCGAAGGCTGGCGCTTCTGACTTCAACGAGAACTGGGACAGCGGATACAGCTACGGTCAGATGATGACCTCTTCGAGTACACCATGGTCTTTCTCATGTCCATCCGGAGTCTGCGGCTGTTCTTACGCGGGAAGCGTTGACGGCTACAACTACAGTTCCTCTCAACTGGCGGGTCACATGGGTTGCCCGTATGGAAACTACTCCGGCTGGGGTGGCTATTACGACTGGTACATGAGCCGCACTTGGTCGAATCCGACTTTTGCCCCCGGGACGCTCAAGTTCTGGTACTACTTGAGCGACGCCAGTCTCGACATCCAATACACGCCGGATGGCTATAACTGGTACATAGCAGCCTATATCTACAGCTATCCGACGTATGATTACGGTTCAACCACGTCGGTCAGCATTCCGTCTGGCACCTTGGGAATTCGTTTCCACACTTACTGCTACTCTTACGCGTACTACTACGGCGCCTGGATCGACGACATCAAGTTCACAGTTCCCTGGGTGGAAATAGCTTCCATCACCGGTTACAACGCGACCGACATCAACGCGGGCATCCTGAATCTCACAGCGACTACGACCACCGTTTTTACAGGCGTGGACAAGGTCGAGTGGCAGTACAAGAAGAGCACCGACACGCTGTGGAGCGCGACGACGACTGATAACACTCCTGTGAACGGGTTCACCTATACGTTGGACACGGGGACCATTACCGACAGCTCATTCCAAGTTCGGGCGCGGGCTTACGATGACGGCAACTATGGAGATTGGTTCATCGCCGTAATCCAGGTGCAGAACCTCGGTTCGGTGACATTGACTCCTCCCAGTCCGACTGGAGGGGACACAATAATGACTCTGTCGTACACTCGACAGTTGGTCGACGCATGGTTCCCCGCGAACAAGTGGGTGCATTCGAGCTTCTACTGCAGCAGCAGCTATTACTGGACCGTTGACGTGGCTAATCCGATTCCCTACAGCGGTACGGCTACAAAGGTGCAGTCGAACTTCTACCAGACCTTCACCGAATACAACGGTTGCTCCAACTACAATTCGTGGAAGCTGAAGCTGTTTTCCGGTTCGGGCGGCAGTTTCACCGAAGTGGCAACGTCCCAGTCGATAAACGCGGAAAGCGGCTTGAAGGAGTATGATCTGTCCGGCTCTACATTCACGAACCTGGCCAAGAACCTGTTGCTCGGCCAGGAAGCAGGATATTGGGCATGTTACAACGCAGGCAATTGGTCCGGCGGCAATTCGCAGAACTGCTGGTACAAGTACTATACCAGTTCGGGTTGGTCCGGGCCCTACACATACTACATTGTGCCTTTGCGCATCAAGATGAAGAGCTATGGCTCCGACATCGATCAGGTGTCATTCCAGTATTCCGCCGACGGCAGCCCTTGGGTTTCCCTTGGCAACAACCAGATCGTAAAGGTCTCCGGTCAGGACAAGTACACAATCAACTGGGCCTCCTGGGCAGTTGACAGCAGCAACGTCAGTTTCAGGGTCCGCCTGCACTACGGGCCAGTGTGGAGCGGGACGTATACCTTTGGACCGTATCCAGTGCGCAACAGGATTGACCTGACCTACAACATCGCGAAGAGCCCCAGCGCGCCCGGGAGTTTCACACCGGTTGC
This sequence comes from Candidatus Brocadiia bacterium, assembly GCA_041648755.1. GTDB lineage: Bacteria > Planctomycetota > B143-G9 > B143-G9 > B143-G9 > JBAZOJ01. The sequence continues at coordinate 2,011 of JBAZOJ010000002.1, forward strand.
GGGCACGCAGTTGACGATAGGCTCCACGGCCACGACGGTTCCCTATTCCACGAATACAGGCTACTACGGGACATTCACGATTTCCGCCCCGCAATACATCATGGATGTGGGCGGAACTCAGTGGCGATTTGACTACTGGAGCGATGGCGGCGGGATAACCCACGAAATGCAGGTCCTGCCGAAGATGACCGGGACAATTACAGCCTTCTATGCGAGACAGGTCTACTTCGCAGTGGACTCAATTGTCAGCAATTACGTGGCGCCCCCGGCGGGGTACTACGAGCCCGGAACCTTGATTCAGATACAGGTTCCGCAGTACAGCAACGTGGATTCTGTCACGAGATACCGCTACGTGTCGATGGACATTCCCTCGATCAGCATAAACACGACCGAGACATGGTACAGCTTCAATCTGCCAGCCAGAACGATTGTGACCCTGAACTGGCAGTTGGAGTACTACTTCACGGTTCAGAACGACAAGGGAGTCGGCACCGGCACCGCAAACGGGTGGTACTCTGACGGTGCTACCGTCAGCTACTCCGTGGCGCAGACCCTTGACAATGGCACAGGCGCGCGGTTTGACAACCGCGGGTACAACATCAACAGCGCGTTCGGCGCCGCAAGCCGCAGCTATACTGGTACGCTCACACAGCCGATAACGATCCAGTGGATCTGGCAGCAGCAATATAACGTGGTAGTTTCGAGCAACGTCGGCACGACCACACCGGCGTCGGGCTGGTATGATGCGGGAACGGTGCTCAGCTTGAACTCCATAGTACCGGGCAGCACATCCACGGTGTCGATGACGTTCAACGGCTGGGCGGGCAGCGGAACGGGGTCGGTCACGACAAGTGGCGGAAGCCCGGCCGTTCCGATAACCGTGAACGGATACATTACCGAGGTCGGAACCTGGACGGTATCGTTCAAACTCGACCTCATCGCTGTTAACGGACTCGGTTCGTTCTCGCCGGATGCCACAGGCTGGTACCCGGCCGGCACGATGGTCACGATAAACATAGTATCTCCGACTTCACCGACCGGTTCACGTTACGTACCGCAGTGGATAGGCGAAGGCAACGGAGCATTTTCCTCAATCGCGGCACCTGATGTACCGGTGTCCGTGACGGTGAAGATGGACAACCCGATCAAGGAATCAGTGCAGTGGCACCTGCAGCACTCACTGACGATCGAGAACCCTGATGGCTACGGGACGCAGAACCCGGCCGCAGGCGTTTACTGGCACATGAACGGTGATAAGATAAGTGGCGTGTGCCAATACATCGTCGGCAGCAAGATGTGCGACGGGTACTACGGCACCGGCTCGATAACCAACGGCACTAAGCCGTACTTCTCGGGCTTCATCACAGCGCCGACGCTGGTTCGGTGGGCCTGGAGGGACAGGCCGACCGCTGGCGATCAAAGTTGGAACACGTCGGAACTCATCATCAACATCGACACTCCTTCCCAGATGTCTGCCTCCCGCGACACAGCGGGTCATCCTGTAGTTGCTTATTACGACAAGACCTATCACGCGATCAAGATCGCAGTCAAGGACGAAAGCGGTTGGACCGTCAGCACATTCCGCGAGAACGTCTCTTACCTCAACTGGCTGGACCTGTATGTTGACACCGCGAACAACCCCCATATCACCTGCTACGCAGTACAGGACAGGATTCTCCGTTATTACGGAGCGTTCGAGACGGTAAAGGTGGAGTTCTCGCCGGTGACACCGGACGTCATCCAGACAGTGGGCGATTCCGGTCGCAATCCGCACATTGCCGTCAACACGATGGGCGATGTCTTTATCTCGTTCTACGACATGGCAGAGAACGCGCTAAAGGTTGTCTCGCGCATGCACGATTCGAGCGACTGGTCAGCGGAAACGGTGGATTCCGAAGGTAACCCTGGAATGTTCAACGCTATCGCAATTCGTGAAATAGACGGGATGCCAGTCATTGCCTACCACTCGCTGACTCTCCGCAGGCTCATGTATGCCGAGAGCAGCGAAGGCGGATGGGTGCTGAGCATTGTTGACGACGATGGTGCACAGGGCTTCTACCCCTCGCTGGCCTTGTCTCCGGACGGCACTCCTATGATCGCATACCAGGACGTTACTGACAGCAACAAGATGCACCTGAAGTTCGCAACCCGCGTTGGCGATCAGTGGAGCACCGCGCTTGTCGATTCAACGGATCGCTGCGGTTTCAACACCTCAATCGTTGCCGATGAGAACGGGGTCATCCATATCGGTCACCACGACGAGCACAACTTGAGATATGCTCGTTTTAATGGTTCAGCCTGGGAAACCATGGCTCTCGGTGGAACGAACGTAGTTGGAAACACTGCGGTCGTGCTGGGAACGAACGGCTATCCGCAGCTTGTCTACCTCGATGGAGGGAAGATCACCACGATTTCCGCGAAGAGTAGCACCGGGAGTGGCGGAGATGGCGGAGATGGCGGCGACGGCGGGACAACACCGACAACCAGCGGAGGCGGCGGATGCTTTGTGGCAACGGCTGCCTTTGGCTCGCTTGCAGCCTCTGAAGTCAACGCACTGACTTCTTGCAGAGATGCCGTGGTTGCTGGTTCAGAATCCGGCGCGGCCCTCGTAAGAGCCTATTACACCGTAGCCCCGAGCGCTGCGGACTCAATCCGCGCAAACGGCGCAATCAAGGCCTTCGTAAGAAGCCTGCTCGATTAGCCAACTTCTGGGCACGAACAGATATTAAGGGCGCTCCGTCGGGGCGCCCTTTTTCATTCCGGATCGGGAATTGCGGAATCGGGAACATCGCAGGACCTGATCTGCCAACTCAGTCTCCCTCCAACACCAATGTGAACAGCGTTTGAGTGAAGAGCGACTCGGCAGATGGCGCATCCGGCCGATCCGAAGAGCACTTGGCAAGGCCACGAAAAAACTCTTGACTTTTCCCCTCTGTCGCACTATATTCCGCAACGATAGCCAGAACGCAGTATCAATAAGGAGCGAGGCATGTTCAAAAATGCAGTGGTTGGATTCTCCCTTGTCGTGGCCGCACTGCTGGGCTTTACGCGGAGCGCGAACGCTGCAAGTTCCTGGGACGTCAGCGAGAAATGGGATAGCGGTTACAGCAACGGCCAGGCGATCTACAGCTACTCGACGCCATGGTCATCCTACACCACCTACAGCGGCTACCCGATGTACAACTCCAGAAGCGCGGACGTTGACAGCTACTACTACTCATCGTCTTCGTACGCGGCGCATATCGGGTGTCCGTATGGCTATTACATGTACACAGGCTTCTACGACTGCTACCTGATCTATACTTGGTCATCACCGACGCTTGCAGCCGGTACGCTGACATTCTGGTACTACGTGAGATACTCGAGCCTCGACGTCCAATACACGACCGATGGCTCAACCTGGTACACTGCCGCCACCCAGGCAAATTACTACTCCTACGTGTACGGCGCAAACACCTCTGTCACAATTCCCGCCGGAGCCAGGGCGATTCGCTTTCACAGCTACGCCTATCTGTACTACTACTACTATGGGGTGTGGATAGACAACGTCAAGTACGTGATGCCATGGATCGACGTCAATTCCATCAGCGGATACAACAGCACGGACATCAATGCGGGCGTACTCAGTCTTACTGCCAACGTCACTTCAGTGCTGACCGGTGTCGACTTTGTCGAGTGGCAATACAGGAAGAGCACGGACACTCTATGGAGTGACGCGACTACCGACAACACCCCTGAAGATGGCTTTACATGCGCGCTCGACACATCTGGCATTACAGACAACGCATTTCAGGTGCAAGCCCGAGGCTACGATGACGGCAACTATGGCGAATGGGCGGGAACAACGATGCAGGTCCAGAATTTCGCCTCGGTTGCCCTATCATCGCCTGATGTCGGGGGTGGAGATACTGCAATGACCCTTTCGTATGTCCGAACACTTGTGGATGTGTGGCATCCCGCGAATCAGTGGACTCATACAAGACTGTATAGCACCAGCAGCAACTACTCGGCGGTTGACGTATCGAAGCCAATCCCTTACAGCGGTACCGCTACGAAGGTTCAGACGAACTTCTCATACACATACTCCTCCAGCTACAACAACTGGGCTCTGAAGCTTTACTCCGGGTCAGCGGGGAGCTTCACGGAAGTGGCCTCCTCCAATACAATAACTGCCGAAATAGGGCTCAAGGAATACGATCTCTCCAGCACCACTTTTTCGAACCTGTCGAAGAACCTGCTGCTGGGGATATACGGTGGGCGCTGGATGATGTACGATCCGTCCGGATACTTCACAGGCAATACGCAGAGCTGCTATTACAAGTCCAGCACGACCTGGTATGGGCCGTATACGACCTACAAGGTGCCTTTGCGAATTAAGATGAGTAGCTACGGCGCAGATGTGGATCAAGTCTCATTCCAGTACCGGGCGGACGGTGGTCCATGGATTTCGCTGGGCAACAGCCAGATCGTCAAGATTGCCAGTTTGGACAAGTTCGCCATCAATTGGGCTTCCTGGGCTGTCGACAGTGACGAGGTGGAATTCAGGGCTCGATTCCATTATGGCCCCGTCTGGAGTGGAACGTATACATTCGGTCCGTATGCCGTGCATAACCGGATCGATCTGACGTACAACATCGCTAAGAGTCCTGGCGCCCCGGGCATGCTGAATCCGGTCTCGGACACAGAATTGACAATCGACGCGCTCCCCCGGACAGTGCCCTATTCCGCAGACACGACCTACTACGGGGCGTTTACCATAGACGCTCCACAATACATCTCTGACATAGATGGCACACAATGGCGATTTGACTATTGGAGCGATGGCGGAGCCATGAGCCACGAAATGCAGGTGCTTCCGAGGATGAACACGGTGATCACGGCGTTCTACGCGAGGCAGACTTACTTTGGCGTTGACTCATACGTGAGCGATTTCGTCGCACCTCCTGCGGGCTACTACGAGCCCGGGACGTTGATTCAGGTGCAAGTTCCCAAATACAGTTACGTGTCCTCGGACACAAGATACCTCTTCGTTTCGATGGAAATGCCTACATTGAACGTCACTACCACAGAGAAGTGGTACACGTTCAACCTGACGGCCAGGACGATCGTCACCTTGAACTGGCAACTCGAGTACTACTTTGCAGTTCAGAACGACAAGGGAGTCGGCACCGGCACCGCAAACGGGTGGTATTCTGAGGGAACGGCCGTCAGCTACTCGGTTGCATCGACGCTCGACAATGGCGCAGGCGCACGGTTAGACAATCGGGGCTACAACCTGAACGGTGCATTCGGCGCCGCGAGCGGCAGCTACTCCGCGCCATTGAGTTGCCCAATCGTGATCCAGTGGATCTGGCAGCAGCAGTACAATGTCTTGATTTCGAGCAATGTTGGCACGAGTATACCGGCTTCAGGCTGGTACGATGCAGGAACGACGCTGAGCTTGAATTCCATCGTGCCAGGGAGCACTTCCACGGTATCGACTGTCTTCAATGGATGGTCAGGAACTGGCACAGGCGCAGTAACTACCGCTGGTGGTAGTCCTGCAATACAGATGACGGTGAACGGATGTATCACGGAAGTAGGCACTTGGAGCGTTTCATACAAGCTCGACCTCATCGCTGTAAACGGCCTCGGAGGCTTCATGCCGGATGCCACGGGCTGGTATCCTGCGGGAGCAATGGTCACGATCAACATCGTTTCCCCAAGTGCGACATCGGGTTCGCGTTACATTCCGCAGTGGATAGGCGAAGGCAATGGAGCTTTGTCCTCGATCGCGGCTCCGGACGTTCCGGCATCCGTGACGGTGAAGATGGATAACCCGATCAAGGAGTCAGTGCAGTGGCACCTGCAGCACTCACTGACGATCGAAAATCCCGATGGCTTTGGAACGCAGAATCCTGCTGTCGGAACATACTGGCTCTTCAACGGCTCCAGGGCCAGCGGAGTATGTCAGTACATAGTCGGGGACAAACTGTGCGATGGCTACTTCGGCTCCGGCTCCACAGTTTCGGGTTCCAAGCCGTACTTCTCATGCTTCATCACGGCACCGTCTCTGGTACGTTGGGTATGGAAGGACAAGCCGCCTATTGGTGAGCAGAGCTGGAACACATCAGACCTCATTGTCTCCGTGGGTTCGCCGAGTCATATGGCTGCTTCCCGCGACACATCCGGACATCCGGTTGTGGCTTACTACGATGCTGAGGCGAAGGCAATCATGATAGCTGTCAAGGGCGATAGCTCCTGGGCGGTAAGCACTCTTTGCGATGGCGTCGATAACCTGGACTGGCTCGATCTGTATGTCGACAGTGCGAACAATCCACATGTCACCTACTACGCCATTTCCGACAGGATCCTACACTATGTTGGTGCCTTCGAAGAAGCCAAGACTGACTCATTGACAGGTCTCGCGGATGTCATACAGACCGATGGCGACTCCGGGCGCAATCCGCACATCGCTGTCAATACGATGGGCGATGTTTTCATCGCGTTCTACGACATGTCCGAGAACGCACTGAAAGTAGCCTCTCGGGCCCATGACGAGACCATTTGGACCGAAGAGACAGTTGACTCAGAAGGCAATCCCGGGCTATTCAACGCAATCGCGATCCGCGAAATAGACGGAATGCCGGTAATCGCATACCACTCGCTTACGTTGCGCCGTCTGATGTACGCGGAAAGCACCGAGGGTGGATGGCAGTTGAGCGTTGTTGACTCGGATGGTGATCAGGGATTCTATCCCTCACTTGCTCTGACGCCCGATGGCGTGCCGATGATTGCCTATCAGGACGGGACCGACGGCAACAACCTGCATTTGAAGTTCGCAACCCGGAGCGGCGGGCAATGGTTCACGGTTCTTGTTGACTCAACTGCGGGCTGCGGTTTCAATACGTCTATCGCTGTTGACCCGATCGGGGTGATCCATATCGGGCATCATAATCTCGGCAATCTCAGATACGCCCGCTACGACGGCGCATCCTGGGAACTCTCTTCTCTGGGAGGTAACAGAGTTATTGGCGACACGGCAGTTGTGCTGGGTTCCAACGACTATCCGCAGGTGGTCTACCTTGACGAAGGCAAGATCGCTACGGTTGCCGCGAAGGGCGGCGCAAGTGGCGGCGATGACGGTGATGGTGGCGACGGCGACGGAACAACCCCGACGACCAGCGGTGGCGGCGGCGGATGCTTCGTGGCAACGGCGGCCTTTGGCACGCTTTCAGCCTCTGAAGTCAACGCACTGACTTCTTGCAGGGACGCCGTAGTTGCCGGTTCTGGATCCGGCTCTGCCCTCGTAAGAGGCTATTACGCCGTAGCTCCGAGCGCTGCGGATCCGCTCCGCTCAAGCAGCGCAATCAGGGCTGTCGTACGAAGCTTGCTCGATTAGCTTGCGCGTTCGGATCTGACCTGATTGGTGGGGCGGCCCTTTGGGACGCCCCATTCTTCGTCTCCGGCAATGCGCGTTCTCACAAGTACGGGGAACTTGCCGCTCGTTACAATGGGCGGTTTGACCTACTGCAATGAGGCCCGAGCCAAAAGAACCTGCGAGATTTGTGAAACGCTCCCGGTACCGCGCAACGCCATAGGCTGCACCACGTTCCATCAGATTGTCCAAGGGCGAAAAGTCTTGACTTTTGCATTGGTGCCATTATAGTACGCGTGGATAATGAGAATCCCAACGCAGAAGGGGTGTGCCATGCTCAGGAACGTCGCTGTCGGATTGCTGCTTTTCCTGGCTGCTTTACTGTGCTTCTCGCCGTACGCGAAGGCCGGTGCATCAGACTTTACCGAGAATTTCGACGGCGGAAGCTACTACTACGGCCAGATGATGACTCCCAGCGATTCGCCTTGGGCTTTCACAAATGATGAAGGCATCTGCTGTGGCGGTTCGTACGGCGGTAGCGTTGACGGCTACAACTACAGTTCGTCCCAGTTGGCTGGCCATTTGGGTGTGCCCTACGGGAATTACGCTTACTATTACTATGGCAACTGGTATATGGCCCGCACATGGTCCAATGCCACCTTTGCCCCCGGGACGCTCAAGTTCTGGTACTACCTGTACGACGCCAGTCTCGACGTCCAATACACACCGGACGGCTACAACTGGTATACTGCGGCATATGTCTACAGCTATAACACGTACGTGTACGGCGCAACCACATCGGTCACTATTCCTTCCGGCAGCAAAGGGATTCGATTCCACACCTACTGCTACTCTTACTACTACTGGTACGGCGCCTGGATCGACGACATCAAGTTCACCGTCCCCTGGGTGGAAGTGGCCGACATCACCGGCTACAACAAGACCGATATCAACGCGGGCGTCCTTAACCTCACAGCTACAACCACCACCGTTTTCACCGGCGTGGACAGGGTCGAGTGGCAGTACAAGAAGAGCACCGACACGCTGTGGAGCGCGACGACGACAGACAACACCCCTGCGAACGGATTCACGTATTCGCTCGATACCGGGACCACGACAGATGGCGCATTTCAGGTTCGAGCGCGAGCCTACGATGACGGAAACTACGGGGACTGGTTCATCGCGACGATGAGTCTACAAAACCTTGGCTCGGTTACCTTGACGCCACCCAGTCCGACTGGTGGCGATACGATTATGACTCTGTCGTACACTCGACAGTTGGTCGACACTTGGTATCCTGCGAACCAGTGGAACAACTCCTCCCAGTATTGCAGCAGCGGAATGTACTGGACCGTTGACGTGGCCAACACGATTCCCTACAGCGGGACTGCTACGAAAGTGCAGTCCAATTTCTCCTACATCCATAATTGCTCAAGCTACAACTACTGGAAGCTGAAACTCTTCTCAGGCTCCGCAGGCAGCTTTACTGAGGTCGCCACTTCCCAGTCGATATATGCGGAAATCGGCCTGAAGGAGTATGACCTCTCCAGTTCCACCTTCTCCAATCTTTCCAAGAACCTCCTCCTCGGTCAGGAAAATGGCTACTGGGGTTGCTACAACGCAGGCAACTGGTCCGGCAACACCCAAAGCTGCTGGTACAAGTACGCTTACAACACCTACTGGTACGGACCGTACTCTCAGTATATTGTGCCTTTGCGCATAAAGATGAAGAGCTATGGATCCGACATTGACCAGGTGTCATTCCAGTATTCCGCCGACGGCGGCCCCTGGGTATCGCTTGGCAACAACCAGATCGTAAAGGTCGCAGGGCAAGACAAATACACAATCAACTGGGCCTCCTGGGCAGTTGACAGCAACAACGTCAGTTTCAGGACACGCCTGCACTACGGGCCGGTGTGGAGCGGAACATATACTTTCGGGCCGTACCCCGTGCGCAACAGGATTGACCTGACCTACAATGTCGCAAAGAGCCCCAGCGCACCCGGAAGCTTCATACCGGTTGCGGGCACGCAGTTGACGATAGGCTCCACGGCCACGACGGTTCCCTATTCCACGAACACAGGCTACTACGGGACATTCACGATTTCCGCCCCGCAATACATAATGGATGTGGGCGGGACTCAGTGGCGGTTTGACTACTGGAGCGATGGCGGCGGGATAACACACGAGATGCAGATCCTGCCGAAGATGGCCGGGACAATTACAGCCTTCTATGCGAGGCAGGTCTACTTTGCGGTTGACTCAATTGTCAGCAATTACGTGGCGCCCCCGGCGGGGTACTACGAGCCCGGAACCTTGATTCAGATACAGGTTCCGCAGTACAGCAACGTGGATTCGGTCACGAGATACCGCTATGTGTCGATGGACATTCCCTCGATCAGCATAAACACGACCGAGACATGGTACAGCTTCAATCTGCCAGCCAGAACGATTGTGGCCCTGAACTGGCAGTTGGAGTACTACTTCACGGTTCAGAACGACAAGGGAGTCGGTACCGGCACCGCAAACGGATGGTTCTCTGACGGCGCTACCGTCAGCTACTCCGTGGCGCAGACGCTTGACAATGGCACAGGCGCTCGGTTTGACAACCGCGGGTACAACATCAACAGCGCGTTCGGCGCCGCGAGCCGCAGTTACACGGGCACGCTCACGCAGCCGATAACGATCCAGTGGATCTGGCAGCAGCAGTACAACGTAGTGATATCGAGCAATGTCGGCACGACCACCCCGGCGTCGGGCTGGTATGATGCGGGAACGGTGCTCAGCCTGAACTCCATAGTACCGGGCAGCACATCCACCGTGTCGATGACGTTCAACGGATGGGCAGGCAGCGGAACCGGATCGGTCACGACAAGTGGCGGAAGCCCGGCCGTTCCGATAACCGTGAACGGATACATTACCGAGGTCGGAACCTGGACGGTATCGTTCAAGCTTGATCTCATTGCCGTAAACGGGCTCGGTTCGTTCTCACCGGACGCCACGGGCTGGTATCCCGCGGGAACAACGGTCACGATTAATATCGTTGCCCCAAGTGCGCCAACGGGATCGCGCTACATTCCGCAGTGGATAGGCGAAGGCAACGGAGCGTTTTCCTCAATCGCAGCACCTGATGTACCGGTATCCGTGACGGTGAAGATGGACAACCCGATCAAGGAATCGGTGCAATGGCACCTGCAGCATTCGCTGACGATCGAAAACCCCGATGGCTACGGGACGCAGAACCCGTCCGAAGGTGTTTACTGGCACATGAACGGTGACAAGATAAGTGGCGTGTGCCAATACATCGTTGGCAGCAAGATGTGCGACGGGTACTACGGCACCGGCTCGATAACCAACGGCACTAAGCCGTACTTCTCGGGCTTCATCACAGCGCCGACGCTGGTTCGGTGGGCCTGGAGGGACAGGCCGACCGCTGGCGATCAAAGCTGGAACACGTCGGAGCTAATCATCAACATCGACACTCCTTCCCAGATGTCAGCTTCCCGCGACACGGCGGGTCATCCAGTTGTAGCTTACTACGACAAGACGGCAAAAGAGATCAAGATTGCCGTCAAGGACGAAAGCGGCTGGACGGTGACCACTTTCCGCGACAACATCGAGTACCTCAACTGGCTGGACCTGTATGTTGACACCGCGAACAATCCCCATGTCACATGCTACGCCGTCAGGGACAGGATTCTGCACTATTACGGAGCATTTGAGACGGTAAAGGTGGAGTTCGCTCCTGTGACACCGGACGTCATCCAGACCGTCGGTGACTCAGGGCGCAACCCGCACATTGCCGTCAATACGATGGGCGATGTTTTCATTTCGTTCTACGACATGGCCCTGAACGCACTGAAAGTCGTATACCGAATGCACGGTTCGAGCGACTGGATCATCGAAACGGTTGACGCAGAGGGTAATCCTGGAATGTTCAACGCTATCGCGGTTCGTGAAATCGACGGGATGCCTGTCATTGCCTACCACTCGTTGACTCTCCGCAGGCTTATGTATGCTGAGAGCACAGATGGCGGATGGGTGCTGAGCACGGTTGACGCTGACGGCGCACAGGGCTTCTTTCCCTCACTGGCCCTGGCTCCGGACGGCACGCCGATGATCGCATACCAGGACGTAACGGACAGCAACAAGATGCACTTGAAATTCGCAACCCGCGTGGGCGACCAGTGGAGCACCGCGCTTGTCGATTCAACGGATCGCTGCGGCTTCAACACCTCAATCGCAGCCGACGAGAACGGGGTCATCCATATCGGTCACCACGACGAGCACAACCTGAGATACGCGCGGTTCAATGGCTCCGCATGGGAGACAATGTCCCTCGGTGGCACGAACGTGGTCGGAAACACTGCTGTCGTCCTTGGGGCAAATGGCTATCCGCAAGTAGTCTACTTCGACGGAGGCAAGATCACCACGATCTCGGCTAAGAGCGGGAGCGGTGGCGATGGCGGTGACGGCGGCGATGGTGGTGGCACAACCCCGACAACCAGCGGTGGCGGCGGCGGATGCTTCGTGGCAACGGCAGCCTTTGGCTCGTTTGCAGCCTCCGAAGTCAGCACGTTGACATCCTGCAGGGATGCCGTGGTCTGTGGTTCCGAATCCGGCGCGGCCCTCGTCAGCACCTATTACGCCATGGCTCCGAGTGCTGCGGATTCAATCCGCTCAAGCTTTGCTATCAGGGCTTTCGTGAGGACGCTGCTCAAGTAATTTTTCGGACCAGCATTGACAGAAGGGCGGCGACTTTTGCCGCCCTTCTCTTTTCTGTTGTGGACAACGGGCTTTTCCGGACACGCGTGCCTTGCAGTTTGAGATACTCCACTATAATCGTCACATATGACCAAACAACTTCGCAGGAATTTCGGCGACATCGCACTCGAGAAGAAGTACGTAACAGAGGCAAACCTGAAGACTGCCCTTGAACTGCAGAAGAAGCAGCGCACGGTCGGCAGATACCCCATGATCGGCCTGATTCTGCTCAGGATGGGTGTGATAACCAGTACGCAATTAATCGAGATCATCTGCGAGATGGAGCGCTCCGCCAAACCGGAAGAGGGAAAATGACCAATCCGGTTTCCACTTCGAACTCGACATCTACAGCGCCGCTCGCGAGAGCGGCGCTGTTCTGCATTGTCGTCGGTGCAGTGGTTCTCGGGCTGGCCGCATGGTCGGCGGCTATACCAAGAGCTCAGACCATCAACAAGGCAGAGAGATTCGAAGAGACCCCCGTGCACATGGTGGAATTCCGATCATTCAGTTATTCCGATGAAGCGAAGCAGGGCGGATTGGTCTATTCGCTGAAGGGCGACAGTGCGGAGTTCTTCAACTCGGACCTTCGCGACGTGCGCAATGTCGTTCTCGACTACTATATAGATAAGGCGGGCGACACGTCCAAGATACAGCTCACTGGAGAGCGTGGCGAATATCATCGTCTGGACTCCGTAGCGGAGCTTACCCGCCGCGTCACGATCACCGGAAACGCGAAGATGCCTCAGGGCAGCGGGAGTTGGAAAGTCAACGGATCCGCTTTGAAGGTCAACCTGAAGACCGGGGAGTTTTCACTGTCGGGCTTGTTCGAGGTGCAGTACGGTTCTTACTTTCTCAAAGGAAGCAACTTGTCGGGAAAGCTGAATCCCGCGACCTCTTCACTTTCCGATTTCAAGTGCGAGGCGATAACCGAGAGCGGTTTCAGGTGGAACAAATGACAGCAGCGCGTCTTGTCCTTCTCACCATCGGGCTACTTCTACTCGGCGTCGGCAGCACAGGGTCGGTGAACTGCGAGGAAAAGCCCGAGAAACTCCTGATCCGCGGCGATAAGCTCTACGGGTCTCCAGAGAAGGGAATCCTGGAGTACGACGGCAACGTGGAAATGACGTGGGGTGATAAGTCGCTTACTTGCGGCTATCTGAAGCTCACTTCGGAATCGGGATCCAAGTCTCCAAGGAACTTCGAGGCAACCGGATGCGTCAGGGACGCCGGGCCCGAGGAACGTGCCAAGGCAAAGCTTAACCTCAAAATGCCCGGATACGATTTCCGCTGCTGCACAGTCACCGGGACGTTTCACGAAAAGACCCTCCGCGTGGCCACATTGCGCGCATCAGGTGATGTCTGGGCTCAGATTACTCGTGGAGCGGACACCTTCACGCTGCATTCGGCAGCGGCATCCTTGACTCTCAATTCCGCCGGGGACAAAGGGACAGTCATTCTGACCTCTGATGCCGGACTTCCGCGGGTCGAGGTCGCCGGAAAGGGCTTCGTCGCGTCAGAGCTCGAAGGGACTGTGGAATTTTCCGGGGAGACATACGTTCACAGCGGCAAGGATATCGAAATGACCCTGAATGTTACCCCTGGCAAGCTTCTTCTTCCGGAAAATCTGAAGGAACTGCAGGCAGACAGGTTGGTCGCAACAGGTGGTACCTTTGTCTTCGAACCCGCGATTGGCAGATTCCGCTTTCAAGACGGTGCAACGGTCAAGTGCGGAGACCTGCTTCTTAAGGCGCCGATGGTGGAACTGCGAACAGACTCGGGCAACAAGCTGCCCCGTTCGATTTCAGCAAGCGGCGGGAAGGCGGCTTGCTCTCTGACCTTCCGCGGAATGAACATTGACTCCGACACAATGAAGTTCTCCTTCACAGAGAAGGGGGACCTGATTGACTTTACGGCGGACGGGAATGTGGCAATCAGAGTCATGGATTCAGCAAATCGCCTGATCAAGGGACGCTGCGCAAGGGCCATTTTCCTCGGTGAGAAGGTAACGCTTGAGGGTGATCCCAAGGTGATAATCGTGGTCCCGTCGGAAAAGATCAGGATTACCGAGACTCGGGGCGAGTTCGCTTACGCGAATGGACGATGGGATCACACGGGCACGAACGCTGTTATCGAGAACAATTATGAGGAGTAGGCCCCATACGCTATGCCATAGCAGGGAGTTCAGATGATCCGTCAGAGCATTGCTGCGTTCTTCGTCGTAGCCTTGACCTCAGTCCTTGCATGTGCCGAAACCCAGGGCCCTGCATTCTGCCCGGCTACATCTCCGGGCTCGGTATACACCGGCAGCTTCGAGGCCGAGGCAATCTTGAAGGTCAATATCGATGCCCCCGGTGGCTGGGGAGATCAGGCGGCCAAAGCAATCAATGGCAGCGGCTATGCAATGACCGAGTACAGGCATCAGACAATTGATGCTTCCGAGGCCGGAATCTGTCGGTCTGCAGTGAGGAACTACAAGAAGAGCGCCCTTAACATAGAAGCACCCAACCGCAATCAGAAAGGCGATGCGGGTCTGCAGGGGCGCAGATATTTCGTCACCGGCCCCGATGGGGTCTCGATTCGTCCGAAAAACGAATTGACCCCCGAAGCCATCGGCCTCGTACTCATTGACCTGGACGATCCTTTTCGCCCGTTGCTTCCGAAGGAAGAACTGCGCCACGGTCTTGTGTACTCGCCGGACGAAAAGGACATCAAGGATTTCTACGCCAAGGTGAACAAGGTCATCGATGCGAAGTCCACGGCCGAAATTCCGCTTCAGTTTGCCGATATCAAGGGCCGCGTCTCAGTCGTTGGCATCACCAAGGCGACCATCTCGATCAAGTTTGACGGCAAGCTCGTTGTCCCCTTGGGAGCGGGAAAGACCTTCGAATTGCCTTTTACGGGCTCCATCGATGTAACCTATGATCTCGATAAAAAGTGCTACCTTGACGGAAAGCTCAACATCAACGGAGACGGCAAAGGGAAGTTCGACTTCGGGGGAGTCTCAGTTCCCTATTCGCTCAATTATCGCATGACCGGCAGTTTTACTCGTAACCCGGGCGACGTACTTGCGGCAGCCAGAGGGCTGAAGGGTAAAACCGTCATCTGCGAACCGATAGTCGAAGATCCGCCGCTCCTTCTCCCTATCCTGTCTGACAAGCTTTACCTGCTGGCCGCCTGGGACGGAAGCGGAGCCTTCGAGGTAATGAACAGGGGAGCGGCTTTCGCGGGGGTAACGGATGCGCCGACGGCAGCCGGAATATCACCTGACACAAAGTCAGTGCTCCTGGCGTGCGGAAAGAAGCTGTTTGAGTCGAGCGACTTTGGCGACACTTTTGCCCCGTTGAAGTGGGCGGGATCCGGAATCAGGAACATCTGGTACTTGAACTCGCCCAATCCGGTTGCGCTGATTGAATGCGACGACAACAGTTACTTCCTGCTTAACCTTGGGGCGGCCAAAAGCGTAAAGCCCCTTCCTCCACCAATTTCCGGGAAGAAGATACTGAACGCCTGTCCCGGGCCCGGCAGAGAGGAGATCTACATCGCGATTCAGGATGAGTACTGGCTGTCAGTCGAAGGCGGGAAGGCATCCAAGCTGAGCGGCGGCCCGAAAAAAACGGCATCCCTCATGCGTCCCCACAGAGCCGGGGTCTTCGTGTTTACGGAAGAGGGCATCTTCGACTTGTCTCAGACAAAGTGCGTGTCCATTTGCGCCAAGTCCATTCCTTCGGTAATCGGGGTCACTTCCTCATCGGATACGCTCTTTGTAAGGGATTCACAGGGCGACGTTTTCGCTGTTCCTCTTTCTGGAGGAGTCGACCCAACCAAGACAGACACCGGAGTCCTTGCCTTGGCCGCGCGATACAACAAGCTCTTCTTCGCCAAGGCAGACTCCTTCGAAGTCCGCGACTCGGCGCCAAAGGAATAGAGTCCAAACGTGAGCGAAGGCGATGCGAGCCCAAAGGAAGCATCTCCCGCGGCTCCCCCGCGTCTGCCTGCGGTAGGGATACTCGTCTTTGCAGCCGTTGGCCTTGTCATTGGCCAGTTGTTTACGCCCGCGGCGTCAAACCCATTCTTCCTCGCTGCCTTGCTGGCGGCGTCATTTGCCGCTGTTGTCGGCCTCAAAGGCGCATTGGGGCATCCTTCGTCGCGAGCCACCGCCCTTGTCTGGCTGGCAGTCAGCCTCCTCATCGCCGGGCTCGCAGCTCGCTCAAACGTAAGCCCTGCCTCACCTCCATCCCAGACCTGCACCGTCAGCGGGGATATTGAGTCACTGTTCCAGTCGGAGCGCGGTTCGTACTGCTCCCTTGTAAACGTCAAGTTCGGCGGCATTCCGGCTGACTCTCCAATGAGGGTTGCGTTCGACGTCGCAGAGGGTGACCTGGCGGTCGGTTGCCGTGTCGAATTCGTTGCGGATGTCGATGCCGACAACCGAGGCTACTTCGCGGAGCGCGTTCTCTTCATCAAATCGGTCGAGGCAGCCCCTTGGGGTATCGGGCTCGCGCTGGCAGCGGTGAGAGAGCGCATGGGGCTTATGATTCGCAGCAATCTGGATGCGCAATCAGGAGGTCTTGTCGAGGCGTGCACTTTTGGTACGCGCGGGAATCTCGACGCCGAATGGCGCACGGCCTTTCTGTATTCCGGAAATGGCCATCTGCTGGCCGTAAGCGGCCTGAACGCGGCTGTCGTGGCCGCCGTCGCCCTATGGATCACAGCGCTACTTCGCCTGTCGCTTTCGATCAGATGGCTGGCCGCGATGCCTTTCATATTCGCATACCTGCTGCTGGTCGGCTTCAATGCCCCTGCCGTGCGCGCAACGCTCGGGGTGGTAGCTGTCGCGGCAGCGGTGTGGTCCGGGAGGCGGGGTTCAACCATTAACGCGCTGGCCGCGGTGGCCGTCGCGATGATGGCCTTCTGGCCGCAGGACGCGGTTCAAGCGCCATTTCTACTTTCCTTTCTTGCCGTGGCGGGCATCCTGATACTTGGCGCTCCTCTCGCGAAGGCGGTCGTCGGAGATGTCGGCAAAAGACCCGTAGCCGCGGCGATAAATTGGCTGTCACAGGGCGCGCTCTATAGTTTGAGTGCCTGGGCTTTCACCGTGCCGCTGCTGGCCTATTTCTTTGGAAACGTGACGCCTTTGTCTTTTCTGGCGGCCATCCCGACTGTTCCCTTGTCGGCGGCGCTTGTTCCCGCAGGGCTAATTCTTGTAGTGAGCCACACCGTCACAGGTGGTGCATTCGTTATCTCCGCCCCATCCGCCTGGCTTGCCCATGCTATTGCCGCATTGAACAAGGGTTTCGCGGCAATTCCCGGAGGCTTTGAGGTCTGCACACGGCCCCCCGTTCTTGCGACGTGCTTGTGGATTCTGCTCCTCTTGATCGGGGCAATGCTGCTGTACTTTGGCAGAAAGAGGCTGGCAGCCGCCGCGTTTGCCGCGATCATCGTCATCGCTGTTTTCGAATATCCGCATCCAAACGGAGTCTTCGAGATAGGGGGCAAAGGTCGGGCGAGACTGGTTGCCGTTGTAAGTGGCGGCAAGGCGGTCGCATTTGATTTCGGGGCCCGGGAAGAATGGATAGTCAGGCGACTGTGCCATATGAGTTACATTCCCCCGCCAGCCGCAATTGTGAGAATGGGGCGTTCGGAGAAAGAGGCAAGAGCCTCGGATGGGTTGTGCCCTGTCTACGAGCCCTATCCGTCCATGCATCCTGGAACAGTCGATTACTCATCCGGGAAAGAACTTATGTGGGGTTCGGTTGTCGCGCATGCCGGTGCTCCTCAACGGCTTCCATCGGTACTGATGCGATTGGCCCCATCTGCGTTTGCCCCAATGTGGGAGGTGAGGGGCACTCCAAACGGGACCATGGTCTTGACTGAGGATCGGAGTGATTGAAGCACGGCGGAGGGGCCTATTAGGTTGAAAGCCGCGTCGCTACGCCTATAATTCGCGGTTTACGGAGGAGTTATGATAGACCTGACCATAGAGAAGATGGCGGCGCATGTCGGAGAGGAAATCCGCCTTAAGGGCTGGATTGCCAACCGCGCGTCCAAGGGCAAGCTGCATTTCATCCAGATGCGCGACGGGTCTGGTTTCGTACAGTGCGTTGTTTTCGTGAATGACGTCACCCCCGAGGTCTTTGCCCTGTGCGACAAGCTGACCCAGGAGTCATCGGTAATCATCGAGGGCGTCGTCAAGGAAGATCCTCGCTCGCCTTCGGGTGTGGAACTGACGGTCCGCAACGTAGTACTGGTCTCAAAGAGCGAGGATTTCCCAATCGCCCCCAAAGACCACGGGACCAGCTTTCTGATGGACAACCGGCACCTTTGGCTGCGGTCGCGCAAGCAGCACGCGATTATGCGTATTCGCTACGAGATCGAGAAATCCATTATGGAGTACCTCGATTCGGAGGGATTTGTCCGCGTTGACTCGCCGATCCTCACTCCCGCTGCGTGCGAAGGCACGACAACCCTTTTCGAGCTTGAGTATTTCGATCAGGGCAAGGCGTATCTGACCCAGAGCGGGCAGTTGTACAACGAAGCAAACGCAATGGCCCTCGGCCGGGTGTACTGCTTCGGGCCGACATTCAGGGCGGAGAAGAGCAAGACCCGCAAACACCTGAACGAATTCTGGATGCTCGAGCCCGAAATGGCCTTTGCCGACTTGGACGAAGTGATCAGGATCGCTGAAGGCACAGTGGTGTACTGTATCCGCAAGTGCCTTGAGCGCAGGGCGACCGAATTGCGCGCCCTTGAGCGCGACACGGTGTCGCTGGAGAAGATCAAATCGCCATTTCCAAGGGTAAAGCATGCTGAAGCGGTGAAAATAATCCGTGCAGCGGGTGTGGAAATGGCTGATCGCGAGGATTTCGGCGCTCCGCAGGAAGAAGCGCTCGGGAAGCACTTCGGGTCTCCGGTGGTAGTAACACACTGGCCCCAGGAGATCAAGGCGTTCTATATGAAGCGCGATTCTCAGGATCCGAGCGTTGTTCTCGGAGCCGATATTATCGCACCTGAGGGCTATGGAGAAATAGTCGGCGGCTCTCAGCGCGAGGACGACTACGACCTGCTCCTTGCGAGAATCAAGGCTGACAACCTCCCCGTTGAAGTCTTCAACTGGTACCTGGACCTGAGGAAATACGGGTCCGTCCCGCATGGCGGATTCGGACTCGGGCTTGAGAGGCTGGTCGCGTGGGTTTGCGGAACGGAACACATACGCCAGTGCATACCGTATCCCAGAACTATCTACAAAATCTACCCGTAAGAGGCGCAAATGGAAATGAAACGAACCGCAACCTGCGGCGAACTGAACAAGGCATCGGTCGCTCGCACGGTCGTTCTGAATGGCTGGGTGGATTCCGTTCGTCAGCACGGTTCCCTGGTCTTCGTTGACCTACGAGACAGGTATGGAATCACGCAAGTCGTCTTCGACGAGGCCAATGGTGAGCAGCTAATAGTCGCTGCCAAGGAACTGAGGCTCGAGTACTGCATAGCAGTAAAGGGTGTTGTCCGGGCTCGCCCGGAAGGCCTCGTAAATGCCAGCCGTCCGACCGGAGAGGTTGAGGTTCTGGCTAATGCACTGCATGTCTTCTCGCGCTCACATCCACTTCCTTTCGTGATCAACGATCCCGAGCCCCCCAGCGAAGATACGAGGATGAAGTACCGTTTCCTCGATCTGCGCAGGCCGTATATGCAGGAGGGCATAGAGTTCCGCAGCGAACTGGGCGCGTCGGTGCGCGAGTTCCTCAACTCTGAGGGGTTCTGGGAGATCGAAACGCCATTCCTTGCGCGGTCGACGCCTGAGGGTGCACGCGACTACTTAGTGCCAAGCCGGGTCAACGCCGGGAGCTTCTACGCACTGCCTCAATCGCCACAGCAGTTCAAGCAACTGCTGATGGTTGGCGGCTGCGACAAGTACTTCCAGCTTGCGCGATGCTTCCGCGATGAGGATCTTCGCGCCGACAGGCAGCCTGAGTTCACGCAGATCGACATTGAAATGGCCTTTGTAGATCGTGACGATATCCTATCCCTTGGCGAGAGGTTGATGGCGTATGCGATGAGGGCAGCCATGGGGATCGAAATCAAGTTGCCGATACCTCGGCTCACATATCGCGAGGCAGTCGAGAGATTCGCCTCCGACAAGCCGGATCTGCGCTTTGGGCTCGAAGTCCGGACCCTTAACGACCTCATGGCAGGCAGCGAATTCAACGTGTTCAACAACGTTATCGCATCGGGCGGGATTATCAGGGGAATTGTCGCTCCTGGCTGTGCGGCATGGTCGCGGAAACAGATTTCCGAGATCGAGACCGTTGCAGTTTCCTCCGGTGTGGGAGGAATGGCGTATCTCAAGCGCGTCGAGCCGCTCCGCTTCGAGGGCACGCTGGCCAAATTCTTCAACGGCGAGAAGGCCGCGGCCATCGCAGAGAAGCTCGGCGCCAAGGTCGGCGACCTGATGTGCTTCATCGCAGACAAGCCGACAACCGCGAACGCGGCGATTTCCAACGTCCGCCGATATCTCGGGAAAGTCCTGAAGCTGTATAACCCCAGTGAGATGAACTTCCTGTGGGTGGTTGACTTCCCGCTGTTCAGTTGGAACGAGGAAGAAAGCCGTTACGATTCCGAACATCATCCCTTTACCTCTCCGCTTGTTCAGGAACTGAGTTCCTTTGATTGCCCTCTTGGCGAGATACCGTCTGCCTCGTACGACATGGTTTTCAACGGATCCGAGATCGCTTCGGGCTCGGTGCGTATCCACTCGCCCGAAGTTCAGAAGCGGGTTTTCGAGATCCTGAAGCTTGATGAGCAGACCATCGCCAGTCGTTTTGGGTTCTTCATTGACGCCCTCGGTTTCGGGACGCCGCCACACGCGGGAATCGCTTTTGGATTTGACCGGTTGGTGGCCATTTGCCTTGGCCGGGATTCCATCAGGGATGTCATCGCCTTCCCGAAGAATACGAGGGCGGTTGACATGATGAACGGCGCGCCGTCAGCAGTTGATGAGAAGCAACTGAGGGATTTGCGGATTCGTATCGAACCGGTTTAGCCGGGCAGTTTCGAAAATTCCCTTGACTTTCAGCCCTGTGCGGGTATACTATCGCATTTTGTGCGCTCTTTTGACAAGCAGCTATTCCGCGGAAGGACCAATCAGGCCCAGCGGTGATTCGGGAAGCGGCCCAGATCCCGTAACGCGTGTAAAGCGCGAACGGGTGCGGCTTGGTGCACCGAGTCATACCTGCGGAGTTCGACGCCGTGATTTGACGGCGCCAGCTCCGTATAGGTCGCCACAACGGCAGCCAGCGGCCTGAGTCCGTGAAGGGAGGTGAACTCAGCGAACCGGGGAGTAGTAGCAATAGAACGTGAACCACTTTCAAGCTTCTGTGTTACAAAAAAGGAGTCTTAACGAAATGAACCGTATTCTTGCAATCGTCACCGCTTTCGTACTCGTGCTGGGAATGGCCTCTACGGCCCAAGCATCCGGCACTGATGTTACGGTTGGCGCTGACATCACAGTCCTTGGTACCTACACAGACAACTACGACTTCACCGATGCCAACAAGGATGCTATTTCGTCGCTCAACGAGTACGTGCACCTCTACATCGACAACTTCTACACCGAAAAGGTGTCGACCCACATCGAACTGTCCCTCGCTTACTACGTTACTGACAAGGACAATGTTAGCGTTGAACTCGCTCAGGGCTACATCAAGGTTGAAGAGTTCCTGGACAAGAGCATCAACCTGAAGGTTGGTAAGATGAGCGTAAAGTGGCAGCTCCGCCCGACATGGGGCGCTGGCACCTTCGAGAACATCTATCCTTACGGCATGAACAGCGCATTCGTCATCAACGTCAATGCCCCTGGCTTCAGCTTTGAGTACAGCTTCAATGAGAACGTCGCGCTGACCTTGGCTTGGTACAAGCTCCTTGAGGGCTCCGTCGCCGGCGACAATGCCAACGACATCGACCTCTATCTCGTTCGCTTGGACTACAAGCTTCAGCAGAACAGCAAGTTCTTCGCGGCCTTCTTGTTCTACGATGACCAGTGGGACAAGACCCAGATCAACAAGACCCTCATCGGCAATATGTGGGTTTTGAACGCTGGTATCGATTACTTCATTCAGGACGAGGCTCTCGAACTGTACGCTGAGTTCGCCTATCAGGCTGGCACCACTTATCCTGGACAGGCTGACCTCGGCTCCGTCGCGTTCAACCTGGGCGCTGAGTACACCTTCGGTGATCAGCAGTCCACTCCGTACATCGGCCTCGATGTCACCTATTTCCAGGGCCAGAAGACTGGTACCCCGGGAACGGCTGCATACAATCATTTCGGCGCCGATTTCACCCGTACCCTCATCGCTGAGAACGACAGCAACGTCCTCTTTGATCCCGCTGTTGTTCCTGGTTGGATGGGCGTCAAGCTGGTGGGCGGCATGAAGAGCGTTATGGACGACAAGATCGCCCTCGACTTCATCTTTGCCTGGTTCAGTGCTAATGGTGATATGCCCGGCGGCGCTGGCAAGGGACTCGGCTATGAGTTCGATGCCGTCGCTTCCTATCTGTACACAGAAGACCTGGTCTTCTCGCTGGGCTTCGGCTACTTCAAGGCTGACAAGGACCTCGGCGGCGCAACCACCGACGGCACTTGGCTGGCCATCCTTTCCTGCACGATCACCTTCTAATTCTGTCCGCTTACTGAACGACAAAACCGCGCCGGGAAACCGGCGCGGTTTTTTTTCGGCAAAAAGTGAACCTGGCTGGGGGATAAGCGAATATAGCGCAGCGCGAAAGGAAGTGTAACCAAACGCGCGTTTCTTCGTTAAGTCTGTGGAACGCGGGCGGTGGCCTGCTGTGAGAAAGGAAACGACGATGAGGAGAGTTCTTTTGACTGGATTGATTGTGTTTTCCGTTGCAGCCGTGCTCTGCACGACGTGGAGAACGGCCTGCGCTGCGGGGACGGAAGTTGCTGTTGGTGCGGAGATCTACATCAAGTCGGCCTATCAGAACAATGCTGACTTCGACGACAACGCCAAGGATGATGTCGCTTTCACCGTCGAAGAAGTCACGTTGATCATCAAGAACAAGTTCACCGAAGAAGTCAGCACTACGCTTGAAATGGAAGCTGCCGTGATCGATTCGGCAAATGGGGCCGTCGAGATGAAGTACGCCTACATTGATGTGGGCCACTTCTTCACCGAGAATCTGAAGATCAGGATCGGCAAGATCGGCTCGAAGTGGGAACTCAGGAAGAACTACGGCGTGCCGAATGCGTGCAGGGTCTGCGACTTCGACCTGTCGCTTTTCCCTGACACGAAACCTCTCGGAATCCTGGCCGAGTATGTGTCCGGCGACATTACGGTGAACCTCCTTCGGGGCCAGTACCTCGAAGGTTCCGTTGTCGGCAATAACGCCAATGACATCGACGAGTACCTGCTGAGAGTGGAGTACAACACCGGGAAGGGCTACGTGAACGGGTACTTGCTCTACTGGAATGACAACAACAGCGCTACGCCCATCGACTACTTCACCATCGGTTTTGCCGGTCGGCATGCCGTGGTTGAGGGCAAGATGGGACTGTGGGCCGACATATCCTACCAGACGGGCAACTCAACCGTTGCCACAGATGAGTTCGGCGCCCTTCGCGCTTGGGTTGGCACGGAAGTTGTCTTCGAATCTGAGACAAAACCAATGGTCGGCCTCGACCTGTTCTACTTGCAGGGCGCGAGCGGGAACACCAAGGCCTACACTCAGATCAAGCATGACTTCGACCGCACGCTGATTGTCGAATCGACCAATTGGATCGGCTTCCTGCCACGGGCCAATCAAGGCTATACAAGCGTACAGGGGCTCGCGGGCCTGCAGAGCATCTTTAAGGGCAAGTGCGAGGTAATGCTCACGTTCACCTATTTCACCGCCAACGGTGACCTGCCCGCAGGCCAAGGCAAGGGCATAGGAACCGAAGTTGATGGCATCTTCGTGTACAACTACATGGAGAACCTGTCCTTCGTTCTCGGAGTGGCCTGGTTTACCCCGGACAAGGACTTTGCCGGAGCCTCGAATCCGGACCCGACAGTGTTGGCGATCTTCAACGCCTATCTCGAGTTCTAAGAGGCGCTTACAGCGGGCTTTCCGAAATTTGCCGCAACGAAGAAAGCGGAGCAAGAACGGAAGCCGGACGGGGCGGGAACGCTTCGTCCGGCTTTCGGTTTGAGTTGACCCTGTATCCAATGGAGGTATACTCTTAGGCGTGGACTTGTCTTCAGACTCGAAGCCATCGATTCAGGCAGCACACCCAGCGGTCTCCCTCGCGCTGCTCTGGGCGGCTTGCTTGTCGGCTGTTCTGCTGGTCATGGTATCCGGCAGAGGGGTTATGTCCTGGGCAGGATTCCCGGTGCATCTTGACCAGACATTTGTGATTTTCGGAATAACCGCGATAGCCTTCTTCGCCTACATTCCGCCGCTTTATTTCTCCCCGATGCGCGAGAAGGAGACCACCACCAGTGTAGGCGATGTTCTTGCCGTTTACATCGTTCTGGCGATGGTCTCTCTCCCCTTTCTCCTCCTGGTTCGCAGGTTCGTTCCCATTACCAAGGTGCAGATCGGAATGCTGTTGAGCCTTGTCACCGTATGCGGAATTTCGTCCGGCCTGTTCTTCGTCCTTATGCCAAGGCTCCACTTCTTTTTCTTCACGGCGATCCTGCTGGGGTTTCCCTTCGTCTATCTGTTGTTGTATGATATTTGGGGCATCCAGCCCCTCTATGTTGCCGCGTTGTCTCCATTCGTGTCGCTCTACTACTCGGGCGGAGCTCCGGGTGCGGAGAATGTGGGCTTTTCCTGGCTCAACATTCTCGTAATCTTTGGCCTGATCTCACTTGTCTGCATTGTCTACATACTCCTCGAGGCGAAACCTGAGGAGGAAACGCCGTGAGCAGCGTCCAACTTGTGTAAAGGGGAAGATATGAAGCTTTTGAGAATCTTCTCGGTCGCACTTGTCGCGGGGATGCTAGCTTCCTCGCTGACCGTGTATGCAGAAGAGCCCGGCCCCATCGAGGGCTGGACGCGCGAAAAACTCTCCCTGGTTGTTGCCAAGGATACTAACGAGTACATGACTGCGGCAACACAGTTCATGCCGCTGTTCTATGGCGGGGCCTCTCCACACTGGCTTGACGACATGGCCAAAGATGCAAGAGAGAAGAACTTCAACCAGGAGGTAATCGGCCCGCCGACGAGGAGCGAGAAATACCGCGGAGTCCTGGTAGTTCGCGAAGGCAGCGGCATAAACATTGACACCGACGGCGATGATCGGCCCGACACCAAGCTGGCGAAGACCGATATCGCTAAGGTGAAGTGCATCTATCGGAATGGAGACGTTGACCGCAACGGCGAAATTGGCATTCTCTTCAAGATCGTGCTGGACGAGAACACCCAGAAGCCTCATTGGAGCTATTCGCGCGGTTACTACGTGACAGGGAGGCTCGCAGGGACGTCTATTTCGTTCTTTGACGAGAACGCAGACGGCTTTTTCAACGTCACCGCAAGCGACGGAATGGTCATCGGAAACAAGGAAAAGTACGGCTGCTATCTGTCTTCGATTGTGCTCGCAGGTGGCAAGCTGTATGACCTGATGATAGACGACCAGGGACGCTGGTTTGACTATCGACCTATTCCCGCGGCGACCACGACTGGCAAGATCGACTTCGTGAAGAAGTTCAAGGGCCCGATGAAGCCCCTTTTCGTTGTGCTTCGTACTCCCTTTGACAAAGGCAAGCCGGATCCGCGATCGGTCTCAATTTTCCTGCCCAAGGGCGTTGGCATCGCGCCCGAAGGTCTGTACGATTTCAAGTGGACGATGATGGACGAGCGTTGCCAGGGCAGATCCGAGCCTCGGCCGGATCAATGGATCGATAACGAGAGCGCGGCGCCGTATTTTCTTGAGAAGAACGGGCAGAAGAATCGTCCTCCATTCAAGGCGCAGCCCATCAGCGTAAAGGCGAGTGCGGACAATGTCGTTGAGTGGGGTGCGCCGTTTGCGGTTCATGCGCGCCCCGTGCACAATACTAACGACGGCGGCGCCAAGGTGGACTATCTGTCACTGTACGCAGGGGACTTCATGTTCTTCGACAGTAAGCTTGGCATTTGCTTTTGGACGCCCCTGGAGTACAAGAAAGAGGGCGCCGCCCTGCCGGAAGACCTGATGTTCGACATCATGGTCTACAACCCCAAGGGCGAGCTCATGAGCAGGAATACCCGCTATGTTAAGGGAGCGGGTGGCGGGACCGGCGATGCTGATCCCAACTGGCAGAACTTCAACATCAACCTGTCCGGACAGCGTGGAATTTTCAAGATCGAGATCAAGTCGCCCAAAGCTACGGCACACTTCGGCGAGATTCATTGCTATAACGATTTCGAGATCAAGTAGTGGAGGCAAAGTGAAACGAACTTCTATGGCCCTTCTCGCGGGTATGGCCCTCTTTGTAATGGCTGTCTTGTCGAACCCGTTGTTGGCCGAGCAACCGGAAACCGGAGACACTGAGGTCAAGTTGAACTATGTCACAATGAATGACATGGCAGACTACTTCACACCCAAGCACAAGAAGAAACCCCTGACCTCGACCCTTGACCTTCCGAACGGCGAATCCCGGGGGATAAGATGCAACGTGACGGAGCAGAACGTCGAGGTTGACACAAACCTCGATGGCAAGCCGGACACCAAGATATCCCAAAGCGGTAAGATTGTTGAACTGACCATTTCTGACGAAAGCGGAGCGAAGAGGAAGTACGCTGTAATGCTCTGGCGCGACGACCGGTTCGTCCAGAAGCAATGGTACTATTATACCGCTTCCGCAGTGTCCGGCGTGATCGAGGGCAAGAAGTTCCTCGTCATAGACGACAACTGCAACGGGAAGTACAACGATTTTGGCGAGGACGCCATTATCGTTGCACCCAGCAAGGCGGGTTGGTTCCTTTCGTCCGTGCTCGATTTCGGCAAAGGTCTGATCGAGATCGCAGTCGAGGCGGATGGCTCCGCGGCTTCGTACCATCCCTTCATTGGCACTACCGGGACGGTGGATGCGTTAAGCAAGCTTTCGAAAGCCAACTTCAAGCCCCTTGTCTTCGTAGTCAAGAACGAAGATCGCTCCTTCAACGTGATTCGCCCCGACAGCAAGCCTTCCATTGTTCCGATTGGCAAGTACAACATCGAGCGCGCGATCATCGACAGGACCATCGAGGTAATCGGAGCAGCCCATCCTCCCTTCGATATCCTGAAGGACAACACGACCACGATAGAGTGGGGTGGGCCGTTCACAATGTTGTTCTACGCATCGCCGGGGCCGGACTACCCCCGCGCCGTATACGCCGCAGACCCGAACAACCATCTCTTCTACTGCGAGCCACCATACATCAAGGGCGAGAAGGGCGAGGTATATGTAGGGTCGAAAGAGTGGTGCGAACCCGAACAGGTTCTGAATTCGGCAGATAGCGAAGCACCCCAGAAGTGGTTCTTCACCGCGGAAAAACTCAACTTCAACATCGAGATCCTGGACATCAAGACCCGCAAGTCAATGAACTCTCTGAAGTTCTACTCCGCCGGACAGCCTGCCCCCCAACCGAGTCAGCCAGCTCCTTACTATTGGCTGCCTTTCACCTGGGAGTACAAGCAGCTTCGTGGCAACTACCTGCTGCGCGTTACCTGCCCGACCAGCAGGGCCTTCAAAGAGGCCGTGTATGAAGAGAAGATTGAGCTGAAATAGCACGTGCTACTCGAGAGATTCCGGCCCGACAGACTGTCGGGCCGGTTTCATTGACGGCCCTTTGATTGGAATACCGGAGAGAGCCGATATAATTCCCCATCCGCAGAAAACTTTTGCGCTCAGACTGGTTCCCTTCGCTGGACATGAGATTTCTTGGCATCTACTTCGCTGCCTTGGGGCTGATCTACTTCGTAATCCTTGTCTGGCAGAACGCGCTCATCATCAGGTCTCAGGAACGCGTGATCACCCAACTCAAGACCAGTGCCGCAGAACTCCAGAAGGAGCAATCCGAGCTCGAATTCATCCGCAACGCCGTCATCAACCGCGAGCCCTACTTCTACATCAATTCACTCAGAGAAGACTGGGGATTCCGGAAGAAGGGCGAGGTTCTGCTATCGGAACTCCCTGCCAGTCACTACGTTGGGAAGGGCGAACCGGTTTCGGCGGTTCGGGCGCAGAAGAGAACGGGGACGCGATCCTCTGGCAGTGTGCTCTTTCTTCTGTTCGCGGGGCTCGCAGTTGCCGCAATGACCTATATCATGGTATTTTCGCCCCGAAGGGCCGTTAAGAAGCCGAAGCCATCTGCATTGATTGACGGCTTCTGGAAGGGACCTCCGCCCAGCGAGCGAATGTTGAGACCGTTTTCGGAGAGGGAAATCGGCCCTGATCAGGGCCCCCGATAGGTCGGCTATTTGGACAGGTCGAACGGTATCTCGATCCCGAACCTGATCGAGAGCGAGTGAATCTCCTGCAATACCTTCTCAGCTCTGCCCTTGACGAAGTATTCGTCGGCCAACTGGAAAATCCTGCCCCTTGCCCATTCGACGGCAATTTCCCGCTTATTCTCATCGGGCTCGGGCAAGGCGGTCCGCAGCAGGAATTGCCTGGTGCGGTTCAGGCTGTCGGTGCCCTGCAACTGAAGGCAGAACTCGACTCCCCATGTGCAATGGCCGTAAACGACCATCGGTGAATCCCTGTAGAGATCCTTCAGAGCGGAAGGATATACGTCGCTGACCGCAGGCGCAAAGTAGGTCGCCGACGGCTGAACAAGAACCGGGCGGGAGAGGCGAGACGCAAATGCAGCAAGTTCGCGCACGGTGTCCTTGATATCAGGGCAGTCCGCGGACTCACCGCGGCCGAAGTACGACATCATGTCGAGCATGAATTCCCCGTAAGGGCGCCCCGCATTGAAAGTGAACAGGCTGTGACCGGGCCTGAGCGTGTTGCTGAAATTGCCGGTCACATCGGCCACGCTGCCGACGCCTGCGGTTGCCATTCCGTCGGAAATCAAATACACCGCCATCGGCCTGCCCTCTGTCGGGGGAAAGCGGTTCAATGCCTTGCGGACGGTGCTGGACAGGTTGGTCAGGACGGCTCTATCAGGACGTTTGAGAAATGAAATCAGCCGGTCGAGGTTGCTGACGGAGAATGGCCTGAAATCCTCAAAGAGCTGCACATCGCGCAAGTGAAACAAGTCCACATTGAACCTGTCGCCCGGCGGGAGCGCCGGAATGATCTCGCGCAATGAAGAGAATACCGAAGCAAGTTCTGCATCCTTAACGGAATCGGACACATCCACCAGGAACAGATTATCTTTCTCGAACGCCCCCAGCTTCGAGGTTGGCCGCACTTTCAGCGTCAGGCGGAAGAAGGACTCTCCGCTCAATGGATCGCGGAACACCTCGAGGTTGACATCGAGGTCGTCATCGAGCGGATAGATTTTGCGCGGCTCCTTCAGCCCGTTGATGGGGGCATCTCCCGGCGTCGGCGGAGCTTGTGATCGGTCAACTTTGGCGGGAATAGTGACCGGAGGCGGAGAGGAAACGGGGACCGGCGAGTCGCACGAAAGATCGGTCGATGGAATCTGTGGCCGGAGGGCTGATGGTTCGAGCCCTGCGAACTCTCCGCCTTTGGATGGTGCCGGTTGCCCGTTTCTTGCTGTCGGAGGGAAAAGCGGCGTGGAGAGCTTCCTCTCGGCACGCTGCAGCGCCCGTTCCGCGGATTCTCGCACTGTCAGGATTTCGGTCCGGGACGGAACGGATCGCGGAAGCGGGTCATCGAGTCCACTGAGCGTGGGTGATGCGCCAAGGCTGCTCAGGGGTGGGGCGCCTATCTCGTCAGGGGCCGTGGCCTCGCGCAGTGTGCTTGTGTCACGAAAGAATCGTTCAACTCGTTCGTTCTGATTCTCCTGCAGCCGCTGAAGCTCAGGCAATCTGCCGCTCTGGATAGACCCGTAGACCGCGCCGAACATGCGCGTGTTGAGCGCAAGCACGATGATCACCACATGCACAATGACCGACAGCACCACGGGCACAACGACCGAGGTGGAAGCCTTGCGATCCACTACGCAAACTCCAGCGCGAGCCCCCAGAGGATGCACCAGATGGGGACCAGGATCGAGGCGATGGGAAGCGGCTTTTCAGAAGGCCGAAGCAGGTGAAAAAGGGATATGGCGCAGAGAATGCACCCAAGCATTGCGGGGGGGGACGTGAACGTAAATGAACGTGTGCCAAGACAACCCAGAATAAGCGCCATGAGTGTGCTCAGTGAGGATAATGATGCTGCCTCGACAAAGTGGTCTTTGCGCTTCGGCGAATCAAGACGAAAGGCTTCTCCGGCAAGCAGGCTCTCGGCAGCCAACATGAGGTTGAGCCACAAAACCACAGTCGTAAAAGAAAGCTCAGTTGGATGATGATTCTGACCCCGCAGTATGAAGAATGCGCCAATAGCCGCAAGAGAACCGCATACGGAAAGAAAACGAGGAGTCCACGGAGACGCCCAAGAGCCAGGTTCATCACCTGTCGAAGTGAAGAAGAGCCAGGCGGCAAGGAGTAAGGGCAACCAGCCGGCAGAGAGCATTGGAAAGTCAGGGACTGCGCCGTCCCAGTGAGGGTGGAGATAGCAGTAAAAAAATGCCCCTGCGAAGCAAAGCAGGCTCACAACAAACAGGACGAGTCCGCCGAGGATAGGATACCTCTTACTCCATAGCCGGGAGGCCGCGAGCAGCAGAAAGGCAAGGGCGAGCAAAAGCAAGGAAGTCACTCTTTGTGCTCCGCCGTTTGGCGATAGGACGTAGCCCATGTTCCGGTAAGAAAGTACCCAATCAAGAACAGAACAATCAGCAGAACGTAAGGGACCGGCTCAAAGACTATGGCGAGGATCAAGAAAGAGCCCTGGGTTCTGTCACAGTCCAGCACGGAGACCGTGTAACAGGCTGTTTCGTAAGACCCTTGATCGCTAACGGAGTACTCAGCCAATACCTTGCCTGTGCTAACCGCGAGTACAGCATAGTCAAGATAAGCGTCAACGGCCGGGCGAACGCTGAGTGAAAGCTCTTCGCGCACAAGCTCCAGAGACTGCTGACTGCCGGAAAACAGCGTCAGAGTGCGGTTGTCACCATGAGGGCGGATGAGCTTGCAGGACAGTGCAGTAGCTGGAGAGTCCTGCGCGACGAGCTTCTCGATCACCTGCGCGTCCGGGATGATCGAGCGTACCAGCAAGGCTGTGTCACCGCAATCGATGCTCTCGCCAACTTTCAGCACGCCTGACTTCTCCCGATGGCCGGCCTTGACAAGCGAGATGGAGTTCGGACAGTCGGGGGAGGTGATGATCCGCACAAAAGTCGAAGGCTCCCCGGATATGGAAGGATGGATGAGCCGTATGCGCAGGCCGGAATACAGATGCCCGAACACTACCGGTTCTGCCTCGGAAACGCGAAGAGATTCCTCACCGCGCGGCCCCTCGACAATGACATCTGCCGACCCCTGCAAGGACATCGCGGGATCGCCGTATTCTGCCTTTTTGATCATGACGGAATAGTGCGAGCCCTGTACTCTTGTCCGTGAGCCTGCGGTGACATTGAAGCGATAGGTCTTGCCAAGATCCGGGAAGAACACTTCGACCTGCGGAAGATAGGGCAGATTGGTGCCGATGAGGGCTTCGTATTCGGGCTTCTCATCGAAGTGAAAGTAATAAAGGCTGCTGAACAGGTCTTCGCGATCGCCTTTCCCATGGATGAAGTAGTGAGAAATATTGCTGCCGGATATGTCCAGAGGGAATCCGCCAAGGTCGCCATCGGCGCCGAAGCGGAAGAAGTCCCGGCTGGTCTCGCTCTTTGCCTTCGTTTCGCAGAACACTATGGCCGGGTTGGTGAAGTCCTTCGACTTGGTTTTCAACTCCAACTCGGCTACGGCCGGAATCCGAGTCTCCTCGATTCTCAAGATCGCATCGGTTCCAGGAAGGCTTATGTCCACAGGTTCTGTAATTGCGATTTCGCGCAAGGTCCGGCCCTCCGGGTCCGGTTTGGAGGCGATTCTCAATATCTCAGGGGGGTCAGGGTGCACGAGGTAGAACTCCTGCAACTCGAAGGAGAAGGGCAACTTCCTCATTTGACCGGTGGCCGGGTCAGTAACAGAAGACACCTTACGGTGGGGATAAACCTTCTCCAAGGCGCGGAAGCCGAAGGAGGAGTTGATCACCAAGGCAAGAATGCCCAAGGCCACAAGGGTAATGCCGATGTAGATTCTACCAAAGCGCGGTTTCTGAGCCATTGAAAGCAGCGCTGCGCCCGCCAGTGCGAGCAGGAACTTCATCCAGGCAGCCGACCAGACGGCGTTGAGCCCAAGGAAGACGGGAATCATCGCATCACGGGGGACATGGCCCCCTGACACAGCGCCGGTCCAGCAATATCCTGCAAAGAGCCCGATGCCCACCCAGAGCATGCTCCATGCCGCAAGTTCGCGCGCATCCTCGCGCGGAAGGCTGCGGAGGACAACAAAGGCTCCGATGATGGTAAGACAAAGGACTGCAAGGGGGTGAACGAGGAAACTGACTGCAGGAAATGCCCCGGTCAGGGCAGAGACAATCATCCCGCCGAAAATGACGACGGGTGGAAGCAGGCGGGGTAGTGCCTTCATGTTCCTTCTATTATAGCCGCGTATGTCCGGAAACGCGCAATCTGTTTATCGCACGGAACAAGGCGATTCTTGCCCGGTCAAAGTCCACATCCTCGCGCAATTTGAGCCGCTCTTCGGCGCGCTTTAAGGCTGCCTCCGCGCGTGCGACGTCAATTTCACCCTTGCTCTCGATCGCGTCAACAAGGAGAAGAAGCTCTCCGGAATGTACTTCGAAAAACCCCTCGCAGTGCGCAAAGATCTCATCATCCCGTTCGTCGAAATGGATTGTCAGGCATCCAGCCTTGAGGGCGCCCAGGATGTCCGCATGATGCGGAAGAACGCCCATTGAACCGCACTCCGCCTCGAACGACGCCCCGGTCGCGCCGGAGAATTCCCTGCGCTTGTCAGGCGACACTACGAGGATCTTCATTGTTGCGGCCATCTGATGGGCTCCTAATCCAGAAGGGTGCGCGCCTTTTCCTTCGCGCTGTCCAACGTCCCAACCAAGTAGAACGCCTGCTCGGGCATATCGTCGCAGTCGCCATGTACGATGGCTTCGAAGCCCTCGATAGTATCCTGCAACTTCACGTACATTCCCGCGCGTCCCGTGAACTGCTCAGCGACGTTGAACGGCTGGCTCAGGAAGCGTTCAATTCTGCGGGCGCGGGCAACCACCAGCTTGTCGTCGTCCGAAAGCTCGTCCATTCCGAGGATGGCGATGATGTCCTGCAGGTCTTTGTACTTCTGCAGTATCTGACGGATGGTCGTCGCAACCGTGTAATGGCGCTCGCCGATGAGCCTTGGGTCAGTAATCTTGGAGACGGATTCCAGCGGATCCACCGCGGGGTAAATGCCCTTCTGGGTGATTTCGCGCGAGAGGAAGGTCAATGCGTCAAGGTGAGAGAACGTCGTGGCCGGTGCAGGATCGGTAAAATCGTCAGCAGGAACGTAGATCGCCTGCACGGAAGTGATCGAGCCCTTGCGGGTGGAAGTGATGCGCTCCTGAAGTTCACCCATTTCGGATGCGAGGTTTGGCTGATATCCGACTGCGGACGGCATGCGCCCGAGAAGAGCGGATACTTCCGAACCAGCCTGCACGAAACGGAAAATGTTGTCGATGAACAGAAGGATATCCGCGCCCTCTTCGTCGCGAAAGTACTCAGCAACTGTCAGGCCGGAAAGACCCACGCGGAGCCTTGCCCCGGGCGGCTCGTTCATCTGGCCGTACACGAGCGCGGCCTTGTCAATGACCTTGGACTGCTTCATTTCGTTCCACATGTCGTTGCCTTCGCGCGAACGCTCGCCCACTCCACAGAATACCGAATATCCACCGTGGTGCGTGGCAATGTTGTGAATCAACTCCATGATAACGACGGTCTTCCCTACGCCAGCGCCGCCAAACAGGCCGACCTTGCCGCCCTTTACGTATGGGCACAGCAGGTCAATGACCTTGATGCCGGTTTCCAGGATCTCCACGCTTGGCGAGAGTTCGCTCATGTTGGGGGAAGCCCGGTGGATGGGATAGCGCAGGTCCGTTTTGATCGGTCCCATTTCGTCAACCGGTTCGCCGATGACGTTCATAATGCGGCCAAGCGTGGCACGTCCAACGGGAACCATAACCGGGGAGCCGGTATTGAGTGCCGTCATCCCTCGAACAAGGCCGTCCGTGGTCGTGAGCGCCACGCAGCGAACCACGT
This sequence comes from Candidatus Brocadiia bacterium, assembly GCA_041648755.1. Lineage (GTDB taxonomy): Bacteria > Planctomycetota > B143-G9 > B143-G9 > B143-G9 > JBAZOJ01. The sequence goes on from JBAZOJ010000002.1 coordinate 36,464, forward strand.
TTTCACCGAGATGCTGGGCGACCTCTATTGTCAGCGCCACTTCCTTTTCGGGGTACTCGATCCGGAGAGCGGTGTAAATCTCCGGAAGGACTCCGTCGGCGAATTCGACGTCAACCACGGGGCCGATGACTGCGACCACTCTGCCAAGATTGCCTGCAACTTTTGTTTCTTCGGAGCCTGAACTCATTTTATCTCCCCATCGTCACTTGGCGGCCTTCATGGCCTCGGTGCCGCCGACGATGTCAAGTAGTTCCTTGGTGATGAAAGCTTGACGGGCCTTGTTGTACTCCAGCGTCAGCGAGTCGATCATGTCGTCCGCGTTCTTCGTCGCGTTTTCCATCGCTGTCATTCGTGCTGCGTATTCGCTTGAGACGGATTCCATCATCGCCGCGTACAGGCTGACCGAGATGTAGCGATCCAGGATGGGGCGCACCAACTCCACGGCAGGTGGCTCGTAGAGGTAATCGTGAGCATAGCGGCCGGGTTCCTGGTTGGACTGCTCGACCGATGGCGGCCACAGCTTGCGGGTTCCCGCGCTCTGCGAAGCCATGTTCACGAACTGGCTGTAGATAACATACATCGAGTCAAGCGTGCCTGCCGCGTAGTCCGCGTTCAGCTTCTTCGTGACCTCGAGAGAAACCTGGAAGGACAGACTCTTGATGAGGTCGAAGCGGCTGAAACACATTTCGACCCGCGAGTTCTTCTGTCTGCAGACTTTCTTGATGTGCGCGATGCCCTTTTTCCCGAAAACAAAGACGCGCAAATTCCTGTCCGGATTGGCCGCGCGGAATTTCTCGAACTCGCGGATCAGGTTGGAGTTGTATGCTCCGCACAGGCCGCGATCACCGCTGAAGAAAACCACTCCAACAGTCTTCTCCGGTCGCTCTTCCACAAAAGCGTTAGCCAGGTCGCCGACGCTTTCCAGCAGGTGATCTTTTAGCCGTGTAACCGCAAAAGTGTAAGGACGAAGCGTGATTGTCCGGTCCTGCACCTTGCGCAACTTCGATGCGGCGACCATCTTCATCGCGCGCGTTATCTGTTGCGTATTTATCACGCTACGGATGCGGCGCTTGATATCACGTGGCAGTTCGGCCATCAGTCAGCCTCTGCTGCCCTGTACGTGGACTTAAAAGTCTTGATCGCTTCGCCGAGGTTGGCCTTCGTGGTATCGTCCATGTCCTTTGACTTGCGAATTGCTTCGGGAATTTCCGGGTGGCGATTTGCCATGTACTCAAGGAATTCCTTCTGGAAACGCCCAACGGAGTTCGCGGGGAGATCATCGATGAAACCGCCTGTCCCGCAGAAAATCGCCATGACCTGATTCTCGACCGGCATGGGCTCGTACTGATCCTGCTTGAGGATCTCGACCAGTCGTTCGCCCCTGGTGAGCTGCCGCACGGTGGCGGCGTCAAGGTCGGAGCCGAACTGGGCGAAAGCGGCCAGCGAGCGGTATTGGGCGAGGTCGAGACGCAGCGAGCCGGCCACTTTCTTCATCGCCTTGATCTGGGCATCGCCGCCGACGCGCGAGACCGAGATGCCCACATTGATTGCGGGCCGAACGTTTTTGTTGAACAGGTCGGCCTCGAGATATATCTGGCCGTCGGTGATCGAGATGACGTTGGTGGGGATGTACGCCGAAACGTCTCCGGCCTTGGTTTCGATGATAGGCAGCGCGGTGATGGAGCCGCCGCCGTATTTTTCGTCAAGCTTGCATGCGCGTTCGAGAAGGCGTGAGTGAAGGTAGAACACATCGCCGGGGTATGCTTCGCGGCCGGGCGGACGCCGCAGAAGGAGGGAGATCTCGCGATAGGCCACCGCATGCTTGGAAAGGTCGTCGTAGATGATCAGGGCATGCTGCCCCTTGTCCAGGAAGTACTCCGCCATGGCGCAGCCGGAATAAGGAGCGATATACTGCATCGAAGCGGCTTCGGACGCGGAGGCAGAGACGACGATCGTGTAAGGCATCGCCCCGTGCTCTTCCAGCGTTTGGACAACCTGCAGCACCGAGGATCGCTTCTGACCAACAGCGACGTATATGCAAACGACGTCGCCGCCTTTCTGGTTGATGATAGTGTCAATGGCGATGGCTGTCTTGCCGGTCTGGCGGTCACCGATGATTAGTTCCCTTTGGCCGCGACCGATGGGCGTCATAGAGTCGATAGCCTTGAGTCCCGTCTGCAGCGGCTGGCTTACTTTGTGCCGCTTGACAATTCCGGGGGCGATGATCTCGATGCGCCTGCGGTTCTGCGTCGAGACGGGTCCCTTGCCGTCCAGCGGCTGACCGAGCGAGTCAACAACGCGACCGAGCATTCCTTCGCCGACGGGGACTTCGATGATGCGGCCGGTACGCGTTACTTCGCCGCCTTCCTTGATGACTTCAAAATTGCCCAGAAGCACGACCCCGACATAGTCGGGCTCAAGGTTCAGCGCGATACCGAATACGTTATGGCCGAAACTCAGCAATTCGCCAGCCATGCAGTTCTCAAGGCCGGAGCACAGGGCGACGCCATCGCCGACCTGCAAGACCTCGCCCTTTTCCTTGATGGACTGTCTTTCTTCGCCGTATTGCAGAATCTGCTGACGAAGGATGGTTCCGATTTCGCCCGGGTTTATTTCCATTTCCTACCTCTGAGAATTGCCGGTCAGCTTGCGGCGCATCGTATCCAGCCGCGCCGAAATGCTGTTGTCGTACACTACGTTGTTTATCTCGACCTGCAGCCCGCCGATGAGTTCCGGTTTCACCGTGAACTCGCAAACAGGCTTGCAGTTGAACTTGGCAGCGAATCCCGCCCGCAATGCGTCTTTCTCAGCATCCGACAAGGTTTCGGCTGAGACCACCTTTACCCTTACGTAGCCATCCCTCAGATCCGCAAGTTTGCGGAACATCGCGGCGATAGCCGGGAAAACCACGAACCTTCGCCGAACAACCAGGACTTGGCAAAAATGCGCGAACAAGGGGCGCAGGCGAAGGAGAGCAGTTGCTTCTGTCATTGCCTCCGAGCGCTTGTCCTCGGATATCTTCGCATCGGAAAGGAATGCAGGGAAAGGGCGAAGATTGGCGATGTAGCCCTCGAGGGACTTTATGTCGGCCTTCACTTCATCGACCGCGCCGCGTTCAGAGGCCAAGTCGAGGAGGACGCGGGCATATCTCTTTGCCAATCTAAGCTGTTTCATCTGGCAGCCCCGGGTTACTTCGGCACCCGAAACCGGGCAAAGGTCTTCTTGCCAACCTTGAAGACGTCATCGGCGCCGACGATTATCCGGGCGTCAGGAGATTCGATTTTCTCGCCGTTGAGCTTCAGCCCGCCCTGCTCGACGAGCCTCCTGGCTTCATTGTTGGATGCAATTGTGCCGACCGCCCTGATTATCGCGATCACGGAGACTTTGCCCTCGGCGTCACGCTCGGGCAGGTCAAACAGCGGGATGTCCTGCGGGATCTCCCGCCGGGAGAATGTGCGCTCAAACTCTTCGCGCTCACCTGTCGCAGCTTCCTTGCCCCAGTACCAGCCGGTGATCTCGACTGCAAGGCGCTTTTTGGCCTCCATAGGGTGAGTCGGGGGGGCAAGCAGCGAGTTGATCTGCTCCATGGGCAGGTCTGTCAGCAATTCGTAATAATTCCTCATCAGGGAGTCCGGCAGCGACATCACCTTGCCGAACATCTCTTTGGGGGTATCGATAACGGCCACGAAGTTCCCCAGGGACTTCGACATCTTGTGTGTTCCGTCAAGTCCGATGAGAAGCGGCATTGTCAAGGCGACCTGGGCCTCCTGCCCGAATTCCGGCATCAAGCCGCGGCCGACCAGCAGATTGAAGGTCTGGTCGGTTCCGCCCATCTCGACATCGCTGTTGATCATCACCGAGTCGTAGCCCTGCATCAGGGGATAGAGCATTTCGTGCAGAGCAATGGGCTGGCCGGTCTTGTACCTGTTGCTGAAGTCATCGCGCTCAAGCAGTCGTGCAACAGTCATACGGGACGCAAGCTTCACAACGTCGGCGAACATCATCTTGTAGAACCAGTCGCCGTTGTAGCGGATTTCGAGCAGTTTCTCGTCCAGGAGGACGATGCGACCGGCCTGCTCGAAATATGACTTGCAGTTGGCTTCGATTTCCTCGCGCGTGAGAACGGGGCGGGTCTTTGATCTGCCGGAGGGATCCCCGACGAAGGCGGTGCCGTCGCCGATGATAAGGACAAGCTTGTGCCCGAGTTCCTGGAACTGGCGGCACTTGCGCAGGACAACGCTGTGTCCGAGGTGCAGGTCGGGATGCGTGGGGTCCATGCCAAGCTTGACTCGCAGAGGAGGGCGTTCCCCCCGATGGAAAGCAGCGAGCTTGCGAGACAGGTCCTCGACAGTGAAGCAATCCACCGTTCCTCGCAGGAGCGTTTTCAGGTCAGCTTCGACTCTGGTTTTCACGTCTGTCATAATAGGGGGTTCCGGGGGATATCGGAGCCGACGCAATTGTAACCCGTATTGCGGTCGGGCAAAGTAAAAACGAGCTTGACAGCGGCTTACAGCGGGGTATGATACCCCGCTGCATCAAGGGCCGAAGTGGCGGAATGGCAGACGCGCTAGGTTCAGGACCTAGTCCATGTAACGTGGGTGTGGGTTCGAGTCCCACCTTCGGCACCAAGTAACGATTACCCCCGGTCTGCGGGGGTTTTTTGTTGTCTGAGGGGGATGTGTGTTCGGCGAGACCCCTCAGCTTTTGCTCTGTTCGCGTCTCCACTTGACCGTCAGCGCGACTATGCTCTTTGTATCGTGTTCCGGTTGCCAGCCGCAAAGATCGAGGATGGCCGATGTGTCCGGAACACGCCTGCGCATATCGGCGTAGTCGCTGCCAAGGGAAGCTTCGGGAAGGAATTCGATCTCTCCACCATTGCACTCAGCTATGACCATTCGCGCCAGATCCAGTACACTGACCTCGTTCTGCGTGCCGACGTTGAAGACGCGACCGTCCGCAGCGGGATTTTCCCCAAGCTGGACCAATGCGCGAACTGCGTCGGAGATGTACATAAAGCACCGTCTTGCCGAACCGTTTCCATAAACCCCCAATTTTATGTCTGCCAGTGCGGCTTCGATAAACCGCGGCAACACCATTCCGAACTCCGCCCGCTGTCGGGGTCCAACGGTGTTGAACAGCCGGGCCACAGCTAATTTCAGCGAGCGTTCCCGGTGCATTGCCATCAGGTAATGCTCGTCCAGAATCTTCGATGCGGCATAGGACCAGCGACCGACCGTTGGGGGGCCCAGTGTCAGGTCGTCCGCCTCGCTGAAAGGCACACGCTCGTTCCGGCCATATACCTCGGACGTTGACGCAAATACAAGGCGAGCCCCGGCTGCAAGCGCGGCATCGGCAGCAGATCTACTTGTCGCAATATTCTCTTCAATCGTCGCAAGAGCTGATTCGAGCACCCTGCGTACCCCAACCCGTGCCGCGAGGTGGTACACCACGTCGCAGCCTTTGGCTGAATCGGCTACAAGCGAAGCGTCGCGCGCGTCGCCCTGCACGACCTCCAGCAACCCGGTGGCGGACGCAGCATCCAGGTTGCTGCGATGCCCTGTGGCGAAGTTGTCCAGCACTATTACCTTGTCTCCCGCGCCTGTCAGCGCATCGGCAAGGTGCGAGCCTATGAACCCCGCTCCGCCAGTTATGAGGACGCGCCTCATGCTTTGAAGGCTTTCTTGCGGGACGGAAGCGCAGTGCGAAGCAACCGCATCCAGTTGCCACCCATCACGCCGTCAGCTTCCGCTTCGGACAGTCCAAGCTGCTTCTTCAGGACTTCGCGCAAAGGTGGCTCGTCAAGCACACTGCTGATTCCCGCAGGCAGCTTGCCCACTCCGTCGAGGTCGGCGCCGAGCCCAACACAGCCGATACCACCGACAGACGCGATGTGGGAGATGTGGCGCAGGATATCATCGATGGTTGCTTCACCGGAATCGCTCAGGAAGGTGGGGAAGAAGTTGATTCCGATCACGCCACCTGACGCTGCGATTGCCTTGATATGCTCGTCCGAGAGATTGCGCGGTGAGCCGCAAATGGCCTTTGCGTTGCTGTGTGAAGCTATGACCGGCCGTGTGGCAAGCGAAAGGACGTCGTCCACGCCCTTCGGAGTCAAGTGTGACAAATCCACCAACACTTTCAGTGCTTCACACTCGCGAACCAGGCGCTTGCCTCTCTCGGTCAACCCGCGCGGGCGCTTGACCATCGCGCCGTCGCCGAACGCGTTGCGTCCCTGCCAGCAGAAGCCTATTGCGCGCAATCCCAGCCGGAACATTGCCGGAAGGATATCGTCCTCGGGGGCAATCGGAGTAGCATCTTCCATGCTTGCCAGAAGGCCGAGGCGGGTGCCGTCGAGCCGGTCCAGATCCTCGCTCCAGCGAACGAAGACCACGTTTGATCTTGATTCTTCCGTGCGCCTCAGCAGTTCGAGGTAGCTTAGAATCCGCGCGGTTGTGTTGCGCGAGTGGCGATGGGTGTCACAGGCTCGCACAGTGGTGAACATCGCCATCACCTGAAGTGTCTGGTGAGCCTTCAGCGCCCTGCCGATATCCCAGTGCTTGCCCTCGAAGCTGTCGGGCAGGCCATGATCCGAAGGCGGAGTGAACAGAATGGAATCGCAGTGAAAATCGACGAAGGTTTTCATCAGATTGTGCTTTCCTTGTTCGGCTACTGCTTCACGAATCTCGTGAGCATTGGAACCTTGAACGCCGGAGCGCGATACTCGTTGTCCAGGTATTTGCGTGCCATCAGCGCCTCGATGCGCGCTGCTTCTTTGAAAATGCGATAACCATATCCGGAGGGGGCATCGGGAGCCAATCCTATGAGGAAGGATCCCTGCGGGACCTCGAACGCCATCTTTTGAGTCGAGCCCGGGACGACGATTGCCGCACCGGGAGGCATGAGCTCACCCGACACGACAAGCCATCCTTCCGGTGCGCGAAGCTTGCCGTCAGGACTGTAGAGGGCCATTCGCTCGAATTCGACTCCGTTCTCCCTGAGCATGGCAGGTATCCCATCCAAGGGAACCAGATTTCCATCCAACCATAGCTTGCTTTCGAGCTTCAGCCCGATGCCGTGCCATTGTGCGACGTTGTTGTCCTGTGCACTTGCTATCCACAGCGCGCGCAGGCCCAGTTCCTTTGAGAGAAGCAGTTCTGCTGTCTCAGGGCTTGCCGCGACAATCACATCTGCCTTGCTGAGGACTTTGCCTGAGCCCTCGGCGAGCCCCACGCGACCGTTATTTTCGGTCGGGACAGTGACGTCATCGCCTACTTCGGCGCGCACAAAATACTGTGCCTTTCCCGCGGCCTTGGAAAGCGAGTCAAGCTCTTGTGCGAAGCGGTCGCAATGTTCCTTCTCGGCGACAATGCCCGGGCGGAGGGCGAATATGACGATTGATGGCCTTGCAGGCCGTGTAGCGAGGATAAGGAAGATTATCGCTACGACAATGCCAATATAGGCGATGCGCATTTTCTCGCTTAGCATGTCAGCGCCCTGCCTGGGATGCGCGAACCTGGAATGGTGCGCTGAACGTGGAAGCGAGGAGCGCCTCGAGGGCCAGGAAAACAAGGGCGGCAAACAAGAGGACCATCTGGATGTCGGAGAACTTGCCCTCCATTGTGGCCGGAGTGGTGTAGGGCTTTCGGGCGTCCTCGATCCGGACATTTGGCAAATTCCACACTTTTCTCAGGGCGGCCGGTGGAAGCGGGGTGATGTCGCTTTCTTCCCGCGGAGTGTTGACGGCTACGTAGGTGGTTCTTCCACCGGGAGCGGTGAATTTGTACCTGCCGGGAATCTCGACGGGACCGTAATCGAGAAGGGCTTTTCCTTCCGCAACCCGCGGGAGAAGTTCGACTGCCGTGCTGTCGGGCAAAGTGAGGGTGCATGATCCGGCGGCTTCTGTGATGGTCAGCGGGATTGACACTTTGGCTCCCACCGTAACATTCGTTTCCTGAGATGATTTTCCCGCCAGGTAGTAGCATAGCTCGTTGGCAAGCGGGGGAAACATGGGTAACGCGACGAGGTTCGTCCATTGTCCGTCAAAAGTCGATGTCCACAGGAGCGTCTTGCCCCGCCCGCGAGCCCTCTCAATCAACAGTGGACGACCATTGTCGAGTTTTGCCAGCGTTGTCGCATCAGAGCGGGGACGCGCGTCGAAGTAGCTGAATATCTTCAGCCTCTTCATCCCTGAGCGCCAGAGTCCCGCGAGCCCTTCGAGAGTCTCGGGCATTTTGAGGTCGGTCAACGAGGCATATCCGTTGCCCTGCGATTCCTGAATTGCAGTCATCTCCGCCGGAAGGACCCCCGCATCCCCGCCGAGCTGCTCATTGAGAGCGGCAGGACGCATTGCGGGGCCGCACACGATCAGAAGTCCGCCTCCCAGGGAGACAAACGCCTTGATACGTTCGGCCGAAGCCGGTGAAATTGCAGGGGGCTCAAGGATGACAATTACATCGGCCGGATAGCTCTCCATGCCTTCAAAATCCGAGATCGCAGTCGTCGAAACTGAAATGGTCGAGAATTCGCTGTTGTCGAAAGGAGCCAGGGCGGCGGCAAGGTAAGACGAAGCCGCCTGGAAACTACCTGCGGATGGGCGACCGTCCACCAGAAGGACATTCACTTTGCGCGACACGTCAGCAGCGAAGAATCGAATGTCATCGTCAGGAAGGGAATCCGGTGTCATCGAAACCGAATAGCAGACAGAACCTTCTTCTGCCGGTTTCTCCGGGAAGGCCACCGAGCTGCCGCCCTCCTTAACGCGCGTTGATCGTGTGGCGATGGCCTCATCCAACCTCTTGAAGGTAACCTGGGATTCCCGCTCGCCCTCGCCTCCCCACAGGTTCAGGTGCGCCTTTAGAACGGTTCCAAGACCAGTGGCGAATACGCTGCGGGCCGGTTCGAGGTCCTCCACTGCGGCGTTCTTATCGTCCTGTGCGGAACAGGTCACGATAGTTATCGGGGCATTTGCCCATATTTCGGAGGCCAGCTTACTGAAAAACGCTTCCGGGCGGTCGTAAGCATTCTGCGCAAAGTCGCTCACAAGCACAAAATGCCCAACGCACCCGCTTTTATCAGCCAAGCCCCATTCCTGTCTCAGCATGGGGAGAATCAACTGAGGCGAGGTCCCGCGAAAGGAGGGCTCGATACGGGAGAGTTGCTCCTTGAACTGAGTCGGTGACAGAGCCCGGGATGAAGGCTGAATCGTATCGTCGAACACGGTCAGCTTGAAAAAGTCCCCGGGCGATGCCGAGTCGGCTTTTGCCCTGAGATAGTCCCGCGCGGCGTCAAAGCGTGTCTTCCCTCTGACAGCAGTGCGCATTGAAAGAGAGCCATCCAGGAACACGAAGTACATATTTGGCCTGTCGGTTCCCGCGCCGGTCAGCAGCGGGTGAGCAAGAGCCAGGAAGAACGCCAGAAGAGCGAAAGTACGCAGCGACAGCAGGATCATCTCCTTGACGCGGATCCTGCGCCGAAGTCGGGCGTAGGCGCGAAGAAGGATGACCATGGCTCCGAAATCCTGCTTGCGATGTCTGCGCCGGAAAAGCAGATAGATAAGAAGCGGCAGCAGGCAGAACAGCAGCGTGCTAAGCAGTTGCGGGGCACCGAAATGCATGGCGGTATTCTATTACCTATTCGCAGGCGGGCCAAACGAAAACGGCGGGGCCGTGGCCCCGCCGTTGAATTGATGCGAAACTGCAGCCTACTTCAGGTACTCGACGCTGAGCTTTATCATCTCAACAGGATTGCGAGGCTTGTTGGGAGCATCGGGACGAGTCTGAGTGGCGGCGATCTTCTTGCAGGTATCCAATCCTTCGGTGACTTTGGCGAACACGACATAGCGACCATCAAGCGAAGGGATGGGCTCGACGCAGATGTAGAACTGGCTGCCGGCGGAGTTCTTGTCCTGACCGGTGAGGCCCATACCAACTGCGCCTTCCTCATGCTTGAGTTTGCTTTCCTCGAACGGGATAGTGTATCCGGGACCGCCCGAACCATCGCCGTGGGGATCGCCGCCCTGGATGAGCTTGAAGATCGGGCGATTCTCGACGCGGTGGAATATCTGGTTGTTGTAGTAGCCCTTTTCCACGAGGGTCAGGAAGTTCTTGCAGGTCTGAGGGGCGTCATCCATGCGCAACCAGATCAGGAAGCTGCCTTCCCTGGTTTCCACGCGGACACACACGCGGCTGTAGACATTGACGGTTGCCCAGTCGCTGCGAACGACCTTATTATCGGCGAGCTTGTAGATTGCGCGGACGTAGAACACCCCGCCATCGCCGAAATCGAAGTACTTCTCGAGGTTTGTCAGCGTTCCGCCGTAATAGGAGCCGCTGATCATGGGCAGCTTGAATTCGGTCCCATCCTGGGGGAAAGCCGCTCCGGTGCGAAGGATGGATGCGCGCTTATCCTCGTCGATCATCTCGACGCTGAAGCACTTGAATGCGTTTGAATTGAGAACGACCTCAGCCTTCTCGCCGTTGAGTTCCAGCTTGAAGCCGACATTGACCGGCTCGACCCCGGCTTCGACCTTCTTGAAATTCAGCTTCCCAACCATTGCGAGGTGAAGTCCGTCGACATCCTGCCCTGTTTCGAGAGCGGGCTTGGGTGTTGGTGTTGGCGTGGGCGTAGGGGTCGGGGCAACAATCGTGGGACTCTGGGACACCGGAGGCGTCACGGGATCCTCGGCGAATACGCTCACCGCGAAGCAGACGAAGCAAAGCGTTACCGCGAACAGGGAATACTTCATTACTGTAAGCTCCTCATATGTACGTACTTCTGGGAACGGGCAATCTTATTCGGCCCTATGTATGTGTCAACTAAAAATGGCGTCTCTTGGCCCCGAAGGCGCAGTGCGGGCGGAATCTTGAGAGGGAGTCCGGACCTGCGCGACTTGACAATGCGAGACGTTCTTTGTTTGAGGGCTATCAAAAGGCACTATAATCGCTTCAACTGGCGATTTCGCCTCGTGGAGGACTCCAAATGGCACGTAGCCTGTTTTGCGAATGCGGCGCCGTTTACGATGCTGACAAGCTGGCCGAGGACAGACTCTACAAATGCCGTGAATGCGGCGCGGTTCTCTCCTCGGAGTACGCTGTTGAGGAGGAGCTTCTGGCCATACGGCAGGAAGCTGCCATCCCCAAGACCGGAATGCTGATAACCGCTATTTTGATCGTTGGGCTCGCCATTATCGGCTTTGCCCTCGCCAAAATGAACGTAGTTGAAAAGGTCCGCACTGATTCGGAGAAGCAGGAAAAGACAGTCAGCGAATTCGGCCCGAAGCTGGACCAGTGGGAGACCTCCGCGTCCCGGATCCGCGTCGAAGACAAGAGCGAGCAACGCGCCTCGGAACTGATGGGCGAGGTCTTCGATCGCATCTCGCAGGCCAGAGACAAGGTCTATCCCGCCGTGGTCATGATCGAGTGTGGTGATAACGAGGGCAGTGGTGGCACCGGCTCCGGTGCTATCTTCATGCCCGATGGCCACGAAGGTGTGGATACCGAAGGCTACATCGTCACCAATTTCCACGTGGTGCAAAACGCCTTCATACTCGAAGTCATGCTCTCCAATCAGGAAACCAGCGCAGCCGATCTGATCTACGCTGATCCGTTCTGCGATGTCGCAGTAATCAAGCTGAAGTATCCGGAGAAGTGCAAGGACATCAAGCCCGCCAAGTTCGCCGACAGCGAAAAAGTGAGAATTGGCGACTTCTGCATGGCAATGGGCGCTCCGCAAGGCCTTGGTCGTTCGGTATCTATCGGTGTCGTGACTGCACAACACAGGATGCACGCTTCCCAACTGGGCCCCCAGATCTCGCATCGCGAGCATTGCTTCATTCAGATGGACGCGCCGATCAACCACGGCAACTCCGGCGGCCCCACGGTCAATCTTAACGGCGAAATCATCGGTATGAACACGCTCGGATTCGATATGTACGGCTTCGAGAAATTCGCCTACTGCATCTCTTCGAACTACGAACGCGAAATCGCAAATACGATCGTGCGCAACAATTCCCAGAGTCGCACTCCACTGGTCGAGCGCTCGACCTACGGACTTGAGTTCCTGCCGATGTCAACTATCGGTCGCGCGGAAAGCGACGGGGTTATCGTCTCCTACGTGGCTGACAGCAGCCCCGCATACCAGATGGGCCTTCGCCCGGGCGACATTATCACCAGGGCGGTCATCGGTGGCAAAGAATACCTCCCCAAGGTTCACTACCCGGAGCAAGCCTATCAGGCATTTTATGCCTTCCAGTTCATCCCCTTGGGAACTGGCGCCGACGTGACGTGGCACAACTATGTCACCGGTGAAGAGAAGACAGGCTCCATGAGCAGTGCAGGATTTGCAGCGGAGAACTTCGACAAGGCCGGATCGTCAGACTGGTTTCTCGGCACCGTAATGACTCCATGTACCACGGCGGATTTGGAGGGCGCCGGATTCGAGGCTGAGGAAGCCAGCGGATTCGTGATCCAGGACTGGGCAGACAGCGGCTCATCGGTCATCGGCGGAATGCACCTGCGTGATTTTGGCCTCAAGAGAGGCGACATCATCAGGACTATCGACGGTGTGATTCCCCAGGCTGCCCGGCACATTTACGGCCTCATCGTTTCTCATTTCCAGGGGCGCCCGGATCCGATAGTGTTCGAGGTTATTCGCGGCAAGGCCAAGATTTACTTCCAATTCGAAGTGCAGTAGGTGAAGATATGGCCAACTTCGTACAATGCAAATGCGGTGAGAAGATAGCCACTGTCCGGTTTCGCAAGGCCGACTCCGTGGTCTGCCGTAGCTGCGGTCTCATCGTCTATGCCGATGGACACACAGCAACGAAGACCGCGGTGATTGAGCGCAGGAAGCCGGTCGCAAAGAAGGTCCGCCCTTCGGGCTTCAAGCCGCGTCTGGTGATGCCCGCCCAGTTCCTTGGGCTTGCGCCGATTTTCTATCTTAACCTTGTTCTCGCGATCGTGGCGGTTGTTGTTCTTATCGCGTACGGTGGTTCGCGCCAGGTCGTATCTGATTCGAAGCCGCGTCCCTACTCCAATAAGCTCAACGAATGGACGCAGCAGGAAAGCACCATCAATGCGCGTATCAAAGAAGCTGCGACCGTCAAGGTCAACGTCAAGAGCATCATCAACGACATTATGCTCAACGAGGTCCCAGCTTCCTACAAGAAGACCGTCGGCTCGACGGTCATTATCGAGCCTCAGTCGTATCGCATCGTGAATGGTGAGAGACGCAGTATTGGGTACGGCAGACCCAGTTCGGGCTTCGTATTCTCCCCCTCCGGCTCAGTATCAGGGGAGGACTTCTATATCATCACGACCTTTGCCGCAGTGGATATGGCGGACTACGTTACTGTGACTTTCTCCGACATGTCTGTAGCCCGTGGTTCGATCGCGGGGGGCGACCCTGACTCGAACATCGGCGTTGTACGTGTCCCCAAGAAGTTCCTTGCCAATGCCGAGGAGTATCGGGCGGTGCCGACGACCGACAACGTGTCGCTGGGCGAACCCATACAGACACTGGGCGGAATAGGAATGAACACCGGGTTGTCCCTCTATAGAGGAGCCATCTCATTCCTGAAGCGTGCACGGCAGAGCAGGCTCGCAAGCGGACGGCCCTCCGGCAAGTGCAGCGTATTCTACCAGACCAACTGCGTAATTAATCCCGGCATGGAGGGCGGTCCCGCCTTCAATGCTCGCGGCGAAATAATCGGTGTCTCGATGTCCTACCTCAGCGAAGACGATCTCGGCGCCGAACTCGGCATCTCGTATGAGTATGTGAACGGTGTCAACCTGATCCTTCCCATCGGCTACGCGCTGAAGATCGCCAATGCGATTGTCAAGGACGGCTATTTCAAGCGCGCGACTATCGGGGTCGAGTTTGAGGTCCTGGATCCGGCTGATCCTGCATCCAGCCTTGTTGTTTCATATGTAGAGCCGGAATCCCCTGCCGGGAAGGCAGGCATTGTTCCCGGAGACCGGGTGCTGACCATTGGTGCGACTCCCATTGAGGTCAGGGTAAGCGGAGACATTCCCGCCCTTTACCGCACGATCGCCGACCTCAAGACAGATGCGAAAATCGCTCTCAAGTTGCAGCATGCCGGTGCCGAAAGAACCGCCGAGTTGACCCCCATCGAGGCTACAGACCCGCAGGACTTCGAGTTCTATTGCGAGGATTGGGGCCTTTCCCTGCGCATTCTCACCCCTCGCGAGGCCGCGAAGAGAGGCTTGGGGGAGACCCGAGGCTTGTTCGTTTCCAGTATTGACCGCGGAGGACGTGCGGCGGAGGTCAACCTGCGAATCGGCGATATCATCGTCAGCATCGAAGGCAAACTCCCCGTCAATCGCGCTGAGCTCGAGGAGCTGTACATCCAGCTAACGTCTGATCAAACCCTGAGGAACGTCTTCTTCAAGGTGATTCGCTCCGGCTACACGCGGTTGTTCCTTCTGAGGAACGTCAAGAAGATCTCGTCCGGCGCGAACGTCAATTAGCAGTAAGGGGTTTTCGATGAGCAAGATACAAGAATGCAAGTGCGGAGCCAAGTATAACGTCGAGCGTTTCCAGCCCGGCACGAAGTTCAAATGCAAGGTCTGTGGAGAGATCCTCGGAGTCCCGGTTGCCGAGGCACCCACTCCTATTCCAATTCCGGAAACGCCGAAGCCGATTCCCTCGCAGCCGCGCGCCACACCTCCGCGTCCAAGGGCTCCTGAATCTCGTCGCCCGGCGCGTGAAGAAGAAGCCGAACGGCCGCGTCCCATCCGGCAGCGGCCCGCGCCAGCGCCGGAGGTTCCGGAGCCTGTTGAAGAAGACGCCGAAGTCCCGCGTGCGCGCAGGACTCCTCCCCCTTCAAGGGAAGAAGCCGTCGAGCAAAGGCGTGAACCCGCTCGCAGGCCGACTCCTCCTCCGGCCGAACCTGAACCGGCTCCGCCTGAGCCTGAGCCGGAGGAAACAATTGAGGAAATATCCGCGGACGTTCTGCTCCGCAAGGAAGACTACTCCAAGCATAGAGACGAGACTCTGGCAAGGGTGCCGAAATTCCTTCCCGCATTTCTCATCAACGGCGCCGTTTTCGCGGCTGTTCTCATCGCTGGAATCGTAATGATCGGTGGATTTGCCAAGCCGCAGGTAAACGGCGAGGCAGAGCGAATTGCCGGAGAATTCAACAAGCGGTCGGAGAAGATTGACGCCACTATGACCGAGAAGCTTCAGGAAGCGATGAGGCTTGGCACGGTGAATAGCGACACGGTGTACAAGGGTGTTCGCGAGAAATTCGCCAAGGCCGCTCATCGCGCATCATTTGGCACAGTTTCCGTTATCAGCGACCTCGACATCTACGATGCAGGCACCCCCGTCAGAATTCCCTACAAGGGTGGCGGTTTTGCCTTTGTGGTCGATGGCGCGAAGAACTACGAAGGCTACATCGTTACCTGTTACGAGAACATCGCCGGGGCACGGTCCGTCAAGGTTCTTGCGTTCGATGGCCGTCAGTACGATGCAAAGATCGTGGCCTATGATGTTCCTTCCAACATTGCCGTCCTGCAGATAGATGTCGCCGAACTGAAGAAGAACGGGACAGCGCTTGAGCCCATTGAGTGGGGCGATTCCGACGAAGCCAAGAAGAAGGTCGCTTCATACGTGTTTACCTGCGGCTCTCCTTTCGGAATGGACCGTTCAGTGGCCCTTGGAAGCGTTTCCTGCCCTGACCGCTACACCGTGTACTCGATTCGTACGGGTGAAGCGTGCGGATTCTACAACCAGTTGTTCCAGACCGACGCAGCCGTCAACTGGGGCAGCACGGGCGGCCCGCTTGTCAATCTCGATGGCCAGGTTATCGGAGTCTGTGTTGCGGGACTTCACAAAGCCTTCGGCCTTACTGACTACAACGGGCTCTACTTCGCAATACACAGCAATTTCGCCCGGAAGATCGCCAACGCTCTGGCGCGCAACAGCAGAGTGGACCGATCCTACACGGGCATACTTGTCGATTCTCTCAAGGCGCTTGAACTGGATCCCGATTTCAGAGGCGTGGCCGTTGTCGGTGTCGAGCCCGATTCCCCCGCTGCCAGCTCTGCGCTTTCGGCCGGAGACATTTTCTATGCCGTCTCCTACATGGAGAACAATGCGAAGAAGGAAATCAAGCTGAACGCCAGGCATACTCCTGACCTGCCCATCATCTACGACGCATTGGCCTCCCTGCCGCCGAATACAGAGGTAACGTTCCTCATCAAGGACAGGACTGGCGAAAACAAGCCCCCGGTCGTTATCAAGACCGTGCCTCTCCCGAGAGGTGGGTCTGATGTCGTGAACGCCGAGAGGTGGGGAATTGTCGTGTCGCCGGTGTCCAAGACGACCTCGATGGCTTTTGGCACGCCTGATGGCAAGGGTGTAATGGTGGTTGCCGTCATGGACAATTCGCCAGCTTCCCGCGCCATGATCCAAGTGGGAACGATTATCCTGGCAATCGACAACAAGTCCATTGACGACATCAAGATCTTCCGCACGCGCTACGATAACCTCCGGGCAGACAGGCGGCGCGAGGTAACATTCGACGTCAAGAGGCCGAACGCATTTGGCATGCTTGGCGCGTATGGGAACGACTTCATCAAGATCCTTGTAATCTACTAAGTCACATGCTCTAATCGTATGCAAGGGGGAGGCAATGCCTCCCCCTTTTTCTTGATGTTACAGGCCGGATATGCGATTGTAGTGCTCGGCCAGCAGTCTCTGAGCGTCAGGGGCGGATATCGTCTTAGCGTACTCGCGCGCAAAACTCTCGTCCGGGACACCGGGCGGAGGAAGGGCCATCCGGCGGCGCTCGGAACAGGAATCCAGATATTCGTCTGTCAGGGCCGATGGGATATCTTCGCAGATTTCGGCAATTCCCGGCGTGACGGCATCAACGCCGAGAATCTTGCGGCCGCGACGGATGATGGCCGAAGCGGTCTCCTTCCCGCAGCGCCTTTCCAACAAAGCGATGCCCCCTGAGCCAGGCGCAAAGCCAAGCGCGCTTTCGGGGAACCAGAAATAGCTGTGCCGGGAAGCAACAATGCACTTGCAGGCCAGGGCAAGCTCGAATCCCTTGCCAATGCAATGACCTTCGACGAGGGCAAGCGACGGGAAGGCCGCCTGCGCGATGGAGCAGAGCACTGCTTGAGCCTTCATTGAGCGCGCGAATGCGCGAGCCTCGTCAAGACCAACCAATTCGCCGAGGTGCGCCCCGCTGCTGAAGGTTCCATTTGCGCCACGGAACGCGAGCCCTTTGCCGTCGGATTGGCTGAGCGATACTGCCTCCCGGATGCCCTCCTGGACCTCATCGGAAATCGAATTCTGTGTCTCTGGCGATTCCAGGAGCAGCACTCGCCATCGGGACAGTTCAGTAAGTTGCGTGTAAGTCATTTAGGCTGTTCCTCTACATCGATCAAGGCGGCCTGAGAATCGAAGAAGCCCACTCCGAGCATTCGGCCAACGGTGGCGAGATATGAAACCGGCCTGTGAAGGACGTAAGATTTGGTTTCGCCGTCCGAGAATATCTTGACAATTCCGTCGTCGAAAGCTACAGCCAGTCTGTCAGAGCCGAGGAAGGCGAGCAGGCTCTCGGCTTTTCCGGACACGAAACTCTTCACAGGTTTTCCTGGAGCCTCCATCGAGTAGATCTCGGAAATTCCCCTGCGCGCAACAGCCACGCAATTGCCCTCAACTGCTACGGCCGTGGGTGTCCTTATCCCGTCTCCGTCAAGCGCAGAGGCAAGCGTTACGAGCGAATTATCCCCGAGCTTGAGGCCCAGGATTTCCCCGGAATTCGAATAGCAGAAGGCGTATTGCGCATCCCGGGAAAGCCCGAAATAGCGATACTGTGGTGGTAGCGTGGTAGTCTCCGGCGGGGTTCCCTGTTCAGAAGAGTCGGACCAGCGTATCAGAACGCCGTCAGTTCGGAGAAGCAAGCTTCCATCCGCGTTCCGTCCAGCGGCTACGATTTTCGAGGCTTCTTCCAACTCCAGCTTACGAATGGTCTTCCCGGTCAAAACGTCAATCTCCGCTGCCCGCCCGGCAGGAAGAACGCAAAGTGCGCGGCCAATTCCGGCATCCCGGACAACCGTGACTGCGTGCATGAGTGAGAACAAGGGCTTCGGCTCAAATTCCGCGGAAAGCTCAAAAAAGGAAATGGCTGTTGAACGGCCGATCGCAAGCCACATTGCCCCCTCGCGGAGTCTGCCCGTTGCCATGCAGAGCACAGGTCCGGACTTTCCGACGGGTCCCGCGATCAGTTCGCCTTTCCGCGTGAAGACTCGAAGGGAGCCATCCGGGTCGAATCCGGCAATCTTGTCGCCGACAAGGAGAACTCGAGCGAGATTGGAAGAGGAACTCCAGTTGCTCTCCTCCGCGAGCCCGGTGGAGAAGTCATAGGTTCTTACTGAAGAGTCCGCCATCGAGAACGCGAGGAATGAGCCGGACGCGGCCGAGTCGAGGATTCTGGCCGGGCACTCAACACGCCCTTTGGCTTCACCTGTTTCGATGTCGAAGTAGGACAGGCTGGAAGAGGAGATGACCGCGACGTATGCCGATTTGCCAGATGTCACAATGTGGCAGCCGTCAACTCTCGCATGCCTGAAGACCTTGCTCCATCCCCGTGCTTTCCCCCGCGCCCGGATCCAAATTGACTCGGCAAAGGAAACAGCGATATTTCCAGCCGGATCGACCTCAATTGCTCGTACTGACTGTTTCCATCCGCTCTCCACGGTCCTGCAGGTTCCATCGGCCGGGTTGAATTCGCGGAGTGCTCCAAGTGCAGTGCCACACAACAGGCCCGTTGGGCTGAAGCTGACAGCGGTCGGGCTGTCGTCAAGAATCGGGTACCGGTTCCGGGTGGTCAGGTCAACCGATAACAGCAGCAGGACGCCATCTTCCGTTGTAAGAGCGACCAACTGTCCGTCGCGTGACACAGCCAGACCTCCCGTTGATCCGGGTACCGGTGCGAAGCAAAGGCTTTTCCCTGTCGCGAGATCCCACTTCCGTATGAAACGCCGGTCAAGCGTATAAAGGGCCGTTCCGTCAGGACTTGCACGCACCGCAGATACGGACAGGCCGTTTCTGTATTCCCCGGCGCCGTCGTGCCAATAAGAAGGGGCCTCATCTGCCAGAGCCAGGCCTGTCAACATGGAGAGAATCAGAATCAGTGCGCCCGTTCCCTTACTCATCTCTCATCACCAGAGCTTCGGGAAAAACATCCCGGTTTTTGCCTTGTACTCCGTGTACTCGGGGAAAGCAGCAGTCAGTTTGCGCTCTTCGATACGGGCACGGGTATACTGACCCAGCACGAAAACAGCGTAAACGATAATGGTATACCAATACAGATTGATGAGCAGCGAGCCAAGAAAGACGACGAAATGGCCTGCGTACAAAGGATGACGCACGTAACGGAATATTCCGTGCCCGATAAGCGTTCGGGCCTCCGCCATCAGGGTGAAGGCTCTGCGCAGAGTCAGAAGGCCGATCAGGTTGATTGCGGATCCGGCGATCATCATCAGGCCCCCTACGAGGAGTTGTGTGTCCGATCCGCGGTGCACCTGTACTGGGATTCCTATCTTCTGGAGCAACGCAGGTCCCATAGTGATGAAAAACGGCAGGCCAGCGATGATCACGGGGAAAACGACTTCCATGAACCCTCTGGCAACGCTCCTCGCAGGTCTTCGCGTCAGGAAGGCGATTATGTATGCAAGATAGATCCCGGTCTCAAGGGCCCATACGCCGAACCAGAGGTAATTGAGTGCGGGGATTTGCGTGGCAATGTGCCCCGGCTCAAGTGTCGTGAATCCAAGCCGTGACTGAATATCGGACCAGAAAGTGGAAAAGGAGCAGCCGGTATATCGTCCAAAGTCCAGTAGACGCCAGACAAGGAATCCGACGCAGATGATGGTTCCTGTCGCGCGTCCAATGAATTCGCGATACGGCCATCTGTTTGGATCGAAAATCGGCAGGTCATTGAGTCTGCGAAGGAGGTTGCTCATGCATCACCTTGGGTAGAGTCCTTCTTTGACGTTCGTTCGCTTGCCGACTTGCTTCGGTTCCGAGAAGCCGGTTACCATGTGAGTATTGTACTCACGGTTGGTCCGAAAATCCTCTAATCTCCTTGTGCGCGCAGCACAGGATGAAGCGGAATTGCGCAGGTCGTTTGCGTTGGTGGCTCGCGAGCTTTGCTGTAACGGCAAGGCGGCTATAATGGGAAAGCCAGCGAAGCGGAGGTTGTTTGCCGGATTTCTTCATAGTCACCAAACCGATCCAGTTCGATGCTCGGGGCCGGGTCATTTCCGGCCAGTGCCTTCCGGATACCGACGGTTGGAAGGTCATTCGTTTCGATTCTCTCTCGGGGACGGAGACTGTTGTCTTCACGGGCTTCTATGACCACTGCAAGACGATCCAGGAGAATTTTGTTCGAGGCGAGGTAGCGCTCATCGAGGAACTCGCCCGCAAGCTCGAAACCGAGGCGGGGACTCGACGCGGTCGCAAATCGTGGATTTTCCGCCATTTCACGAGGAACAAAGACGGGACTTAGCACCGTCTAACCAGTTTCTGACAGACAAATGCCTCTCGCCCGTCTTGACATCTGCCTTTCCCTCCTATAATTGCGGAGACACCCGGAGGGAAAATGATCCCTGAAAACATTCTCGATAATGCCGCCTCGCTTCTCGAAAACGGCGATCGGGCTGCCGCTCGCGACGCACTTACCGAAGGTCTTCTTCAGTTTCCCGAAGAACCGCGGATTCTCAACAACCTCGCTGTCCTTTGTCTTGAAGAAGACAGCATGGATGAGGCCGCATCCCTCCTGAGCAGAGCTCACAATATCGCCCCGGACGACCACAGCATAGCCTGTAACTACGGCTATGCCTTGCTTTCCCTTGGCGATACCGCGGAAGCTCGCAACGTCTTTGAGTCGGTGCTCAAACGCAAGCCGGATTCAATCGAAGCGCTGAATCACCTTGCTTTGGTTGACACCATCGAGGGCAGATACGCGGAAGCTGTTGAGCTGTTCGAGAAATCGCTTGCCCTTGCACCTACAGATGTCCGGCTCCTGAACAACTATGGGGCAACCCTGCGCAAGACCGGCAGGTTCGCACAGGCCCTGAAAGTGCTGGAAAAGGCCAGAAGGCTCGCACCTAACGATGTCGAAGTCTTGAGCAATCTTGGTGCCACGCTGATCAGGCTGCACAGGTTCGAAGACGCGGAGGAACACCTCAACAGGGCTCGGGAAATTGACCCTGAGGATGCTTTGCTGTATTATCATCTTGGATGCAGGTTCAGAGAAGAATGGGTCGAAGCTCGGGCGGAGAAACCGGCGAACCGCGGGCACCTGAGCGATCTGATGCTCCGAGCGGAGGAAAACTTCCGGAAGTACCTGGAAGTATCCCGTGACAGCCTCTATGCGGACTACGTCAACGCCTGGCTCGATGAGTTGGAGAACGCGCGAAAAGCGATGGTCTAAGCACTCGGCTGTTTGCGCTCCAGCGTGGAGAGGATTCTGTTTAAGTCTTCTACGCTGAAGTATTCGATTACAATGCGGCCTTTGCTCTTTGAATTCTTTATTATGACTCTTGTTCCGAAGAACTTGCGGAGATAGTCCTCCACCTCGGCAATGGCGGGATCGGGGGGAGCCTGGCTTCGTGTACGAGGCTGCTTTCCTTCTTCTGAAGCGGCTGGCTTCTCGGCGGCGAGCTTCTCAACGTCCCGGACGTTCAGGTCATTCTCGATAACCTGCATGCACAGTTCCACCTGCCGTTCCGGAGAATCGGCGGCGAGAATAGCCTTGGCATGTCCGAATGAAATTCGGTTCGAGCG
>JBAZOJ010000003.1:0-47596 GCA_041648755.1 Candidatus Brocadiia bacterium
ACAATTACCAGCGGGGCCAAAGATATTGCTGGCAATGCACTGGCTTCCGACTACATGTGGACATTCGCGACTGGCGCGATCCTGGATACTTTCCCACCCACAGTGAGTTCCACTGTTCCGGCCAGCCTTGCCTCGGACGTGCCCGTCAACGGGATTGTCACCGCAACGTTTGCTGAGGCGATGAATCCGCTGACAATCACCACAGCAACCTACTTGTTGACCGGACCCGGCACAACCTCTGTTGCAGGTGCAGTAACCTATGTTGGCTTGACAGCGACTTTCACACCTACGGATCTTCTTGCTGCCAGTACACTGTTTACTGCAACAATCACCAGCGAGGCCACTGACATTGCGGGTAACTCCTTGGCCACCAACTATGTGTGGACTTTCATGACTGGTGCAATCCTGGATGTTACCCCACCCACAGTGGACTCTACCGCTCCGGCTGACGCTGCCGTGAATGCGCCGATCAACAGCCAGATCAGTGCTACTTTCAGTGAGGCAATGAACCCGCTGATGATCACCACAGTGACCTTCAGGTTGACCGGGCCGGGCACAACGCCAGTTCTGGGCACTGTGACATACGTTGGCGTCACAGCCACCTTCACGCCTACGAATCTTCTTGCAGTCAGCACCTTGTACACTGCCACAATTTCCAGCGGAGCCAAGGATGTGGCAGGCAATGCTCTGGAAAGCAATTACGTGTGGACCTTTACGTCGGGGCTTTTGCTGGATGTAGTGGCGCCCACCGTGTTTTCGACCCTCCCTCTTGACACAGCCACGGATGTGGCAGTCAACAGCACTGTCACCTCAACCTTCGATGAAGCAATGGCTCCATTGACGATCACCACAGCGACCTTCCTGCTGACCGGACCGGGCACAACCACTGTTTTAGGCGCAGTAACCTATGTCGGCGATGTTGCGACTTTCGCGCCGACAAGCGCCCTTGCACCCGCCACCGAATATACTGCGACCATCACCACCGGTGCCGAAGACTTGGCAGGAAACGCCCTGGGAACTGTCTATGTCTGGACATTTACCACTGCAGCGGAGCCTCTGGGCCCCGCGGCCGTGAACCTTGGAACGGCCGGTAACTTCGTGCTTCTGTGCAAGTCGGGTATTTCAACCACCGGGACAACTTCGGTTGTCGGGGACCTTGGAATCAGCCCGGTCGCCCAGGCCTTCTACACGGGATTTGGCGAAGCGCTCGACTCCTCCAACGAATATGCTACAGCCCCCACCATTGTGACGGGGAAGATGTACGCAGCCGACATGGCAACTCCCACTCCGGATAATCTGACCACTGCTATCGGCGACATGGAAGCCGCCTTCACTGATGCGGCAGGACGGACATTGCCGGATTACACGGAACTGGGTGGTGGCGACATCAGCGGGTTGGATCTCGCCCCCGGCCTCTACAAATGGGGCACAGGGGTTTCGATTTCAGCGTTGGGCGTAACCCTCACAGGTGGCCCGAATGATGTCTGGATCTTCCAGGTTGGCGTGGATCTCAACGTGGCCAATGGTGCTATGATTACCCTCGCTGGCGGCGCTCTGCCACAGAACATTTACTGGCAGGTCGCTGGACAGGTAGTCCTTGGAACGGGTTCTAACTTCAAGGGCATCATCCTATGCCAGACGCAGATTGTCATGCAGACCGGCGCAACATTCACCGGTCGGGCTCTTGCTCAGACTGCGATCACTTTGGACGCTGCTATCGTTTCACAGCCGTAAGACAAACCGCACGCACGGTACAAGCGTGCACACAACATAAGGAGACCGGCTGCAAAGCCGGTCTCCCTCATTATCGGTCCAACCGGGCGACTACCCAATGAGGTGTTTCTAGTGGTTCAACCCGCCAGACCAATTTAATCGACAAGTCCTTGCGCAGAAATCCCATCGCTGTCGCATCCACGACGATCCCCGCCTCCTCGCAAACCGGACCGGACACTCGTGGAAAAACACCCCGGCGACTTCATAAAGCAGAAATCCCCGTCCGCATTGAACTTTCCCTTCATTCTGACGTGTCACACATCATTTTGATGCGTTCCGCCAGCACGCCTCGCGGTTCACTCTTGAAGGAAGTCAGGTTCATCCAGCCTTTTCGCGCACTATCTCAAATGGCACGGCATTTGCTATATAGCTCAGCGGATGGTGCACACCAGCGAACGGACATGGCGTCCGGCGCTGCGTCCATCCGGAAGTCCAGTAAATGAAGCGGATCACTCTTCAGTAAGGGTGCCCCAAAGGAGATGTCTTATGGAACGCAATTGGTTGTACAGATACTCTACGATAATCCTCGCACTGACACTGCTGGGACTGGGAATCGCCTGCGGAGGACACTATGGAAGTGTCGCAGCCAAAGTGAGTTCCACGACACCCATTAACGCTGCCGAGAATGTGCCGTTTAACAGAATAATCACCGCTACCTTCACTGAGGCGATGGATCCGCTTACGATCACCTCGACAACCTTCAGGGTGACCGGACCAGGCACAATCCCTGTTCTGGGCACAGTGACTTACGTCGGAGTAACAGCGACGTTCGACCCCACAAGCCTCCTTCCTTCCGACACCTTGTTCACAGCCACGATTACCAGTGGAGCAAGGGACGTTGCGGGCAATGCGCTGGAAACTGACTACGTGTGGACATTCATGACAGGAATTATCCCCGATACGACTCCGCCCACCGTCAGTTCAACCGTCCCACTTCACCTTGACACGGATGTGCCGTTCAACATTAAACTGACCGCTGCTTTCAGTGAAGCGATGTCCCCGTTGACGCTCACTACTGCGACTTTCAGGCTGACAGGACCAGGCACAACTCCTGTTGCGGGGACAGTGACTTACATCGGCGTTACGGCGACCTTCAAGCCTACGAGCCCACTTGCTTCGAACACCTTGTTCACGGCCACGATCACTACAGGCGCAGAAGACCTGGCAGACAATTCGCTGGCCGCAAACTATGTCTGGACATTTACAACCGGGATAATCCCGGATACGACTCCACCTATCGTCAGTTCCGCATTCCCTGTTGATGCCGCATCGGGTGTACCGAACAACCGAATTGTCACCGTGGTCTTCAATAAGGAAATGGATCCCTTGACGATCAACACGGCTACCTTCCGGGTTACCGGACCGGGCACAACTCCGGTTCTGGGGACAGTGACTTACATCGGCGTTACAGCGACCTTTACGCCCGCAAGCCTTCTTCCCGCGAGCACCTTATTCACGGCCACTGTAACCAGCGGAGCACAGGATATCGCAGGAAACGCGCTGGAAACCGACTACGTGTGGACCTTCATGACAGGCGCGATCCCGGATACAATTGCACCCTCTGTGACATCTACTTTCCCCGTTCACCTTGACACGAGTGTGCCCAGAAACAGGATAATCACCGCAACATTCACTGAAGTGATGGATCCCTTGACGATCACCACAGCAACCTTCCTGCTGACCGGCCCGGGCACCACCCCTGTTCCAGGCGTGGTAACCTACGTCGCCCTGACCGCGACCTTCACACCTACGAACCTCCTCGCTGCCAGCACCTTGTACACAGCCACAATCACCGTCGGGGCCACAGACGTTGCAGCCAATGCGCTGGAAACCGACTACGTGTGGACCTTTACGACTGGTGCGATCCTGGACATTACCCCGCCCACTGTGAGTTCCACTGCACCGGCTGATGCCGCCATTAACGTGACTCCCAATAGTCAGATTGTGGCTACC
Source organism: Candidatus Brocadiia bacterium (assembly GCA_041648755.1). Taxonomy (GTDB): domain Bacteria; phylum Planctomycetota; class B143-G9; order B143-G9; family B143-G9; genus JBAZOJ01. Next base: position 3,727 of record JBAZOJ010000003.1, read on the forward strand.
TTCAGTGAGGCAATGAACCCATTGAAGATCACCACAGCATCCTTCCGGGTTACAGGGCCGGGCACAATTCCAGTTCTTGGCGCGGTGATCTACGTCGGTGTCACTGCAACCTTTACGCCCACCGACTTCCTTCCTGCAAATACATTGTTCACTGCCACAATTTCCAGTTCGGTGAAGGACATTGCGGGTAACGCCCTGGATGGCGACTACGTGTGGACCTTCACGACCGGAGCGGCTATGGACATTTTCCCGCCCGCCGTGATTCTCACCGACCCACTTGATCAAGCCACGCTTGTCCCCATCAACAGGATAATCACCGCCACTTTCAGCGAGGCGATGAATCCGCTGACGATCATCACTACATCCTTCCTGTTGACCGGGCCGGGCATCACCCCTGTTCCGGGCGCGGTGACATATGTCGGCGTTGCGGGAACCTTCACGCCAACTGATCTGCTTGCTCCCAACACGCTTTTCACCGCGACCGTTACGACCGTGGCTGAGGACGTTGCAGGCAATGCACTGGAAACCAACCACATCTGGACCTTCACTACCGGTGCAGCCCCCGACACAAATCCGCCCACCGTGCTATCGACTACCCCTGTTGACATGGCCACTGAAGTGGCGCTGGACAGCAGTATCACCGCGACACTCAGTGAAGCGATGGCTCCACTGACAATCAGCACGGCCACCTTCCTGGTGACCGGGCCAGGCACCACTCCTGTTTCAGGTTCTGTGACCTACCTAAACGAAGTGGCGACGTTTGCGCCAACAAGCGCTCTCGCAGTCGCCACCGAATACACAGCTACGATTACTATTGCTTCCGAGGATCTGGCTGGCAACGCACTCGTCAGCGATTACGTTTGGACATTCACCACGCCTGCTGCGCCGCCTTTGGGCCCTGCGGGAGTGGACCTTGGATCGGCCGGGAACTACGTACTTTTGTGCAAAGCGGGCATTTCCACCACCGGAACGACATCTGTCGTCGGCGACATGGGACTCAGCCCGGCCGCCCAAAGCTACTACACCGGCTTTGACGAAGTGCTTGACTCCTCAGGTACTTACGCGATTTCATCCATCGTGACCGGGAAAATGTACGCAACCGACATGGCGACTCCTACTCCCGCAACCCTGGTGACTGCCGTGAACGACCTGGAAGCCGCCTTCACTGATGCCGCTGGACGGGCCACTCCAACCGCTACCGAACTCGGCGACGGTGACATCAGCGGAATGAATCTTGCCCCCGGCCTCTACAAATGGACCACCGGGCTTTCGATCTCGGGGGTGGGCGTAACATTCACGGGTGGCGCAAATGATGTCTGGATCCTCCAGATTGAGCAGGATCTCACTGTTGCCGCGGGTGCTATGATTACGCTCGCTGGCGGAGCAGTACCCCAGAATATCTACTGGCAGGTCTCCGGCCAGGCAGTACTGGGTACCGGATGCAACTTCAAGGGCATCATTCTGTGTCAGACACAGATCGTCTTGCAGACCGGTGCAACATTCACAGGCCGGGCCCTTGCCCAGACTGCAATTACCTTGGACGCTGCTATCGTTTCCGAGCCGTAAGACATACCGCACGCATCGTGCAAGCGTGCATATATACAGGGAGACCGGCCTTCGGGCCGGTCTCTCTAATTATTGACCGACTGGAAAGACGCCCTGGCACTGCGCGCGGCGCGTGCTAAGGCGAACGGGACGAAGCTGGTCGGCTTGATATTAGCGAAAAAACACGCAGTGTCGGCGCCATCCGATGCGTCTGAAATACCTGCTTTGATAATGCGGAAGGTCCTGCTCTGGGAACTGGGCCTGCGGACGCTGAACGTCAGACCTTGGCCGGAGGTCGGACGAGCACAGCGCGGCGATATCTCCGCGTGTCCGGTCGGGAATCGAGAACCAGGCCCTCGGCTTGCGCAAACGATATGTTGTCGACCAGACAGCTCTCGGGGACATGCGACTTGGGCTCGGCGATGAGGATGCGGCCGCCGGGCTTCAGCAGGGGCGCGGCCTGACGGAAGAACGATGCGGCATCGGGCAACTCATGGATAACGGCATACGCGAAGATCAAGTCCACTTGGCCCGCGAGATCCGAGACCTTCATATCTGAGTCTTCGGCCAGCCGGGCATCTATGCGGCCGTCGACACCGGACTTGCGTGCACGCTTCATCAGTACCTGGAGCATTTTCGGCTGGATATCCACGCAGACGATCTTCCCCGAGTCGCCCACCATTCGAGCCATCTCGAGGGTGAAGAAGCCCATTCCGGGGCCCGGTTCGAAAACGGTCATCCCCTCCGAAATCCAAGGGGCGAGCACCTTGACGGGATCCTCGATGAGTCGCCGCAGAGGGGACGCGAGGACATATCCGAGCAACCATGGACAAAGAGACTGCGCCATCTGCTCTCCGATCAGCCCGGAAGCCCCTGCCCCGCCAGGAGCAGGCAAGATTGCCGGACAGAGTAAGCATATGAGGTTTTCGGGGAGCCGTGAAACGTGGGATAATGCCGCGGAGTACGCCAGCTACAATTTCTTGACAAAGTACTTGGGCGATTCCTCGTAGCCCTGGCGGATGTAGAAGCGATGGGCGTCAGTGCGCCTGCTGTGGCTGTGCAGCACAATCCATCCGCAACCGCGAGCCTCTGCTGCCGTTACGGCATACTCTTCGAGCTGGCGACCAAGTCCTGAACTGCGAAATTCCTGCAACACACAAAGATAGTTGATCTGGGCAAACGGGCCGGGTGTCGCCAGTTGAGGAAGGATGCTCATCGACATAACCGCGATGACGCAGCCGCTCTCCTCGCCCACAACCAACACTTCGCCGGGGTAGGCAGCGAGCGTTTTAATGCGCTCGCAGAGGAACTTCCCTGTTCCCGGATAGCCGAGTTGATCGAGCAGAACAACGATTGCCTCAGAGTCCTCGGGCTGTGCCGGACGGATTTTCATACACCGATTGTATGTGGGGCGAGGCGAGTCACAAAGCGTCAGAGGGACTTGTTCAACTATTGATATAGTAAGAGGGGCCACACGCGAAGCTACTCAGAGCTTCTGTTGTATGGCTCCGCAGCTAGGACTCGATACGCCTTAGGCGTACCTACGGCCTAGAACATAGCGGTTAATCCGCCTCAGGCGGACTTGCTCTACCAAGGAGTTCCGAAAGCCATTGGCGGCCTTGACCGGATTTGAGTTCACGTTCACGGCGCATGGCCCCTGACCTGGTAGAGAACACCTCCGAATACGCCAGAGACCAGGGTCCGGCGATTCGAGAAGTGTGTTTCCTGATGTTGTGTTCCGGGGTGTTGTGCTCGACGATACGCCTTGGAAGATCCGAGGTCTGGCCAATGTAGATACGGCCTTGTGGATTGGAGAGCACATATACGGTGAACACCATACGACCTCAATGGGCACGAGGATTAAGCATAGCGAAAGGGCGGCTAATCCGTATTAGGCGAGTCCTCTGCCACAGATGGCGTCCCACCATCCTTCGCTTTGAACCACTCACGGAGCATCAATTTGATGGCTCTCTTTCCTGCCGTGGTCTTGAGATATCCCTCGCGTCGGATGGCGTCGGACTTTACGGCAAATGCCTCGTAGAAGACGAGTTCGACCGGTCGGCGGCCTTTGGTCGAGAGAACCCTCCCGTCGTGGTGACACTTCAGGCGGGCTTTCAGGTCTGCTGAGTAACCGGTGTAGAGATTGCCATCTCCGCAATGAAGGACGTAGACGTAGTACATCGTTTATGGCCTCAGAGGCGAGCCATACAGCAAAGCTGTTACAGCTTTTGCGATGCAGGTGAGAGAGTGGTACGATGGTAATAGCCTTACAGGCTCCCCCCAAAGCAGAAACTTGCTGAATTCGAAACTCGAACAGGTTCTGTATCGTGGCTGTATCGCATCCGCCGTTCCCCGTTTCGCTTCGGGGGCGAGCCATACAGCAAAGCTGTTACAGCTTTTGCTGTATGGCTCCGCAGCTAGGACTCGAACCTAGAACCTAGCGGTTAACAGCCGCTTGCTCTACCATTGAGCTACTGCGGAGCAAAGTCCGGATGGTACCCCCAAGGGGATTCGAACCCCTGTTTGAAGAATGAGAATCTTCTGTCCTGACCGGGCTAGACGATGGGGGCATAAGGAGAAAGAACATAAATAATGGCTTGGCTGGGGGAAGAGGACTCGAACCTCTACTAACCTGATCCAGAGTCAGGTGTGTTACCGATTACACCATCCCCCAAGCCGCGTGGAAGTATATGCGGCTCTTGTAGAGTGTCAAGCGTTTTCGAAAAAGAGATGAGGAGACGCATCCCCACGGAGCAAGGATTCCGGCGCCTTGCGGAGCGAAATGCGCAAAACGGGGTTTGGTAGATGCATCAGCCGCGAGGATTATCTCAAGACCACGGCAGGCAGAGCTTGCGCGACGAGCGAGCGCGGCGTAGAATTCCGCTTCGGCGATATTCTGAGGCGTGACCGATCTACTCACACCCATAAGGAGATCTCCTTATATGGACATTCCACGAATATTCAACATCACTGAAAGCGCTCACCGCATCCATAACCCGTTCACACCCGATAAGTTCGCCACTCTCGGCGCGGCGCTGCGTCTGGAACCGGGGGCCCGGGTGCTTGACCTCGGCAGCGGTTCGGGGGAGATGCTGTGCACCTGGGCACGCGATCACGGTATCACAGGCATTGGCGTTGACATGAGCGAGTTATTCAGTCAGCAAGCGCGACTCCGAGCTGAAGAACTCGGCGTCGCCGATCTTGTCAAGTTCATTCATAACGATGCCGCCGACTATGTCTCTGACGAGAAGGTCGATGTGGCAGCCTGTGTCGGTGCCACCTGGATCGGCGGAGGAGTCGCCGGCACCATAGAGCTTCTGGCTCGGAGCCTGCGCAACGGGGGGATCATCCTCATTGGCGAGCCCTATTGGCGGCAGTTGCCACCGACGGAAGACATTGCCAAGGGGTGCCTTGCGGACTCCATCTCAGAATTCCTGGTTCTCCCGGAACTTCTCGCGTCTTTTGGCCGCCTTGGCTACGATGTCGTAGAGATGGTTCTTGCCGACCAGGACGGCTGGGACAGATACGAGGCAGCCAAATGGCTCACCATGCGCCGATGGCTTGAAGCCAATCCCGGCGACGAGCTCGCACAAGATGTTCGAGCCAAACTCACCTCGGAACCCGTGCGTTACGCCACGTACACGCGTGAATACTTCGGCTGGGGCGTGTTTGCGCTGATGCCGCGGTGATGCGCCGGCGCATCGGGTGGTGGCCCACCGGGATGTAAGCTCGCAGTGTCACACCGCCCTGCTTTCTTGACAGCAACCGGGCAGTAGATATCCTTTCAGCCACGGAGACAACAAGCGATGAACAACTGTCCAAACTGCGGAGCACCCCTCCAACAGGGCTTCCCGAGATGCGTCAAGTGCGGCTCAATGCTGACACAGCCCCAACAACCCGCTCCGGCCCCTGCCCCTCCCGCCTTCGGATTCCCTCCTGCGGCTCCGACCCAGGCCCCGGTCTATACCGATCAGCGCTCCAGGATTGTGGCGTTCATTCTTGCAGTCTTTCTGGGAAGTCTCGGCATTCACAACTTCTACTTGAAACGCAGTGACAGAGCTGTTCTGCAACTCCTCATCACAGTGATCAGTTGCGGTTTTCTGGGTCCGGTCATGTGGATCTGGGCGGTTATCGAGGGCGTGTACGTGCTTAACGGCACGACCACCGTTGACGGACAGGGTGTACCTCTGAAGGAATAGTGCACTTAACGTGAGGTGACAATGGCTGCAAGCGAAAAGGCTCCGTCCAGGAGTTTCCTGTACCTGATTCTGATCCTCGGAGTTGTGACCGCCGCCGCGACATGGCTGGTGTACTTCTTAGTGACCGAAGCTCCCCGTGGCCCGATGGGAATCGTCCTCACCGCGTTCATCACAATGATCGAAGCCGCAGCATGCCTGCTGATGGCCTACGCGCGATCCCGGTCTGATGCGGCCGTGCGTCCAAGCGGCGCTGTGCTGGTGGCAACCTGGCCGATCCTGCGGATCTACGCCGTGCTCGGTATAATCATGATCGTGTTCTACATGGTCATTCGTCCTCAGGCTGGCACTGGAGACGGGTTCTTTTCAGCGGCTATGATCATCCTGACTGTTATCGCCGTGATAGCAACGGCAATAATGCACGGACATGACGCATCCATCCGCGCGGCAGAACAGCCTGTCCTGGAAAAGCGCGGGGAACACGCCACAGCGGGCGGCAAGCTGCGCGGCGCCCTCGAGGCCGTAAAGAACACGAAGCTCTCACAGCCCGATGACATGGTTGCAGGGGATCGGCTCCTGAAGCGCATCGGGGCTGTGGCCACCGCGCTGGAGCACTCGCACGGCGGCGGGCTTGGTTCGTACGAGTCCGGGGACATGGGGATCGACCCGACTTCCAACGCCGAGTTGCAAGACCGGATCAGCGACGTATCCACCAAGGCCGAGTTCCTGAGGACATGCGCGCCCGAAACGCGCAAGGCGGCATTGAGTGAACTCGACAACGCGGCCTGCAGGCTCGAAAGTTGCGCAATCGGTCTGCGGTTGATGTAGGAAGAGAGGGCGAGAGAACAGTGCCTCCGGGCGCCAGCCCTTCCTGCAGATGGTTGCCTTTCCTGTTCTATACCATAGGGCTCGGCGCGATTGCAGCTACGTGGTTCGCTCACTTCCAGTTTACGGGACCGCACAAAGAGCTTTGGGGAGTCTTAGCAGTATCCGTCAAGACAACGCTCATCCTTGACATCGCCGTGCTGCTGATGTACTTTTTCATCCGTCCGGCGAAGACTGTTGGGCCGGTTAAGGCGATTTTTGGGGCAGCTTGGCCTGCCCTCGTAATTGGCGCGCTGACAGGCTTTGCCCCGGCAATCTACCTTCTTCCGCGGGCTTGCGGGCTGACGACTTCTGGCGATAGCATCTTCTTCCTGGCTCTTGCGGGATTGTCATTGTTGTGCCTGATCTTGCTGGCAGTCGTGAAGACACGCAGTTTCGTGTCGGGCACCGAGAACAGCTATCCTTCCAGGAAAAAGACGTTTTATGCGGAGAGACTCCGGGCAATGAACATCTGCCCGTCTGTCAGATCTCTCGACAGATGGCGAATTGCCTTGGCCCGAGGCTTCGAAGTGCTTGCGGTCTTTGCGACATGGATTGTCTTTATCGTGATGTTCGACAAGCCTTGGGACCCAATTGGACTCGTGCCTATCGCATTCGCCGCCTGGATAATGGGCGAGGCGATGTACTCGCTTGTGTTCTGGGGCGCTCCAAAGGTGCGCCCGACAAAGGGGAACCGGATGGCGACGGGCATTCTCGTCGCTTTGTGTGCCCCGGCCCTTCTATACCTGAATGTGGAAAAGCACTCGGATCTGGCCGACGTCGTCGAGAACCTCTCTTTGTCTGCTCTTGCGCTTGCCACTTTGTCGTCAATCGTTGCGCACCGTGGCATTTTCACGGTGACCCATCCTAAAGTGAGGCTTCCCTCCAAAAAGAAGGGATCGCTCACCCCTGCAGAGGATGGGTTCCTGGAAAGAGCCGGCAATGTCTGCGCAAGGGCCGATTCGTTGAGAGACAGCGTACCAGAGGCACGAAAGACCGCTCTTGACGCCGTTCTGGAAGCGATTGGCGGGCTCTGGGAGAATCCAGCGTCCACGACAGTTCCCTCCGTGAAAAAGCATGATGTCACGGACAACGAGCAATACTCATCCAGGTACGGAGTCATTTTCGCTTATGGCTTCCTCACCTCACTGGCCCTGGCAACGTGGGCAACGTATTTTTGGGTCTTGGGACCTCCCCGAAGTCTGACCGCATTCCTTTTTCCGGTTGTTGTCTCGATGGCCCTGTTTGAGTCGGTTCGAAGGGATGCTCCCCCCGATTGGATTGACCAGGGCCTTGACCTCGCAGCGTATGCGAGCTTGAGCTTACTGGGGATGGCCTGCTTCGAACCCTCCGGTCTGGGAGTGGAAATGCTGGACTCGATATGCACGAGTTCAGCTCTGCTGATGGCGGCAGTAATGACAGTGAGCGCTGTCTCGTTATCGGTGCTCTCTGTGATGCACGGCTACGATTTCGCGATCCAAGAGGCGAAGGCAATGAAGGAGGGGAATCCAACTGCTGAAGCAGATTTCGGCGCCTTTGTCTCGGAGATTTGCGCCAAGGCCGAGTTCCTGCGGACCTGCTCCCCGGAAGCGCGCAAGACGGCAGTGGAAGAATTGGAGATAGCCGCGGGTAAACTGGAAGGCTGCGCGACCGCGCTGAAGCTGTTGTAGGGAGGAGACAGTGGAGAGCGCGAGGGGCGGCTACCAAATTCTACTTCGGGTAATGCTATCGAGAGGGCTCGCACCGGCAGCGGTGATGGGGTGGTGGATTGTGTACGCCGCCCTGATGGACGAAGCTTGGTCGCCTCTCTGGCTTGCCATGTCCGCAATACTCGCGCTGACAGTCTGCAACGCTGCGCTGGTCATGCCCACAATCACCTCTCCCTGCGCGAAGTCGACGCTCACAAACAGGATCGTCACATGCTTTCTCCTGGCGACTGTGGCCGGTCCGGGCCTCACCTATTTCGAGTCGCAGAGACCGGGAGGATTTGCGGCAATCGGAGAAATCGGGGCTGTCCTGATTGCGCTCGCCCTGATCGCAATCATGGGCGCGGGCCATGGGTGGCTCTGCGCATCAGTACTCGAGAACAAGAGCCCGGATGAGAAGGACTGCAAGAAGAACAGGACAGACGAGTTCGCCGTACTCGCCGAAGCCTTGATTGAACGCGCAGACGACCTGAAGACATGTGCCAGTAATGACCGACCCGTCAAGATAGCTGAGTTTCGGAAGAAAGAGGAAGAGCTCAAGGCAAGCCTCCAGCGGCCCGAAGAGCCGGTGCCCGGGAAGGAAGAGAAGGAAGGGACGTTCGCTAACCGTCGCGAAGAGGCTGCTTACATCAACGCGGCAGGAATTATCGTCGGCATGATCATTCTCGGCATATATTACTCTGTAACGACTCCCCCCAGAAGCCGGCTCGCGTTCTGGGCTGTGGATCTCGTCGTGGCACTGGTCCTCGCTACGGCCTTTTCCGTATACCATGCGTCGACGCTCCCGGCTGTCACCCGGTGGATTGTCAGCCCGCTGTACGCACTTGGAATCACACTGCTGATGCATGTCTCGTTCGGTGATCTGCGGGGACAGATGGTCGTAGCTCAGATCGCAGCCAAGAAGACTGCCCTTCCCATGGGGATCCTCTCCATGGTATGCGCGGTAGGGCTTTCGGTGCTTTCGACATTGCACGGATACGACGCGGCAGTACGATATGCAGAGACAGACTACCTGCAGCTTGCGGCAATAGTGCGTGTAAGGGCAGGTTTCGTTGGAAGTTGCGACCCGAAAGAACGGCCGACAGCGCTCGCCGATCTTGGCTGCGCAGTCGACAGGCTGTCCGCCAGCGCAAGCGTATGGGCTGTGCCAGGAGGAAAACAAAATGGCAATGTTTGACATTATCGAGTTCTTCGACGACAGCGGGAACATCATGGTGGCTCGCGTCCCGCGGAACGGCTCCGGCGAGTTCCGACTGGGCAGCCAGCTTGTCGTGCAGGAGAATCAGGTTGCATTCTTCGCGCGTGACGGCAGGATGCTGGACGAATTCAGCGCCGGGCGTTACACGCTCTCGACGCAGAACCTCCCCCTGCTCACGAGCCTCCTTGCCCTGCCCTTCGGCGGCAAGTCGCCTTTCCGGTGCTACGCGTACTATTTGTCCACAAGTTCGTTCCCCGGCCTCGGATGGGGCACCCCGTCGCCGGTCATCTTCCGCGATAACGACCTGCGGATGGTAAACGAGCGCGAGTTCGGAATGTACTCGATGAGGATCTCCAAGCCGCGGCTGTTTATGGAGACCCTCGTCGGCACCAAGGGGCTCGAGACGACCTTCGAGTTGGAGAACTTCCTGCGAGCCGCCATAGTGTCGCGCTTCATGGAATCGCTGGGCAAGATCCTGAAGTCAATTCTGGACCTTCCTCTGCACTACGGCGAAATTGCCCTTGCGACGAAGAGTGCCGTGCGCCTTGACTTCGAGCAATACGGCGTAGAACTGACCGACCTGCTCATCGAGGCCATCACTGTTCCGCCCGAGGTACAGGAGATGCTCAACCGCGCTTCCGGAATTGCCGCGCAAGACCCCGAAAAGTACAAGACCATTGCAACGGCCGATGCCCTGCGCGACGCTGCCAGAAACCCCGGAGGAACCGGCGAAGGGCTCGGGACCGGTTTGGGGTTGGGGATTGGCATCGGGATGGCAAAGTCCTTCTCTGAATCAATGGCGCAACAGCATCCCCAGCAGGCCCCTGCTCCGGCGCAGACCGCTCCGTCTACACCTCAAGCCCGGCTAACTGCGGACGAGTTGCGCGCAAAGCTCAAAGAGCTGAAGCAGATGAAGGATGACGGACTGATTACCGATGCGGACTTCGAGGAGCAGAAGCGCAGGCTGCTGTCACAATTCTAAGCAAGTGGAGCTTGAAATGAAACGGGCGGGTTACCCCGCCCGTTTTTATCTCAGCATTGTGCGCAATAGCTATTCGGTCTTGGGTGTCTCAACATTAAGGCCATAGGCCTTCTTGTCGTAGTTGTCCCACTTGGCCAGCATGCCCTTGGGCTGATCGGGCCGGGAGCCAATTTCATCGCTCTGGGCGCGCATCCTGTAGCCATCGAACTCGCGGGCGAAGTCAGCAAGCGTGGGCTTGGTTACCTTCTCGATCACCTGAATGCGCCAGCCACGGAACTGCTGGTCCTCGATCCAAATGGGTTCGGCATTGACCATGCCCTCGACAAGTGTGACGTCGCCAAACTTGTCCAGGAACAACGTAACGCTTCCGCGCGTGCCATTGTCGTCCTTCCAGGGAACTCCGGGACCAAGGTCGGCAACCTTCTTGCCACTCTTGAGGGCAGCAATAATCTGTTCGGCGCGCTCCTTGGACTTCTTCTTTTCCTCGACGTAGCGGAAGCCCTTTTCGACTTCTGCCTTGGCGGCATCGAACGTCAGGACTTTCGCCTTGTCCTCGGATTTCACGAAGAACATGTACTTCCCGGACGGAACAGAAAAGATCTCGCTGAAGGTATCGATGTGCTCTTCGCTGTAATGGGTCCAGTAGGAGAAGTCCTTCTTGTTGTCCGGCTTGACGCCGGTTCCGGTTTCGAAAGCAGCAAGCTTCAGGTCTGTGCAGCCGTAAGTGGGAAGAGTCTCCGCGTTTTTCGGCGTGACAGTAACGTCATCCAGCTTGGCTGGGAACTTGGAATCGGCGATCTTCTTCAGGAGCGCGGGATCCATCAGGGCAAAGTCGAACTTGACCTGATTCATGTCAATAATCAGCGTGCGCAGGTCGGTCAGGATATCCTCTGCCTTTGCCTTCGCCTTGTCATTCATGACTTCGGCCACGACCTGACTGCGGACCTCATCAAGAGTCTTAAACTCTGACTCGGCGACGTACGGTGGGGGCTCGACGGAAGCGGTCATGGGCTCCGCGGCGTTTTCCGCGCCATCCTTGTCAGGAGCAACGGCGGGGGGAACGGGCGGAGGCTGCGTCACATCAATCGGAGGCGGCGTCGGCGGCTCAACGGGCGGGAACGGGCCATACTCCGGCGGAACAGGCACAACGGGCTTACGGTAGTTCGGCAGATTGTTCAGGTAGTAGTTACGGACCTCGTCGGAGTTGGGGTCAACCGTGATGTCCTTCTTCACTTCATCGAATGGAACGTAGATGAAACGGGTATTGGCAAAGGGTCCGTCAACGATATCGGTCTTTTCGACAATCTCTTCCTTCTCGATGTCGGAAGCTTGCTTGCCGAGATCTGTGATTTCCTTCTCCTCAACAGCGCTGAGGGAATTCCAGGCACGGTGAAGTTCCAGCCTCTTGTCAATGAGGGCCGTCATTTTCTCAGCGGCCTTGTCATAAAAGGCCTTCAGGACTTCATCGTTGACGACAACATCCGCTGCGAATTCCGCAGGCGCGATGAGAGTGTACTTGATTGCGTAGGTCTCGCGGTCGGCCAGATACTTGCCGTACACAGCCGAGGGCGGCGGCAGAATCGCGGCGCGCTTGAAGTTGGAGTATTTCTCCCTAAGGGCCATCAGTTCGAACATATAGCGGAAGTCGGCCATCGAAATCTTGTAGGCTGCAAGGACGTAGTCAAGGGTGGACTGCTTCTGGATGGATGTCGTAATCACGGTATCGACTTCAGCCGGGGTCACGACAAAGCCGAACTTCCGGGCCAGCATGGTCTCTCCGACCACTTCACGGATTTCGTCTTCGGTGAGTTGGCGGGACTTGCCGCCGGAGTTGATTTCGCGATAGGTCTGCCACACGAAGCGAATGCGGTCATATTCGGCCTTCGAGACCTTTACGCCCTCGATTTCGAACTGAACCTTTCCTTCCTCGCCGCCGAAGATGGAATCAAGCGACACACCCAATCCGAACAGGGTGAAGGCAATCACTACGAAAACCAGTAGCAACGAGGTAATTAGCCTCGAACGGCTGCGAAGTGTCTGCATCAGAGTCATCAGGGCTCCCTTTCGCAACGGCAAGGTACATGGGTACTGGGTCAAATCAAAGCCGCCATTGTAGAAGATGCTGCCTTTGCTGCAACTCTTTTTTGGCCGACGTTTTGCTTGGAACTTGACCTAAACCATTTACAATTACGGGGATATGGGACTTCCACCTCTGGTGTTCACTCCCGTGTTCGTCGAGAAGGTCTGGGGGGGCAGAAGGATTGAACTTTTCAGCCGTATCCCTCCTCCCGGACTTAAGATAGGCGAATCCTGGGAAATCTCTGACTACGCAGGTCGCCGGACCGCGGTAGCCGATGGTCCGTTTGCAGGTTGGACGCTTGACACGTTCATGCGCGAACGCCCCGCCGAACTGCTCGGGGAATCGAAACCGGGAGCGGGCGGCATTTTCCCGTTGCTTCTGAAGATCATTGACTCCTCTGAAAGGTTGTCGCTGCAGGTCCACCCGGATGGCGCTACTGCCACGAAAATGGGAACTGCCGACGGTGGCAAGGAAGAAGCCTGGTTGGTGCTGTGGCCTGAGAAAGGCGGCAGGATCGCAGTCGGGCTCCGAGCCGGAACAGGAACTGACGATTTCTTCGAAGCCGTTGAAGCCGGAACGGCCGAAGAAGTGGTAAACTGGGTTGATGTGGCACGGGGAGACTTCATTTTCGTGCCACCGGGTACGGTACACGCAATCGACCAGGGGCTGGTGCTGATGGAGATTCAGCAGACCAGTGACTCTACGTACAGGCTGTACGATTGGGGTAGGACCGAACAGCGCCCGCTTCATCGTGCAGAGGGTCGGGAAGCGTTGCGACCCGATGTGCATGTTACTGTCGAGGGCGATGTCCTCGATGCCCCGGGTGACCGACTGCTCGGAAGCGGCGATGCTTTTGAAGTGCGTTCAGTTGCCGTTCAAGGGCGCATGCAGTACAAGAGCAACAGATCCGTCATCGCGTTTGTGCTGGCGGGCGGCCTGAGATTCGAAAACGACTTTGGTTTCGTTAATCGCAATCGCTATGGATGTGTTCTCCTTCCGGCGGAACCGGCCGAAGTGACTATATCCGGCGAGGGCGGGGTTCTCTTAATGACCGCGAGGTAGGATGAGGATTAACCGTTTTTTAGCTTCATGCGGAATTGGCAGCAGGCGCAAAGTCGAGGAATACATAGTATCCGGGAGGGTTAAGGTCAACGGTAAGACCATAACCGATCTGGCCTCGACAGTCGACCCGGTAAGTGACAAGGTGGCTGTTGACGATATGCCCGTTTCGCAACAGAAACTCGTATACATGATGGTTAACAAGCCCGAAGGCGTGTTGACCACGCCTTCACCCGGTGACGGCCGACCGACAATTGCGGATCTTCTCCCCCAGATTGACGTCAAGATCGAGCCCGTTGGGCGACTTGACGCCGACACGACGGGGCTCCTGATTCTCACCAATGATGGCGACCTCGCACACCGCATGTCGCACCCTTCGTTCCAGGTCGGCAAAACCTACGCCGTCACAATCAAGGGCAAGCTTGAGCGCGAGCATATCCGCCAGCTTGAGCTCGGCGTGTGGCTTGCTGAAGGCCGCACTTCCCCCGCACAGATAACAAACGTGAAATCGGGGCGCGACCTGTCCTATTGCGAAATCACGGTGCATGAGGGATTCAATCGCCAGATTCGACGCATGTTTGCGAAGGTCGAGCTGAAGGTCCGCCTCCTTGTCAGGATTTCGGTCGGCTCTCTCACGCTTGGCGATCTCCCGATTGGGAAGATCCGGGAACTGAGCGAAGACGAGGTGGCGCTTCTGAAGCAGATGCTTTCGGTGAAACCAAAATCGAAAAAACCTGTCCGAAATAAAGGAGCTGTTACGAGAGCGAAGCAGACTCCGCGCTCCATACAGTTCGGAAAAAAGCACGCGTTCCCTGGCAGGCGAGGCGGAAAATGAAAAGGGCTGCATTTCTGTTGTTCGTCGTGGTTTGTCTGGCTATTTCCGGGCTTGGGCGAGGCCTTGCTGACGGCCCCGCGCCAAGTGCATCACCCTCCAAGACGGTCCTGCCCACTGTCGCCGCCCCAACCATCGGGCAGGCGGGCACACTGAAGGGAACCGACACTGTTTACCTGAAGGACGGAACGGAAATCGTCGGCCGGATCATTGCCAGCGGGCCCAAAGCAACAGTGGTGGTCGTCAATGACAATGGCACTACCCGCGAGACAATAATCCCCGCGGAGAAGATCGAGAAGATCGTCCGGGGAGAGAGCAAGCCGGACGCCGACTACTTCGGCACAGCGAACGTGGACGGCAAAGAAAAAGTGGTGACAACCAAGAAGCCCGGCAGCCCGAGCCCCAGGCCGTCGGGCAGCGGGGTTCGCACATCCGGGACCACTGGTTCCGGTTCTCCAGGGGCATCACCTCGTGCCACGACCGGTACTTCAGGCGCGAATTCCCTAAAGTCGAACTCACCCATAGCCCTCCTGATGGAGAAGCTGAAAGCCGACCCCAATATCAAGGGACTTGTCGATGTAATCGGGGAGCAGAATCTACAAAGCCTGATCGAACAGAGCCGCAGCACAACGCATTTCGCGCGTATGCTGGACAACTACAATCGCAACGCGCGAGTTCTGCCACGGGATGTTGTGGACCTCGTCAATCGTGGCCGCGTCAATGTTGATGACGAAACAAAGAAGCGGCTGAGCCGCTATCTTGCCGAGATAGTGGCCTCACCAAGACGTTAGGAACTCATGATGCTGCAACTTGAGGAAGCAAAAGGCGGAAGAGTTACTCCGGAGATGCGCACCGTCGCGTGCTCCGAAGGCGTGGATGTTGAAATTGTCAGAGAAAGAGTCGCAGAGGGGCTCATCGCAATCCCGGCTAACACTCACCGGGGCAACAAGCGGGTGATGGGCGTTGGTCTTGGCCTCTCCACCAAAGTGAATGCAAACATAGGAACCAGCGGGGAGATCAACAGCCTCGATTCCGAGTTGAAGAAACTCGAAGCCGCGGAAGAAGCTGGCGCGGATGCCGTGATGGACCTGTCGACCGGTGGCAATCTGAGAGCGGTGCGAGCCGCGTTGATGGAAAAAACCCACCTTTGCACTGGTAGCGTTCCCATATATGAGGCTGCCGTAGTCGCCCGCCAGGAACAGGGCGCCATCGGCAAGATGACGGCCAGGATGATCCTTGATGCTGTAAGACGCCATGCTGAAGATGGTGTGGATTTCCTCACACTGCACTGCGGCGTTACGCGTGAAGGGGTCAAGCTCTCGGAGAAGCGAATCTGCGGAATGGTCTCGCGAGGAGGAACCCTTCTTGCCGAATGGATGAAGGCAAGGGGGGAAGAGAATCCGCTGCTGGCCCACTACGACGAAGTACTCGATATCTGCCGCGAACACGATGTGGCGATTTCCCTCGGCGATGGGATGCGACCGGGCTGTCTCGCTGACTCGTTCGATGCCGCCCAGATCCACGAGCTCTACCTGCTTGGTGAACTCACCACACGGGCTTGGGCAAAGGATGTGCAAGTGATTGTGGAAGGCCCAGGGCATGTGCCCCTGGATCAGATCGAAGCCCAGGTCAAAATGATGAAACGCGTCTGTCATGGCGCGCCCTTCTATGTTCTTGGTCCCATTGTCACCGACATAGCCCCCGGCTATGACCATATCACCAGCGCTATCGGCGGAGCTATCGCAGCGGCTGCGGGAGCGGATTTCCTTTGCTACGTGACGCCTGCCGAACACCTGAGCCTGCCCACGGTTGAGCAGGTTCGCACGGGCGTCATCACAGCACGGATTGCAGGCCATGCCGCGGATATCGCCAAGGGTGTTAAGGGCTCGCGGAAACGCGATGATGAGATGAGCGCATGCCGGGCTTCTCTTGATTGGGCTGGCATGTTCAAACTTGCCATTGACTACAAAACCGCCCACGACATACGCGTCCAGGGGATGTCCAACGACCCCAACGTCTGCAGCATGTGCGGCGAATTCTGTACGTACAAAGTGCGCAAGGAGGGAGTCGGAAACAAGCGGTGACGATGCCGCGGTGGAGACGTCTAATTGTTGATGACCCGACTTGGAATTCTGGCAATTGCCACAGCCATTCTTCTGCTTCTCGGAGGAAATTCCCGAGCTGAGGAGAATGTTGTGCGCGACATGTGTTCCGCGGCGCTAAAGGGCTCGCCTGCTGAGCGCGCCTCGGCTGTCAGAAGACTGGCTGATTTCCTTGGGGAACGCGAGGTCCGGCAGACATTGACCAAAGTCCTCGCCAACGAGAAGGATCGAATAGTCCTTGTCTCGGCCCTGGAGGCCGTCGCCAGACCTTCCGGAGCGGAGTTGTTCGACGACGCAAAGGCCCATGTCTGGAATCCCGACCTGGATATCCGCAAACAAGCCGCCGTTGCGCTGGCGGGAATCGACAGACCCAAGGCTCTCGACACTTTGTTCAAAGAGGCCCTCAGCGGAAAAGAAACCGCGGTTGAGGCGGTCAGGGCTTTAGGGCGCCTGTGCATTCTTGGCGAGGCCGAACGAGTGGCAGACCTTCTCAAGAGCAAGAACGGCGATGTCCGCGCAGTTGCACTTGCCGCGTTGATGAAGATCGGCAACTCCCAGATGAGTTCCCATATTCTCCCTCTGCTGTCCGACAAGCACGCGGCGGCACGGGAACAGGCGATACAAGCGGCAGCTTTTTTCCGGGTCAAGGATTCCGTTCCGCTCCTCATCGAAATGCTGAATCAGGAAGAGACTGTCGAACAGGCTCAGCGGGGGCTCGTCGATCTCACCGGGCGTGACTTCGCGCGGGACATCGAGAAATGGCGGCTCTGGTGGCGGGCGACCGAGGTTGCATTCTCACCTCCCCCGTTTGCGTTTCTTCCCGCGATCCCTGAAACCACATTTTTCGACCACAAGATCTCCTCGGTGCGCTGTTCTCTGATGCTGGATTTCTCGGAAAGCATGGGATCCGGCACGGGTTCATCGCTTGAGGCCCAGGTTAAGGAATCGCACAGGTGGCTGACCTGCCTGCCCCCCAACGCGGAAGCCAATTGCGTTACGTTCTCCCGAGCTGCGGATCGCTTTTCCCCTGTCGCTTTCGAGGCAGATTCGGTGGGAAAACGGGTATTCAGAACGTGGCTCGCAAAGCAGAGCGGGGATGCATACACGGCGACTTACGACGGTTTCAAGCTTGCGCTGGATATTCCGAACCTGAATGTCCTGATCCTGTGCGGAAACGGTCTCCCCAACTTCGGTGACCTGCCCGCCGGAGAGAATTCGGAAATCGAAGACAACGTGCTTGAAGCAGTGCGCAAACAGATAAAAAAGCTGAACTCGCAGGTGCGAATCTACTGTGTCGCGTTCCCTTTCACCAAGGATGCCTTTGAGGACAAAGCGGATCCGATACTCCCCGGAGTCAACATCGCAAAGGGAAGGACTTTTGCGCAGAGGGCGGAGACCTTTTTCCGCTTGCTGGCAGCCGACACAGGTGGAAAGTACCAGTTTGTGCAGACTACCCAGTCGAAGAAGGCACCGAAATAGCAGGAGAAGTAAATGGCAAAGTTTGTGGTTATCCTACTTCTTGCGGCAGCAGTTGGCGCAGGCGTCTTTTTCCTGACGCGGTCCGACAGCCAGGTTGTTCAAAGTGCGACTCCAACTCCTCCCGCGACGGTGAGCGCGATTGTCGCCACGAAAGCTGCGATCCCTGCTTCCGGGAACAGAATCGTATTCAATGCCATAGACTTTGAGACCAAAGAAGGCCCTGTCGAACTCCTGGAAGAGACAGGAATGGCCGCAGGAAAGTGCATCTTCGTGCCTGATACTGTCCTGGGGAAGCCGGTCAAGCTGCTTGTGAAATTGCACTACAAGTTCAAAGTCGAGAAGGCCGGCGAGTACAAGGTGTGGATACGCCATTGGTGGCAGGACGAGTGCGGAAACTCCCTTCTGCTTGTCTTCGACGACGGCCCTGAACTCCTGTTCGGTGAAGATGGAACCGTCAGTCGGTGGCGCTGGCCGCCCGCCCTCAGGGACACTGTCCAACTCAAGGAAGGCGAGCACACCTTGACCATCATCCCGAGAGAAGACGGGCTCAAGTTCGACCAGATCATGTTGACCACCGATAAAGAGGACTACCCGACTGAACTGTACACCCCCACTAAGTAGCGAACCGATAGACCGACAACAGATGCCCCGCGCCCATGGCGCGGGGCGTTTTCTTTTAATCCAGGTGAAATGCTGCAAAATACGGGCGTGAAGAACGTATTTTACAAGTACGTCGTCCGCATAGTCATCATCACGGCTGTCTTCGCCCTGCTCTACTTCTTCTTCGCCGGCCGCTCGGAACGGCTTCACCTCGATGATAAAGAAGCGGCATTCATCAAGTCCCTCAGGACGCTGAGAGTGGGATACGTCCCCTCCACTCCTCCGTTCGCAATGACCATTATGGGTGACAGGATCGGAATGGACATCGCCGTCTTCAAGGAAATTGCCAAGGCTCTCTCCATCGAGGTGACCTTCATCCAGATCCGGGCGGTTGATGCGCGCGACGCCCTCTACGACAGGAAAATTGTCGACGTTATCGTCGGTCCCGATACATACCCATTGAGCAATAGCGCCGCCCACACAACAACGCTGTTCGACGTTCCACTGGCCGTGTATGCCCGCGAAGAGAACAGAGACATCAAGCAACTGACGGACCTTTACAACAAGGAGATCTCGGTCGTCTCGGGTTGTCCTTGCGAGTCGCTGCTGCGCAGTCGCTCCAGCCGGTTCGCGACAAAAACCATGGACAGCGTTCAGGACCAGGTGGGCCGGTTCCTTGCTGGCGATTCGCATGCCATGGCGGGATCCGAGCAAGCCATCCTTTATGAACTCCGGGTCCGCTGCGCCGAGAGAAGAGCTGTCAAAATCGGAGAGCTTGGCAGGATTTTCGACTTTGCCCTGCTTCGACAGACCGACAGGGAGCTTCTCGCCCTCCTGAACAAAGTGATCACCTATCTCCAGGACAATGGGACCTTCACAATCATCGAGACTGACTATGTGGGCAAGGGGCTCAGCAAGTACCCCAGTACCGCCAGAGCTTTCTTCTTCATATCGGTCTTCGTGCTTCTTGTGACCGTTGCTTTGCTTTTCGTCCCGTTGGGGATTGAGCGAATGCGTAAGGAGCGTGAGAAGTTCCCTGAAGTCTTGAAAAGGAATCTGGAGGGCAACTCAAAGGCTCCCGTAACAAGGATGACAGTCCGGGAGATCCTTGATGCTCTGTGGAAAGACTGCCGACTTTCCGGCATAGTGTTTGTCACTCCCCAAGGCGAATGCTTCCTGGCGCCAGACAACCTGCGAGTAAACGACGCGGAGTTTGAGAGCATCATGGCCTGTGCGAGAGATCCCAGTTTCACAGTGTGTCCCGGTAGCAGAAGCTGGCGAAGCGCTCTTCTGCCCCGCGGCAGCCGCATGGCCATCAAGGAAAAGAACCTGCCGCCGGATGTTTTCGAGCAGTGGGCTGCCGCCCTGTATGGTGCTACAGCCGAGCTCACGTGCATCGCGGCAAAAGAATCCGCTTCGGCAAGGGCCCTTGAAGGCATCCTCGATCTTGCCCTTGATTCGCGGGATCAACTATTCCTTGTCATGAATCCGGACCTGCTCATCGAGGACTCGTACGGTTCCCTTGAGGGATGGCCTGCAGAAGAGGCCAAGAACCACCACCTATACGAGTACCTGACCAAATCCAGTCTCGCTGAGATAGGAAGGCGGCTTGAGGATGCCCAACGCACACAGATCTTCGATTTCAGCGGGAGAATTCAGGTAAGGGTAAAGGGAAAGCTCCTTCCCTGCTCGTATCGTCTGGCCCACAAGGTTCTGAGCAGAGGAGACCGCCTCACAATCTCGCTCAAGGACGAGAGAGTCTCCGGGAACCTGTCCACGCTGGCATCGCGCGCATACACGCTCGACTCGATCGGAGCGCAGACGGCGGCCATTGTCTCTGCCTTCGAGCGCCTTTTCATTGCCATCAATGGACATGCAAGCAATGTCCTCGCGAAGAACATCGGAGTGGAGCATTCCTATTCTGTCGAGAGAATCAGGTCATATGCAACGAGAGGTTCTGAAATCGGCAGACGCTTGCTCGATCTGGTTACTGCCAAGAGCGAGACGGCGGAGATCCTCGAACTCAACAACTTCGTGAACACACATGTCGAGCCCCTCACGCACATCTTCACGGATCACACCATCAAGATTATTCCTCCGGAGACCCAGTATTACTTCGACGGGTCGCCAAGCTATCTATCACTCGCGATTTTCTGCATACTCTTGAACGCCGTCGAGGCGAGCCCGAAAGGCGCTGCTATCTCGATAGTGTGCTCAAGATTCGAGAGTGGAGAGGAGATCAAGACTACGTCCGGTCCGTTGCCTTCAGGTTTCTATGCGCAGATCTCTGTTCAGGACGGCGGAGAAGGCATCCATGGCTCGGATCTGCCGAGGCTGTTTGAGCCGTTCTTCACCTCCAAGAAGGCCCCACATCGTGGTCTCGGGCTCTTCACCGCTCTGATCGCGGTGCGCTCAATAAAGGGAGAGATTAATGTCAAGTCCATCGCAGGGGAAGGCACCTCCGTTGATCTCTTTATACCGGCGCGTGAAAGGCCTGCTGCCGAGGAGTACGAGGTCGCCGGCAAGGGCAGAAGCGTCTTGATCTTCCACTCAGACCCTGATCGTGCGGAGATTCTGGCTGCGCTGTTCACCAAGGCAGGACTTAAGCCGTCCGAGGTCGCCACTCTCCACGATTGCCAACGCCTGCTTCACTCCCAATCGTTTGATGCAGTCATCATGGACGGGGGCCGTGGAGGGGCGGATTCTGCTTTGCTTCTCGAAGAGATTCTGCGGGCACGACCTTCTATGCCGGTGGTAGTATTGCTGGGTACGGCAGATCCGGCGATCGTCGCGAAACTGACTCACGATGGGGCTGCAAGAGTCCTGGTGGGTGTTTCTGACCTTACACAGATTGTCAGGGCGGTAGACGAGGTTTTCTCGATAAGCTGACAGTATTTAAGGCTGCTTCATCAGCTTCCTGAAATATTCCTGCACGATATCCCTGTACGCAGCCGGGATCTCCTCGCGAGAAGCATCGGCAGCATCCCCACGTATCTTTGGAGGCAAGTTGCCCCATCTCGCGCTGTCCAAAGCGCCCGTACCGGTGTTCGCCGCAGGTGTTGTTCCCGAGTTGCCCGATCCGGGAGAACCGTTGTCGCCATTGCCGTTATTGCCACCGGGCTTCGGGTTGCGTTCCCCGATCGGATTGGGCGAATTCTCACCGTTTTTGGCTTTCTTAGGCCTTAGCATCGCCACCAGCTTGTCGAGGAAATCAACAGCACGGTACTGGTCGGTGAGTGCAATGCCCAATTCCCCTCTGCCGACGAAATCCGCAGCCGCTCCCATGACATCAAGAGCTTGGGGAACATCTCCGAGCGGGACTGCCAGGGAGATCACCCGCGCAACGCTGACCAGGAGCAAACGCGTGTCGGAGTCAACGAAGACAGCATGAGTTTCTCCCTTTGCAGCGAGGAAGACAACACATGGCAGTCGCGACAACTTGCGGGCCTGCGCGAATTGTGCCGACTCGGCCCCGGAGACTCTCACACCCACGAGGCTGGAGCATAGTCCCCTGTTTTCCGGGCCTTCGAGCAGTAAGGATACTTTGGCTGCCCATTGGTCAGTCTGCTTCTCCGATGCAACCACGACCACTTCCCGCCCTTCTTTCTCGGCGGTCTCGAAAGCCTCATTCATCGAAGAAGCCCATTTGAATTCTTCCGCCCCGGCCAGTCCGGCGAAAAGCACAGCACAGACAGTGAGAAGGAATGCGGCCGCTACTTTCACTTCGCCGCCTCCTCAACCAATTTCTTGAACAGGTCTGCACAGGTGCGTTGCCTCTGCGCAACGTCCGAGAGTTCCTCACGGGACACCTTGGCAGGCTCCCTGTCCAGAAGACGTGCGGTTCGGTCTGCGATGTCTTCCTGCTCCATTTTCAGTGCGACCACTTGTGCCAGTGGAAGTATCGCGCCCTTTTTTCCTCCGGAGCCTCCCGCCCCTGAAGCGTCTCCATCTTCCTGGGGTTCACGGCTCAGTTCATCAAGCCCGGCAAGCATGGCCTGGAGGGCCTTGAGCGCCTCCTCTTGCGGTTCCTGCGCTTCCGCTCCACACTTCTCAGAGGTCAGGGCGACGCTGGCGCGCTTTGCATTGGCGGAGGCACGCCCAATGAGATAGATGAACACGCCGTAGTCATCGTCATCACCTACGGCCTTTTCGACAGCCGAATACTGCACCAACAACTTCCCTTGCTCTGTCGCTGCGGAATCAAGTCTCAAGCGAAGGGCGCGAGTCAGCCTGCCACCTTCCGCCTCCACACCGGTTGACACTGCCTTGGTGGTCTCAAGAATGGCCTTCTGGGCCGCGATGACAGCTTCGAGTTCTTTCTTGATCTCGCGAGCCCTCTTCATCTTTTGAAGAGCATCCAGAACCCCGGCAGTCTTTCGCGCAGAGTCCAAAGCAGCCTTAAGCGACTCAAGGGCCTCAGCCTGACGGCTCTTGGCATCATCCGTATGGCGTCCGAGCATCGCCTCGGATGCAGCCGACATTTTTGCCGAGGAATCCTTCAGTTTCGCAGCGGTATCCGGAAACGAGTTGTCCTCGCAGTCAGTTGCAATCCGGGCGGTATCGGCCGAAAGTGTGCGCTGATCCCTCGCCACACTTTCCACGGCATCCGGAGTGGTTCTCTCGTACGCGGTCATCAGATTCTTCATGCGGGCAAGCAGTTCCTCGATGCGCGGGATGATGCCTCGGAGAGCACTAAGGCGCTTCGTGAAGTCGCCTCCACCCTCGAGCATCGCAAGTATCTCGATCAGGAGAGGAATGGCCTCCTGCACGTCAGTCAGCGCGTTGTTGCTCCGGTTTGCGCGCATGTCTTCGGCGGCTGCCTTCATGCGGTCGGAAATCATCCTCGTGCGTATGGTCTTCAGGACATCCCGGCACAACTCCGCCTTCTCGGGCTCGGATTCGGCCAGAGATGCGGACAACCTCTCCAGTTTGCTGCAGAGGTCATTGAAGTCGTTGACGATTGCGGACTGCCTCGCAGTCGCTTCGGGATCAACACCATCCGCCCGGCTCCAGCACACGATTACTGTAGCGATGGCGAAGGCCATTAGAAGCGACAGGAGACGAGAGATCCAGCGGGATTTCACTTTCCTTCTTCCTTCTCGATCATCCTTTTGAGTATATCCTCGATCTCGCCCTGGCGGTCGATTATCTCCCTCAGAACTCTGACCGCTTCGGGAAGACTCTCAAAAGCAGCCAAACGTGCAAGAAGGGATCTCATTTGTGATGCAAGCTTGCGCGCATTCTCAACGGCCAGTTCCCGGGCGTTCCTGCTCTCAGCCCCCTTGGCCGTCTGCGCAGTCAGCAATGCCTCCGATACTCGTTCGCCTTCCTGAGAACAAGCGTACCTGAGACCGGATGCTACCCACTCCAGCATAGATGCCTCGTCCTCTCCCAGCTTTCCCAGGCGGATTTCGTCGGAAGCATCAGAGACGTCATCGGCAAGTCGCCGAAGATCTCTTATCAACGAGCGATGCTCTGCGGCGGGCTCGCGCAGTTGGGCCTGTTCATCCGACGCTTTAGCCGCCACATTGTTCTCGACTGCGAGTCCGCGCTCAAGTGTCTGCTTCGTAGCATCGATGAACGCGCGCAAGTCGCGCAAGACCTCGTAGGGACGCACGATCCTGATGGATATCTCGTCTGTGGAAGTGGTATTCGGGCTTGGCCGGTTGTCCAGTATCTCCAGCCTTAAGGTCAGAACTTCTCCCGGGCGCAGGTCAATGCCGTCGAGTGCGACCGCCAAAGAAGCTTCGCAGGAAGGAGATCCAGGGGAGATGGGAATCTCGACTACGCGGCCGTCTGTCAGAGATGGACAGGCCAGGCGGTACCTCGCCGATGCCAGGCCGTAGTCATCCGTTGCCTTGAACGCCAGCCGGAATCCTCCGCCCGGAACCGCCCGCGAACTGGCTTTCGGGCGGACCAGGTTTACTGCAGGAGGTCTGTCGGGTATAAGGGCAATCGTGAACTCGGGCAAGTCCTTGGAGGGGATTCCGTCTCTGTCAACAAGCTCAAATGTATAACGTGTGGATCGGACAGGTGCAAACGAGGACGATGCTGCGTTTCCGGAGATCGTCAAGGTTCTCTTCTCCCCGCTGGAAATATCCAGAATCGCAGCGGCTGAGAGGACTGACGAGGAAGTACTCTTGAGGCTGATAACGCTGCCCTCCGGAATCCGCGCGTTGCCCTGCCCCTCGGGAAGATCGTATTCCAACTGGCCGGTGTAAACCGGAGGACTCACGTGAAGTTTCAGGGACTTGATCGTTGGGCGAGGCATTGCCTTCACTTGTGTCTTGGCGGAGAAATGCCCATCGGCCGATGCCCGCAATGACAAATCTTCGGTTACGGAAGAGAGTTCGATCACCCACACGCCATCCTCCGTCGCGCGCATTGGCTGCAGCAATGTCTCGGATCCTGCCGTCTCCAAAAACACCGATCTGAAACTGAACCCCTCGAGCACTTCTGCCCTTACTTCCAAGGATGAGCCCATGGGAACCCTCAGATCCTGCGCCATCAGCAGTCTTAGTGCGGGAGTGACAGGATAGTTTTCCGATGAACCGGCCAACCGTCTGGCAAATACGCCGAGTTCCGCCGGGAACGCGACCGCCCAACCCCCAAACAGGAGACACACCGCCAAGGCCAGTGCAAAGGCCTTCAGGAGCACTCTTCCCTTCAGAGGCGTCAAGCGGGGCTCGAAGTCGATTCGCCGAATGGCTTCCGCGGCAAGAGGTTCGTGAAATGGATTCCCTGGCGGGGTCTCGACAGCCGTAATCAGGCAGCCATCCAAAGAGGGATAGGCCCGCTCAACTGCACGAGCCACTTCTGAAACATGGAACTTTCGCGCAACAGGGATTATACACAGCCACGTGACAAGAGTGGGGATACCGAGCAAAACTCCGGCGCCAAGGACGATTCGGGTGACCGGCCTGAGATCAAGAAGCCAGTCCACTGCAAACAAGCACAACAGGACGGAGAGGCCGATAAGAAGAACCCGGGAAGCAGCCCGAAGGACGACAGCGGCCTTGATAGCCGTTGTCCAGCGAGAGAGAAGCGCGGCAAGCTTGTCGCGCGGACTCATTTCCAACCTTCGGGAAGGCGCGGAATGCTCACTTTCGGAAACAGCGAGAAACGCAGATGCGAGTACAGATGCGGGTTGAATGTCGGGGCAAGCTCCAAGTACTTCATCTTGAAGTTGTCTGTCGTGGCATCCCTGTCGCAAACGAGGATGTTCAGCAGCACAGACGGGGACAGCGGGTCGAAGTAGCCAAATCCGGCACCGATTGTGAAGTAGGCAGAAGGTATCTTTACCTCGTACCTGGAGACTCCCCTCGCGGCATCGCGAGAGAATCCTGCCAGGATTTGAAGGCCCGCGATACGCGCTGCTGTCTCGGGGTCAATCCTCCCCTGGAAGAACTGTGAGGAGATCGACTTGCCACGCGTGGAAGGCCCACAGGTAAGTGAAACAAAAGATGAAGGATAGTCACCCGGGAAAGCGCCTCCGCACGCAATTATCTCGATATGGTCGGATGGAGCGTTTTCGTGTACGTCCAATTCCATAGGCAACAGAACATCGTCACGGACCTCCACGGCAATGTACATGGCATCCGGCGAGGCGGAGACGCGATACCGCGCCGAGAGGTCGGCCGCTCCCGACGGAAAATCCCATGGACCGAAGGCCGATGCAGCGGCATGCTCCCCGAAATCCGCCCACTCGCCATCGGGCCAATCATCAAAGTTGCCATCGCACTTGATGCCCTGGGAAGGCACTGCATTGCCGAGCGGCCGCGGCAGGCTCAACTGTTCCTTTGCCCATCCTCGGTAGCCCGCGAGCCTGTCTTCCCCTGCTCCGCCCGGGCCCTTGGACAGCAGTGCATCGCACAAAAGCAGGCACTCTGCGAACATCCTTGCATTGAGAAGATCCTCGCACAACCTGGCTGCTTCGTTTGTGTCGGGATCCGCAGCCTGACCGAGTGCGTTAGCCGCGGCCGAAAGCGCCTCACGCGCCTTGGGTGTCGCTGGACCATACAATGTCAGAGCCCCGCCATCCTTCAGAATCACATATCCTCCGGCCACTCCGGCACGGAAGTTCATTCTGTCGTCGCCCGACCGCACGAAGACCATGGAACCGTCAGTTGCATCATATACTATCGAGCCGCGGAAATTGCCGGCTTGTCCGAAATATGAAGCACTGAAGTATCCATCTCTCAGGTCTCCTGACTGCAAGTAGGAGCCATAGGGCGTTGCTCTCTGCCACTTCAGTTCTCCGGATGTCAGGTCCATTTTGGTTAGCAGCGCGAAATACCCGCTGGAAGCGCCAAACAGGCTTTCGCTGTTTTGCACAAACGCCTCAGAGCCATATGTGTATACCGAGTTCATCATCGCACATTCTGGAAAAGGCGGGGAGAAGATGGCAGTATCAGGACTTGCAAGACTTCGGAGAGTCATCTGTGCGATGCGACCAACCTGCCGTGTCAGGAATCTGTCCTTGTAGAGAGCCACCGGGCTGCTGATAGTCTTCGTGGGTGTGATCTGAGCCATCAAAAGGTCCCCTACCCGGAACCAGTTCTGCCCACTCATCACAAAGTACCTGCCACCGCCACCGCGGATCACGTTGTATGAAGCTTCTGTTGCCGAAAGGAGACGAGTCCCGGTGATGCAGTCGAACACGTAAACGGAATTCGACTTCGTGCTTTCCGAGATGACCACCCGGCCTCCGAAAATCCCTATTACTGTCCCGGAATACGCCCCAACAGACAGATTCATCGAAAAAAACTCGCCGTTGGTGATATCTACAACGAGGAGCTTGGCAGGCACTCCATCCATGTAGCTCGCACAGAACAGCCCCACCAGGTTGCCGGTCCTGAAGATCTCCGAACTGTAACCCGCTTCCGGGAAGTCCCTCCTCCATTTCCGGACGCCTTTGTCTTTTGTGAAGGCCTCAAAGTACAACCCCGTTCCGGCAACAGTGGTGCGGAGGACTACAAAGGTCTCGTCGTCAAGCTCAAATATGCCCTTGACGCGGTCAGTCATGTCATTCTCTCCCGTTCGCGCTGTGGTCTTAATGCGCAGGGTGAGATACTCGCCGCCGCGGAAAACCTTGACCGTGACGTTCGTGCTGGGGGGGATTCGCGATATTGCGCTAACCAGCGACATATACCCCGTTACGGCCTCCCCGTTGAACTCAACAATCACGTCCCCGACAGCAATTCCTGCTGCCTCTGCAGGCATACCTGGCAGCAAGGTTACTACCATGGAACCGGGAGGGTTATTGTAGCTGGAGAGTGTAACCCCAATCATCGATCGGAGGTCGGGCTCGTTTGACCACACCACGCCCTGGTCGGGGGAAATTCGTGCCACCGCATCCCGTTTCCCTATAGTGGCAATGACCCCGTCCTGAGCCGCAATCGGAGAGACCGAGTAAAAGAACGTATTGTCATCCGCGATCGTCTGCTCCCAGACTTTTGCCAGACCTTGCTTGAAGTCAGTCTTCTTCGTGCTGCGCGCTGGCGCCGCAAGCATCGGAAATGCGCCAAAAACGATATCCGACAGAAGTTCTTCACGTCCGCCCACGACGATCTTCCTGTCGGGAAATTCGAGCGCTGCCAAGGCGAGGTTCTCTGCCATCGCCGGGCTTCTCGCCTTCAACAGAACTGCCCTGGCAACAAGCAATTCCGGACAACGAGGTATCGGGTAGAACTTGGAATCATCCAGCACGACCGTTTCAGAACCTGGGAGATTCCTGCCCTCGATGATGGAAATTGAGTAGAAGGACGCGACTTTCGCTGACGCCGCAGTAAAGAAGAAGCCGGCCATCACACGTGCGGCCGCCTTAACATCGCCCGCCAGCGCCTTCGCTGCCAGTTCATCTCCAGCGGCGATGAACGGGGCAATCCTGTCAGGTGTGGAGGCAGCAACGAAGTCAAGACAGTCCAGGCAGAGCCTCCGGAGCGAGTCGGAGGGCTGCCCCCCCTTATACCCAAGTTCAGCACCCAAGATGCTGATCAGCCTGTCCTCCGCCACTACGCTCTCATTTGGCTGTTCTGAAGCGAGGTCAATCAGAACTGTCATGGCAACGTCGTAATTCTTGAGTTTCAGCGCTGCTTCGATTCGCAGTTGCTGCAGGTATACCCGCTCGGAAGGATGAATGACCACTGACAGTGCCTTCTCGATCAATTCCATCATGCGAGCAGGATTCTTGCCCGCTTCACTGTCTGCCAGCCGGCGATAGCAGACCGCCATCCTTGAATGGATCCAATCGCGCAGCTTGTACCCGAAATAGCTCGCCCCCTCGCCTCCTTTGTCAAAAGCTGCCTTGAACAACTCGAGTGCAGCCGGGCCATCGCCCGAATTCATGGCATTTGTGGCCAGAAGGAAATCCGGAATCGGATCATCTGGATTCTTGAGGCGTCTGGATTCGATCAACGCCCGAAAAGCCTCGCTGTCAACAAAGCAGTACACCGCTTCGGGAGTTGCGCAGATGATGCGATCAGACAACGGGATGACACGCCCCAGATAGACGTTCGACATCCCCCCCAAGTTGAACCTCGTCTTCACCGCGCCATCGATGGAAGAGATGAAT
The DNA here is from genome assembly GCA_041648755.1 of Candidatus Brocadiia bacterium. Classification (GTDB taxonomy): domain Bacteria; phylum Planctomycetota; class B143-G9; order B143-G9; family B143-G9; genus JBAZOJ01. Next base: position 32,943 of record JBAZOJ010000003.1, read on the forward strand.
ATGAGCCCGTTTACAACTGGAAGGATCAGATCGTCACCCGATATGGCCCCTACACCGGCAACTCTCTCCTTCACCGGCAGACGTCTTACAACCTGGCCATCGGAAAACCGGAGCGCTACGACATCTCCGTTGCCCTTGAAGAAAGCCTCGTTGCCACGAAGCCCGATAAATGCCCTGAGAGATGCCCTGTCCGCGCTCCAGAGGACGCGCCCGGTGTTACAGGATAGCCCGAGCACCTTGGCAGAGTCGCACGGGCTGAGAATGGCAACATCGCAATCTCCCGCAATTACCGGGGGCTCAACAGGGAAGTTGGGTGTGATGGTGGGATAGGTCGTAACCCACAGAGGACTCCCGTCAGCGGCATTAAGGGAACAAGCAACCCCGTTGTAGCAGACAAAGAGCCGACCATTGGAGTAGGCCGGTATTACCGATACCGAAAGGCGCGCGGCAGCACCTGTGACGGCGAAGCTGAACAACTGTGTCATCCACTGGATCTTGCCGGTGCCGGGGTCAATCGAGATCCCCCAGGCATCGCCAATACCACCCGTGTAGATGCCAACAAGAAACACTTGCCCCGGGAGCGCCAGTGGAACACTCACAAAGGACATCCCTGCGAGCACTTTTGCAGCTTGCGCGTCATTCCCGCTGTCAAACCGGACGGAGATATCCTCAAAGAGCGCGTCAGCACCTTCGATGCGATACGCCCCGATTTGTATTGGCGTCGAAAACGCGTTCGTGTTTCTGGCGTACTGATTGCAGTACAGTGCGCCTCTGAAAGCGGAAGCTGAAAGAGCCTCTGCAAAATCCCCAACCGGCGGACCGTATGACTGCTCCATGTTCGAGCCCACGGGATACCTGTGCAAGTAGAATCCGTTCTCCATGTCCCGGGAGTAGATAGCTGACCCGTCCGAACAGAATATCCTTCCCGATACGACAATTGGACGAAGAGATACTAAGTCGCGCGAATTCTCAGCGTTGAGGAAGGGAACGTACTCCTCTTCCACCGCGGTTCCAGGGGCGACAGGCCTTGGGGCCACCGGTGCACTCCACAGCAACGTCGGATGGCGAACTGAAGTCTTCTGGGAGCCGAAACCGGACGGAGCCCCACAAGGATAGGGCCTTTCCGAGAGATCAGGCGGAGGCACTTCGCTTGCGAGCTTCCCAATGAACGAAGATAGCTTCCCACCTGCAAACTCCGCGTCAGTGAGCCCGAGTTTTGCGAGTCTCTCAACCATAGCGGACAGGGACGCTGAGTCTTCAGTTCCCCTGTAGCACCTTGCGAGAAGAGCGAACGCTCCCACTTTGTCAGGAACCTCCGCAGGGAAGCGGGAAAAAGCAGTCTCCAGAAGATATGCTGCAAGCTTGAACCTTCCTGCGTTAGCGTGGAATGATGCGAGTCGCTCGAGAGCATCCGGAGCGTAGGATGAAAAGGGGAAAGCCCAGGCCAAGGCCTCAGCTTGTGTCAAATCACCAGAGATATAGCCTTCTCTGAGCTTGGCCGCGGGAGGATCGTATTGATCCCTGAATGCCCTGATCCCTTCGGGACCGAGTGACATGAACTCGGTAACCACGGTTTCCTCAAGTGGCGCGTAGTTGTTTCGGTCTGCGGGGATAAGGGTACGCCTGTATGCGGAAAGCAGCGATTGGCAGGCAGTTGCAGCAGCAGAGAAGTCGTGTGCCCGGATTGAAGCGCGCAAACTCTCCAGTAAGCGAATCGCCTTTTCCGGCGCCGCATTGATAAAGACCTCGTTGTTGTCCTTTTCCTCCGCGAAGGCTGACACCAGGAGGCCTGCAAAGAGAACCGCTATTGCGATCTTGAGGCGCATTAATTCCCCACCATTTGACAGCGAGAGGTGCTGAGGGTATTCCCCGCAGCACCTCTCTGCGTTTGTTTCATTCGGTCAGCGGCGCGGCGAACGTCTTGCCGACGAACGGCTTGGCGGATCGCTCTGCCTGCCGCCTCTGCCGGAAGAACGCTTAGCGCCACGTCCATCGTCATAGTCGTCGTCGTAGTCATCGTCCACGTATTCTTCCTCATGCATGTTAGCCAGTCTGCGCTTGCGCTCCTTCTCCTTCTTCTGCTCATTCGCAAAGAAGAACAGGCCGCCTCCGATAAGCATTGCAAGAAGCACCAGCAGGAGGATTACGAGACCGGCGCTTGAGACCTTCCCGACATGCAGCGAGTAAGTGAAGTCCTTGCTAAGTTTTGCCACGGACGAATAAGCATCCTCGTTGCCAACCGCAAGCATGACAAAGAACTTCTGTGTTTCGGGATCCAGAAGGCCGCGCACCATCGCCTGCAACTGGATGACCTTGGGGATTACCTGAACGGGCTTCTTCTTCGCACCCGGGTCTGTTTCTGCCGGAGCGTCGAGAAGCTGGACGACCTTGAATTCGTAGGAGTACACTTGGTAGCCGCTATCAAGAAAGACCGGCGGGCCGGGATCGCCTGCGTCCTCGGGAGAATTCCATTTGACGGTCTTGTCAGGATAAATGGCAACCAACTGTTTGATCTGCTCGAGGGCGAAGTTCTTCAGGTTGTCCTTCTGGTCTCCCGATTGCTTCCAGAAAAGCATGTGCATGAACAGCACCTTGCCATTGTGCTCATCGATGGCATAGTGGAAAGTGCTTGAGTTCACCGCTTGGGCAGATGGCCATAGGTTGCCGTTGAGGATGGGCAGCCGCATCGTCAGGTCATGTTCCGTTCTGTAGGTCAATTCCTGTTCCAGACCCAGCACGAATTGCTCGCCCTGCGCCATGCTTGGCGAAAGCAGGAAGGCAACCACGAAGAACAGCAAAAGCAGCTTTTTCACGTCTCTCTCTCCCTGTAGTGAAAGCCCAATTTTAGGGCTCTGTGCACAACACAAAACGTTTTTCTACTTAACAGCGTTGACCGTCAGGATGAAGACCAACTCCGTCTTAACCCTCACCCTCTGCTTCGAGGAGAACAGCAGGTTGATCACCGGCACATCTCCAAGCCCGGGCACTTTCTTCCGTGTCGTCACATCCTTCTCACGGAAAAGCCCGCCAACAACCAAGGTCTGTCCGTCTTTCATCCGGACGACCGTTGAAAGACTCCGATTTGCCAGAATAGGCATGTTGTCCGGCTGGCTGAAACCAACGACCTCGTTGTATTGCAGCCGCAGAACGCACTGCACCTGATTGCCGTTAAGGATGCTGGGCGTGACATTCAGGCTGATGCCCGTATCAATGCTGCGCAGGTAGTAGCCGGGATACTCGTTCGTGGTTGTGGATGTCTCCTTGGACGAATCCGTATTGGTCTTCTCGTACTTCGATGTGTTGCCCGAAGTGCCGGATGGCAGGATGTAGTTGTACGTCTCGCCGACCCGGAAGTCGGCGTTCTCGTTGTTTAGAGCCAATGCTCGTGGCGAAGCCAGGACATTTGCCACGCCCTTTGAGACAGCCCAGTTGAGGACCCCGAGGAATTCCTTCAGGTCATCACCGGTACCATGGCTGATTGCGGCGGAAATTCCGTCGATATCGAAGTTGCTGGTCAGTGGTTGTGCTCCGCCCGATATCACCATCTTGTCGGGAAAGGACCGCTTGAATGTACTTATGAAGCCCCGCGATTCGTCGCCGGTAAGTGTGACCTCGATGACCTTGGCCGAGATCTCAACCTGCGGGATCGGTTGGTCAAAGACCAGAATGCTCTCCGCGATTGACCGGACAAACTTGACGTAGTCAGTGATGATCAGCAGCCCCTGGTTATCGTCGAAGTCCATGGTCCCCCAGACCGAGAGCTTGCTGAAGAACAAATTCCTCGCGACGGACGGGCGCATATTCTTCAAGGGATAGAAGAACGTGACGAATGCGTCTTCCGGAAGCCCGTTCAACGCGGCGAGCTGCTGCTTGAGGGTGCTGGAAGCCTGAACGAGGTCGGTAGGAACCGGATCCTCGAAGTCGTCGGGGGTAAGCTCCAGCACATTTGCCGTGAGTTGCGTCGGCTCAACGATGTTCTTCGCTGGCTCTTCGAGGATGATCTTGAAGCTGATTGTCATCACTGATGTATCGCTCTTGTCAAGGGGTACCCGAACCAGCGATATCTTCCGTTGCGCACTGACCGTCATCTCAAGGCTGAAAATCTCTGCATTCGAAAGGGTGTGCCGTATGTCCGGGTTCACGAACGAGCCCACGATGTTGTGTATCTCTATGGCCGTGTTTTCGACGGTGAATGTCTTCTCGGTGAAGATTCCTCCCGACAGGCCATCGACGATTATCTTGCGGACCTTGCCGTCGGACTCGGCAGTAGTGATTACAACTTTGTCCTCATCGAACTTGCCGAAGCGCCCGTCCTGAATGTCCTCTTCCACAGATAGATCGATCTGGTAAGTGTTGGTGTCGATTACCTTGTGTGACAGCCCCTTCACCTCACCGACCCAAATCTTGTTGGCGGCAAGGGAATACGCTCCGAATCCGGCGACCAGGATAACCGCAAAGACCAGCGACAGCGTTGTTTTTCTCATCGTTGGCCTCCCCCTATCTCATCGTCGCTTTGAAGACCCATCGCACCTGAGCGGGGGTTTTCGGAAGGTAAACGTCCATCAGGTAATGCTCGCCTGCGGACAGGTAGGGCAGATCCTTTCTGGCAGAACTCATCTTGCCGACATCGTCGTACGAGAAAACGTATACGTTGATTGTTCCTCCGACCTTGGTGTCGTTGAAGATCAGGAGCCGCAGAAGATACTGGTTGCCCAAATCGGTCTTGGTCAGCGCCTTCAGGATGATGCCTGCGTCCTCTGCCCGGTTCTCGGTGAGTTCGTTTACCTCGGCAACCTTGGTCTTTCCACGCTCGTCGGGGTGCATCACGAAAATTACGTTCGGCTGCTGTCCCGGATCGGCCTTCTCAGGCTCGACCTTGTCCTTGTCAAATATCAGCACTTCCGGAGCGGAGTTCATGTCGAGCATGGAGCCCACAGCCTTGGGGGGATCTTCCTTGGCGCAACCTGATAACAGGAAGAACGCCGCGATGGCCGTTAAGAACAGACAGAGTCTCATCTTTCCACCTCAACTCCAGGATAGAGAGGGAACCTGGCGCACAGTTCCTGAACTTCTGATCGAACTACGAGGTGCTTCTTCATCGCTGTGGGCTCTGACAGCACGCGGTCAATTATGTCAGCAATGATGTCCATTTCCGCTTCCATCATCCCGCGGCTGGTTACGCATGGAGTCCCAACGCGGATGCCGGAAGAGACCTGCGGAGGTTTGTCGTCAAATGGTATGAGGTTCTTGTTGACCGTAATGCCGACACTTTCAAGCAGGTTCGAGGCGTCCCTGCCCGTCAAGTTCTTCGAACGCAAGTCGACGGAAAACTGATGGTTGTCGGTTCCACCGGAAACGATCCGGTATCCTCTGCTCTGTAGCTGCCCGGAAAGCCGTTTGGAATTCGCGACAATGTTCGCGGCGTATCGGGCAAACGCCGGTTGGGAAGCCTCTTTGAAGGCAACCGCCTTTGCGGCGATCAGATGCATCAACGGTCCCCCCTGGATGCCGGGAAATACCGAGCGATCCAAGGCCTTTCCCAGGGCTTCCTTGGCCAGTATGAAGCCTCCCCGCGGACCGCGGAGGGTCTTATGCGTGGTCGATGATATGTAGTCTGCATACGGCACAGGAGAAGGATGAACGCCACCCGCCACGAGCCCTGCAACGTGAGCCATGTCGACCAGCAATTTTGCGCCGCACTCCGCTGCAATATCAGCAAAAGCCTTGAAGTCAATGATTCTGCTGTACGAGCTTGCTCCCGCGATAATGAGCTGCGGATGCTCCTTCAGTGCGAGATCACGAACCGCGTCCATGTCGATCAGTTCTGTCTCCGGGCGGACGCCGTACGCAACGATAGTGTAATTCCGACCTGAGTAGTTGAGGGGGTGACCGTGGGAAAGGTGGCCGCCATGCGCAAGGTTCATGGACAGAATCTTCGCGCCATTTTCGATAGCAGCGGCGCAGATGGCCATATTTGCCTGAGTGCCGGAATGTGGCTGGACGTTGGCATAGGGCGCATCGAACAGATGCTTGCACCTTTGGATGGCGAGATTCTCCACATCGTCCACATCCTTGCACCCGCTGTAGTAGCGCGCTCCGGGATAGCCTTCAGCATACTTGTTGGTCAACACGCTTCCCGCAGCGGCAAGCACGGCAGCGGAGACCACGTTCTCGGAGGCGATCAACTCTATTTGAGTGCGCTGGCGGGCAAGTTCGCCCATAACAGCTTGGTAAATCGCAGGATCTGCTTCAGCAAGCGGTCGTAGTCCGGACATCTTGGCTCCTGTTGACGGTTTGTGAGATTATAGGGATTTTGCGGAATCTTCGAACGGACGAATGCCAAGGCTGCCCATGGCTTGCCCTACGAGGTGGAAAGAGCCCGTTACAACGTAGTCTCCTGCCTGCTGCAATAACTCGATCGCCTGCTCCGGAGACAAAACCGAAACGCCAGGCATTCTCTGCATTTCGCCCGACATCGGCACAACGTAGGCCCGGCTTACGTGCGCAAGCAGCGGTTCAATCAATGTCATCGGATCGCGGGGAGGAGTGCACCCGAATATCAAAGTCGGCTTACCTGCAAAACGCTCCGCCAGCGCCTCAGAAAGAGAGGCAATTGACGCGACAGTGTGAGCTCCGTCAAACAGGATCCGGGAATTGCCAACATGTCGAAGGTCATTTCTCCCCGGTACGACAAGATCTGCCAGGTCGAGCTTTCCTTTTTTGACCGACAAGCGGGAAAGGAGCAAATCCGTGGCAGTTTCCGCCAGTCTCATGCATCCGGATGAAGGACGCATCCCAAGGGTGTTCACTGCGACCAGTTGCACGCCTCTTCCCGAGCACAAGCGCTCGACGGCCACATGGCAGGGCGGCGGAAGGGACCCGCAGACCAACGTTGCGCCCCGCACAGCAATTCCGGCTTTTTCTATGGCGATTCCAGCAAGATCGTTACCCAATTGGGCAGTGTGCTCTTGCTCTACAAAGGTAAGTACGCATACGGGCGCCCCAAGGAAGCCGGTTGCATCATTCTCACCTCCGAGCCCGCACTCGATAACGGCGGCTTTCGCGTTGGCACGGGCGAAGATGAGCATCGCGGCAAGGGACATCGCGCCTGAATACGTCGGTCTGCCCGGGATATCAACGTCCACCGAGGCAATGCTCGACAGTGCTCCTTCGATATCCCTTTCGGATGACATCCTGAAGTCGAGCAGAGCCCGCTCTCGATCTGACACGAGATGAGGACTCATCGAAAGGCCTACGCGAAGGCCTGATGCTGCCAGCAACTTCGCGGCGTAGTACGCCGTCGTCCCCTTCCCTTTGCTCCCTGAGATATGGATTGCGGGAACGGCAGAATGTGGATTGCCAAGAGCTGCGGAAATCGCGGCAAAGAAGCGGCGAGGTCCCGAATCAAGGGGCTTCTGACGACGACGGTAGGGATCGAGAAAACCGGTTCTACGTTCGAGCCAATCTCTTCCTGCACCGCTCATGGGCAGACTAAGCGCGGACGAAGCCTATTTCCTGAACGACCTGCGCCGGAAATCCGGGTACTTCGCGCTCAATCCCCGTTTTCAAGAGAGTCCCGTGCTCAACGTATGAGGCAAAGAGAATGTTGTCCGTCTCCGAGAAAACCGGCATCCGCTTCAGCTCGGACAGAGCAATGGGACTTGCCGGGAAATACTCCAGCAGAACCGGCTTGTAGGACTCAAGAAGAACCTCTTTTTCCTCTTTCAGCCGTTCCAGCAGTTGGGAAACCAATGCGAGATCATAGGTCGACTTCCCAAGTATGTCCGAAATCGCAGCAATGAGCTCCGGGCAGACGTGCAGCCCCGCCGCGAAGTGATCACGGTCGAATGGCAACCCCTTCCTGAGCAATGCGATCCGGATCGCCTCTTCGATGGCATGAAACAGGTAGTGAAGCGAGTCGAGTGTTTCACCAAGAGTGAAGTAGTTCTCCCCCCTGCCCAACTGCAGAAGGAAGCGATATAGCACTGTAAGCGAGTACTTGTCAACCTCCGAGCGAGTACACGGCGCGAGGTTCTGTAGCGTTCGCGCCGTCCGCCCGTCTGCGTCGTACAGGATCCTGCACCGGGCAAGAGCGAGCCGCACGGAATTCAGGCATCCGGCATTGAGAGCTTTGTGGAATTCATCAAGCCCGACGACGGACACGTTCAGCAAGACATCGTTCTCGACATACACGCAAGACTCAAGCGGAAAGTCCTCCGTGCGCACGACAACAAGGTCAAGATCAGAGTACTTCCCCATCTTTCCCGTCAGATAGGTCCCGAAGACTATGATCCCCGAGACTCCAGGGACTTTCGACCAGCGTGAAACGAAGGCGTCGAGTGCATTGTCAAGAACCGAAGTACTTGCCATATTCATCTCTCCGTTTTCGATGCGGAATTCTGCTTCATGTATCCCAGGAAAACTTCACGGAGTGTTCTCTTCCGCGGAGCAAGCCTCGACACGCGGAAACCAGCTCCAACCAGCAACTCGTTTATCCCGGAGGGGTCGCCGTTGGTAACGAGAAGCACGCCGTCCTCTTCTGCCAACGCACTCAGTCCCTTCGATGTAAGCAGATCGCACGCCTTCTGCGAATCCGAAACCGACACTTCGATCGTGCCGTCACCGGCAACGAGTTCCTGCACTCCCCCCTCGTATAGCAACTCGCCATTTCTGAGAATTGCAGTGCGGTTGCACAATTCCTCCACCTCGCTCAGCAGGTGGCTGGAAAACACGATCGTAACTCCCTCTGTCTCGCTGAGCGCGCGTATGGCCGAAAGAAGCTCGTATGTCCCTTCCGGGTCAAGACCGTTTGTTGGCTCGTCCAGCAGAAGGAGCCTTGGCCGCCTCAACATGGCGAGCGCAAGTCCGAGACGCTGCCGCATGCCATGAGAGAATGTGCTGACCCGGCTCGCCGCGCGCGAAGCGATTCCGACGTTATCCAGGACTTTTCTTATGCGGGAATCCTCCACTCCGCCCCCAAGGCGACCGAACAACTCCAGATTGCGATAGGCTGTCAAATACGGGTAAAAAGCAGGCACATCTACCAATGCGCCGCATACCGCCAAGGCCTCCAGCCTGCGCCGAACTACGTCCAGCCCGAAAATTTCCGCAGTCCCGGAAGTCCTGCGGACGAGCCCCAGCACCAACCGGAAAGTCGTCGTTTTTCCGCTCCCGTTAGGCCCAAGGAAGCCATAGATGTCGCCCGAATTGACCGTTATGTTGAGATGGTTAACCCCAAGAAAACCGTTCTGCGATCCGCCCGGACCGGCGAAACGCTTGGTGAGATCAAAGGTCTTCAGAGCCGCAGGCAGCCCGCTTTCAGTCATTTTTTGAAACCTCCAAGAGTTCGGGCCTGGCCGTGAACAAAGGCGCAAGGTCCGGATCGGCGGCCGCCCAATCGGTGTCCGCGAAGCCAAAGGCAACAGCTTGAGTGTACATGTCGGCCGCTCTGCCGATGTTCCCAAGACGACAATACAGGCAGGCAAGACGGTACAGTGGACGCCAGCTCTTGGGTTCCACTTCCTGCCACTTCGATATCACGTCCATCGCACTCCCGATCATCCCTGCCGTGGCGAGACATCCTGAGTAGTTATCGAGGATCTCCCCACTATTGGGCGTAACGGAAAGCGCCCGGGCATAGAAAGCCACCGCCGCGTCTATTCTGCCAGTTCGCTCCGCGCAGATTCCCAAGTCGTTCAGAATCCTGTCGTCCTCCGGTGCGAGCCCCGCGGCTATTGAGAGAAGTTCGAACGCAGGCTCGAACATATTCCACTTCATGGCAATGCGCGCCTTGTTGCAGATGGCCCCAAGAAGAGACGGGGACCGACGAAGCGCTCTGTCAAAAGCGGCCAGTGCCTCAACATCCTGACCTCTTGCCATCCGGCAACAACCAAGGTTGTAGTTCGCAAAAGGATGTTCCGGCCTCAGTTCCAGCGTTCGTGCGAGCATCTTTTCCTCTCGCGCGAGGTCCCCATCGCCGCCGAAGGCAACCGACAAAAGGAAAGATGCCTCAACATCATCAGGCTTATGGCGCAAGTACTCCAACAACTCGCGAGTGGCTGTTTTCCAGTCACGCTTATTTATCAGGCTGTACGAGGTCTTCAGTTGGTTGTCGAGCACTTCCTTGGAGTAGTAGTCCTGCGGGAGCACAACCCGGCTGATAAGATCCGGATGCTCCTCTACATTCTCCCCAAAGGGCCCGGATACTGTGATCGGAGGAGTGGATGTCGCTGAAGGTGGCTTCATCGAAAGATCCGCGGTCGCCAGGTAGTTGTCGATCCAGGATCCCTGGGCATTCTGAGGAGTCCCATTATTGCACGACACCAGCATGGCTATGGTGAAAACGGCAGACAGGAAAAGAGACAAACGTTTCACTTCCCAATCCTCCATGCCGCGTTATCGCGATAATCTGACTCTCGCGCGGGGCGAGTGACCGAATCCAAGTCATATCCGCCCGAATTGCAGACCACGCAGGCAGTACCCTCCGGAACATCAGGCAGCTTGATCCGCGAGCCCGAGGCTATCTCAAGTGACCGAGTTCCAAGTTCCCTGCCGCCACAGCCGGAGGGCGCGCTGAGGAAGTTGATAGTGCATGTGCCTGATACTGAGCCTGTATTCTCCACGATAAACTCGTTGCCGTCAAGAATTGCTCTGAAATTCGGCAGACTCTCGGCTTTGGGAACAACCCAGATCGCCGAGGTTTGCCCCCTGCTTTTCCCCTTGCGATAGGTCCAACTCCAAGCTTCCTCGCTCTGACCGGAGACCCGAATCTCGGCTGTCTTGAAGCCCTTCCATTCTCTGTAGAGATTTTGTCCGGCGAACAGGCTGATGGAATCAGGCTCGATGTCAAATTCGATACTGAGGCGAACATCTTCCTCACCGACAATCCTCTCGCCTATGCGGGCGACAGATTTCGGCAGCACTTCAGAAAAGCCGTAGACCGCAACGGTGCGTCTCGACCGAAAAGCTCTCTCGATATCTTCCCATCTTGTCGAGTTCGCATAGACAACCGTGGCGGCGCCGAAGGGGCCCTTTTCTTCATGCGCATCCGTGGACCCGGCGGCAAAGAGCAGCGCGCCACCATCTGCGGCAGCCCTGTAAGCTGCTTCCTCGAACCTGCCAATCGCACAGAGCGCTCCATTGTAACACTCCAGCCCGTCGGCCAGTTCCGCTATGTCCGGTCTTTGCCAGTAATCTTCTTCCCACTCAGAAGGTCCGGGACCGGGATGATGAATTACGACGATCCCTGCCTGCGCGTGGGCAGCCTCTACGGCGGATCTGAAAGGAAGCTGATCGGGGATAGCACGTCGAATGCCGAGAAAACCCAGGTGGTTATTGTTCGGGTATCCAGCAATGGTGCGGAAGTTCGGCCCCGGCTTGACGGTGTATTCCAGTCCCAGTTGAACATTCAGTCCGGAAATGTCCCTGGGAAACCTGGATGCAACTGCATCGAACAGACCACAGGTTTCTGGTTTTCCTGAGGCCAGGGAAGAGTGCGGCGTCCAGAACCAGGACTTGTAGCCAGCTCCGGCGTATACCGCAGCCATGGTTTCGATCGAAGCTCTCCCGTCATCCGCGACTCCCTCGAACGCTGAACAATGGCCATGCAGGTTGACGATGACTCTGCCGGTGGCTGGCGGAGTCTCCTCTGCGGAAATCGCTGCTGCAATCGCAACGACCAAGACGAGACAGGCGGTTAGAACCGCCTCAGCATGTTTCATACGCTGCAATTATATCCGGATACCCCTGCTCCGAAAGCAAAAGGGGCGGTCAAGCCGCCCCTTTCATCAGCGCTTGCTGCTATTCGCCAAACTTAATCCCCTGCGCAAGGGGAAGGTCGTCGCTCCAGTTTATCGTGTTCGTCTGCCGACGCATGTAGGCCTTCCAAGAGTCGGAACCGGATTCGCGGCCACCTCCGGTGTCCTTCTCTCCGCCGAATGCCCCGCCAATTTCGGCTCCTGAGGTGCCGATGTTGATGTTCGCAATTCCGCAGTCGCTGCCCGCGCACGATAGGAATCGTTCCGCGGATTTGACTCCGTTTGTGAACATGGCGCTTGACAAGCCTTGTGATACCGAGTTGTGCTCTTCGATCACCGAATCGAGAGAACTGAATCTCATTACATACAGGATCGGAGCGAAGGTCTCCTCGTGTACTATCGGCCAATCGCTCTTTGCTTCAACAATTGTCGGGGCGACGAAGTGGCCCCGTGCAAACGCCTCGTCAGTCAGGCGCCTTCCACCGAACAGCACCTTGCCGCCGCTGCGTTTGACGGCCTCGAGAGCGGCAAGATACGCCTTGACCGATTTCTCCTCCACGAGAGGTCCCATAAGCGTGCCCTGCTCCATCGGATCGCCGATTTTCACCTGCCCGTATGCCTTCACTAAGCGGTCCGTGAACGATTCTGCAAGGCTCTCGTGCAGAAACAGCCTGCGTGTGGATGTACAGCGTTGCCCCGCAGTTCCGACCGCACCGAACAGCACCGCCCGAAGACATAGATCCATGTTCGCGTCGGGCATTGCGATGATTGCATTGTTTCCGCCAAGCTCGAGCAGCGTCCGCCCGAGCCGCTTGCCGACGATCTCGCCGATGTGCCTGCCCATCGTGCACGAACCTGTCGCGCTTATCAGCGGGACTTTCGGATCGTGGAGCATCGGGTCGCCCACTTCATCGCGCGAGCCAATCACCAGATTAAAGACTCCCTGGACCCCGTTGCGATCGCACACGCGGTTGGCGATGTGCTGAACGGCAATCGCGCACAGCGGCGTCCGCGAAGAGGGCTTCCAAATCATCGTGTCGCCACAGACCGCCGCAATGGCCGCGTTCCATGCCCAAACAGCAACCGGGAAGTTGAAGGCCGTGACGATTCCTACGACTCCCAGTGGGTGCCATTGTTCGTACATCCTGTGGAATGGTCTTTCGGAGTGCATTGTCAGCCCATAAAGCTGACGCGAGAGCCCGACAGCAAAATCGCAGACGTCGATCATCTCCTGGACTTCGCCTTCGCCCTCCGGCAGAATCTTGCCCATTTCAAGGGTGACAAGGGCGCCGAGGTCGCGCTTGTGAACCCGGAGTTCCTCTCCGATTTGCCTGATGATCTCGCCGCGTCTCGGGGCCGGGATCAACCGCCATTCGAGGAAACTCTTGTGAGCATGGCCCACAATCCTGTCATAGTCAGCCCGACTGGCCGTACGAACCTTCCCAAGTTCCTCGCCGGTCGCAGGATTGTGCGACACAAGCTCCGGGCCTTTCGTATCGAGCCATTCGCCACAGTAGGCGCCTGCGTTGACCGGCTTGATGCCCAGCCGTGTCAGGATATCCCTTGCCTTGCTCATTTCTGCTCCTTTGGGCCCATAAGATACCGGAAATCCGCAATTATGCAAAGAATATCCGCGCGTCATGCGTCCACTGCGGTACAATATCGGGGATGAAAACGCGGCGAGCAATTCTCGTGATTGCCTTCTGCTCAGCCATTGCGGCCCTTGCATGGGCTGCAATGCACCTGTCGACCGATACCTACCAGCCATTGAAGGCTTCTCCGGCGCCTGCCGTCGGACCGTCCCTGTCTGTCGCCTCAAATCAGTCGCCGCCTCCCTCATCGCTTGGAACTCTTTTTGGAGAACCCTCCGCCGAGGAAGCCGCCGCATTTGCTGACGACGTATTCATCACACTTAGGGACAAGCTTCCGCCCCTTCCGGCAGATGTCGCAGAGAGAATGTCGTCATACAGAGCGGAGTTGTTGTCCTTACCCGAAAACCCAAAATCCGAGGCTTGGAGAGTGGGCTTGCTCGGACAGCTCGATTACCTTGAGTATGCCGTAATCTCAGGCTTCCAGACCGAGAGGCCGGAGGACAAATTCCGGGAGCAACTCAGGGCCTTCAAGACCGGGAGGGATCCATATCAACTTCAATCCGATAGCTATGTTCGCGGGTATGTCTCCCCCGTTGATGGAACGATCGCGCATTACGCGGTCACTCTGCCCCCCGGCTATATCAGCACAGAACGCTATCCACTCCTGATTTCCCTGCACCATCATGGTTGGACCGACTGGTTCAGGCCATTTCAAGGGTGTCCGGCCCCCCAAGTGGAAGGCGCCATTTGCATATCTCCACACAGTAGAGGTTCTGCAGACTACATGTGGGTCGCGCTGGACGAGACTGTTGCGGCGATCGAGGATGCGATTGCCAACTACCCGATTGATCCGAACCGGGTGTATATCACCGGTTACAGCATGGGTGGAACGGGTTCCTGGAATCTGGCAGTGCATTCCCCGCATCTCTTTGCGGCAATTGCGCCTGTTGCCGGAAACGCCGATTTCACGGCTTGGGTTAAGCGATGGAACTGGCGTCTGGAAAGTGACTCTCCGTTTTCCTTCCTCCGAAAATACCTGCGCGAGTCAACCTGTCCCGCGGCATATGCCGAGAATCTCGTAAACATGCCGGTCCTGTGCTATCACGGTGAAGGCGACACAATTGTCCCGGTGGAGCATGCTCGGGGAATGACCGACCGCCTGAAGCAACTCGGATACAAGAATGTCGACTATCGCGAGTCCGCGGGAGGTCACTTCTCAGTGTCGATCACGGAAATATGGCCGTGGTTGGCTGGCTATACCCGCAACCGTTTCCCTTCCAAGGTCGTCTGCAAGACGGCCACATTG
>JBAZOJ010000004.1:0-44189 GCA_041648755.1 Candidatus Brocadiia bacterium
CGCGGCGGCGGCCACCGAGAAGAAGCAGAAGGTCGTGCTGGTCCGCATCGAGACCTCACCCGAGGACGTTGTCGGAATGCACGTATCGGAAGGCATCCTCACCGCCCAGGGCGGAATGACATCGCACGCCGCCGTGGTTGGACGCGGGATGGGCAAGTGCTGCGTGGTGGGCTGCAAGCAGCTCCACATCGACTACAAGGCCCGCAAGTTCACGGTTGAAGGCGCCAAGACCGAGTACAAGGAAGGCGACGTCATCAGCCTTGACGGCTTTACCGGCGAAGTCTTCTCCGGCCCCATCAAGCGCGTTGATCCCGAATTCTCCGGTCACTTCAAGACCTTTATGGAATGGGTGGACGCCACCCGGCAGATCAAGGTTCGCGCCAACGCCGAGACCGAGTTCGACGTCGTCAACGCCCTGCGCTTCGGCGCCGAGGGAATCGGACTCGCTCGCACCGAGCATATGTTCTTCGCGGCAGACCGCATCCCCTCGATGCGCAAGATGATCCTCGCCAAGAACGAGAAGGAACGCCGCGCGGCCCTCGATGAGCTTCTGCCAATGCAGCAGAGGGATTTCGAGATGATCTTCCGCCATATGGATGGCAAGCCCGTCACGGTCCGCACGATCGATCCCCCGCTTCACGAGTTCCTGCCCCACGAGCCCGCTGCCCAGGAAGAACTCGCAAAGGAGATGGGTGTCAGCGCCAAGGATATCCGCGACAAGGTCGCCCAGTTGTACGAAGCCAACCCCATGCTGGGACACCGTGGCTGCCGCCTGGGCATCACCTACCCGGAAATCACCGAGATGCAGGCCCGCGCCATCCTTGCGGCCGCCGTGGTCGTGGCAAAGGAAGGCAAGAAGGTACTGCCGGAGATAATGATCCCGCTCGTCGGCCACTACAAGGAGCTGACTGACCAGGAAGCAATCGTCCGCAGGGTTGCCGAAGAGGTCTTCAAGCAGTACGGCTCGCGCATCGAGTACCTTGTCGGCACGATGATCGAGGTCCCCAGAGGCGCCCTGACCGCCGACGAAGTCGCGCGTACCGCCGAGTTCTTCTCGTTCGGCACGAACGACCTGACCCAGATGACACTGGGCTTCAGCCGCGACGATTACGCGCCGTTTATCAAGGTCTATCTTGAGAAGGGCATTTACGAGTACGACCCGTTCGCCGTCCTCGATCAGACCGGCGTGGGCCAGTTGATGGAGATGGCTGTGAAGAAGGGCCGCTCGACCCGCCCGACCCTGAAGTGCGGAATATGCGGCGAGCACGGCGGCGAGCCAAAGAGCGTCGAGTTCTGCCACCGCATCGGCCTCAACTACGTTTCGGCTTCTCCGTTCCGCGTTCCGGTCGCAAGGGTCGCAGCCGCACAGGCCGCGATCAGGAATCCGCGCGACACGAAGTAGCTGATTTCAGGATAATAGGAAAGGGGGCTCGCGAGAGCCCCTTTTTTTGTTGAGTGCCGTGGGCAGTCAGTCGGCAAGCCCCTTGGATTGGGCTAATAGCCAACGTGTTCGGGAATCTTCAGTTTGTGATCCGTGAGCCCGAGGGCGTTGTTTTCGAACAGCGTCCATCCGGGGCCGAGGTAGCAGTTGACTCTCCGCCATTCCGGCGGAACATAGGCAAGGCATAGCTCGGGTTTCTCGCTGTAGTCGGGCGAAAGGAACTTCGCCGTCCTGCTCTTTTGACCGTCGCCGGTCAGTGACCACACCGAAGTCATCGTCGTCTTCTTGTACATCGCGACGACAACGGCCTCGCACTTGGCCAGGTAGCTGTTGTACTTTGCGACCCTCGCTTCGTAGCCAGCGGAGCCCGGCTTGCCAAGAACATCGCTCCCCCAGCACTCGGGGTGGTCGTTGCGGCAGGCCATGGTCATAATGCGGCTGTACGCGGGATTCTTTGGATCGGTCAGGGCCCGGATGTCGAACGAAGGGTAGAGCGTTGCTTCAAGCTCAAGGGCGCGGAGGTCAAGAGTAGATCTCCCTTGCTGCGACAACGTCCCCACCAGCAATTTCTGCTTCTCCTTGGTGCTTCTGGCAGCAAACACCTCGTATCCGTAGGCGACACCGAGAAAAGCAGGTGACTTAAAGAAGGTCCCGAGCAGTGCCCCAAAGGCCTCACTGATCTGCGGCCCGCCCTTTTCCCCCGCGCCCAGAATGACCAACTGCGGCGGGAAGTTGCCCGCAGCAAGGACAAACGGGTGATAAAGCCCCTTCAGGTTGACAGGTTCCCTGGGTGTCCCCGGCGAACGCACAACGGGATCGAGCGGACAGAAGTTGACTTCCATAAAAGCTGAAAGCGACGCGCCGTTCATCTGCCTCACAAGCCGAGGAAGATTGTCGTACCGGTTAATGACAAATGCTGCCGGCGGCCCCGGCTCCTGGCTCGCGCCTCCGAAACGACTAAGTGCCCCTCCGCGAAGGCACAGCGATGCGGCTATCCGCAACTCGACAAGGCTGTCTCTTGTCGAGGAGTAGGCCATCACGGGGGCGAACTGCTCCTCCAGTTGCTTCAGCGCTGCAACGCCAATCGCTGCTTCTGGAAGAGCGTCGTCAGGGTGTGCCACTGCGACATAGTGCGTGGCCGCTACAGCGATGTACACAGTCAGGGCCACTCGGTATTCGGCCGACTCCGCACCATAATGTTCCCGGATGGAGTCCAACTCAGGGAAGATCAGGCTCTGGAACTCCTCCAGCAGCGGGTAGATATCTCTCGTGCCCCCGCAGATCAAATCCCCGCACCGCTTCATCAGCAGGTTCGCCAGCGCCCAGACGCGCCAAGAGCCTGCGTTCAGGCCGGGGGGCTTGTTGACGGCGAAGTTGGCTGCGAACACCTCGTCCACCGTCTGGCAGAACGCATTGGGGAACCCGACTGGGGAGCGTTGAGGCACGTCTTCGGCGGATAGCAGGGCGACTAATAATAATCCAATGACCAGCAACCAAGCGGCGGAGAGGATTCTGCGTGTTGTCTGCGGTGTCATTGGGGTACTCCGACCTCCTCAGAAGCCGCAATCCATCATCATGACCCAACTTGGGGACAATTCCGGCGGCGGCTCGGGATCCCAATGCCAGTGTGCCCCTGAAATGGTGTGACCGGGAGAAACATGGAATACACTTGACGGGATTTCGCCGAAACCATCGCGGACAATGCCACAGCCACCTACCGCTGCCTCCACGCTCGGGAACATACCACTGACAGGTACATCTGCAGGAAGCGGATCGCCAGGCAGAGGCTTCGGTGGCGGATTGCCCCAATCTGCAGAAGGGCATTCGAGAAGTTCGCTCCACGGAAGGGGGCCTTGTACATGTCCATGCGCACCAGCAAGAGTGTTTTCGAAGTGCCGATAAGGTAGAAACGCCGCCTCATTGAATGTCAGCGAACCTTCAAACTCCGCTGTGCAGGCAGGATTCATGTAGAGATAACCTCCGCAGGGTTGATGATCGTGTTCGATGTTGTATCCCACAGTTCTGTCACAAGTGCTCGCATGCCAGTACTGAACTTCGATAGACTCGGAAATGTTGTGTGGTCCACGGGCACACCCGCACGTTGTGCCCGGGCAAATGTGGGACGCCAGCAGTCGGAGTTCCATTGTGAAAACGAAATCTTGAGCCTGGCCGTTGCCAAGAATGTTCGCGGGCATCTGTGGGCAAGTGAACATTACGTCATTTAAGAGATTGTTCGTAACAGCTGCGAAGCTCCCTGTAATGTTAAACGTGGTATCTCGGATCAGAGGAGTTCCGAGCGCTCCCTGGCTGGAATGCTTGTACCGGACGAGCAATGCGCTGACGACTGTGACGGTCTTCTGAGAACATCCCCCATTCTGGTCGCAGGGCGGGGTCGCGCCGAAGTCGAAAACCACGGTGATGCCGTCGCCGGTGGCGAAACAGGTGCCGTCGATGCTCATTTCGATGAAGCAAGTCGGGGACGTTTCATCGTAACTCCAGTCTTGCTTGATGGTTATGGCGGAGCAGTCAAGGGCCGAGGCAAACGCAATGGCAACCAGCAGTGCAACGATCTTACTTCTCATTAGCACCCTCCTTGTTAAAGCACAATCTCACACCAGCGGCCTGCGGCCGGACTGGCAGCAGTTTCCAACGTTGGGTGTAGTCACCTACCGTATGGTCTCTCTCCTCAGAAAAGTCACCTGCCTTGGCGGAACTCGGTACGCCGATGTTCCGATAATCGTATGCAGTCAATAGCTCCATCCGGTTGCCCTCGAAGCAGGTGTATGGATCTCCGGTTCCTCCTGAGGAGTTGAAAGAAGGCTCATATCGGGCAGCGAAAGACATCCGGCCAGGGGTGATGCTGTTCTTGACGGGCTCGCGACCAGGGATGTACTCGTCACCGCTCATAAATGCGGCGAGTTGCTGTGACAGAGTAGGGATGGCAAAGCTGCCGGGCCCGACCGTTTGCGCAAGCTGGGGCGCGACTTCGCGGTTCAGGTATTCGAGCAGGATGCACAACTCGTAGTTGCTGAGGAAGAAGAACTCCTTGTACTGGCCGTGCATCCGCACGCCAAGAAGCTCCTCGAATTCGCCCCCCCGAATCGTGCGTTCAGCTATGTAAAATGACGGCACGTTTACCTTGGTGTGCTTGCCGACGTAGTCCGCGAGGCCATTCACGATTGGCGGAACAGGTTGTGCCACGGCCTCGATTAGACGGAAGACAATCCCCTCAGCAGTAAAAGTGCGCGGCGGTACTCCAGCTTCCTCCGCAGGCAGACCTGCAGGGAAGGCAAGGAAGCCAAGGAGACTCACGATGAAGAGCAAGGCGAATAAGTTACGTATCCCCAAATCGCTCATATGGGTATTCTCCGCGCAATTGAAGCACTGTCAAGTGCCCCGCACCGGCTTCGGCAGCGGCCTCGTCAGAACGTGGTGCCTATGTCGTAATCAGATCAAGCAACAACCTATTCTCCAGCCCCTCTGCGAGCGGGAGAGGAGTAGTGCTGAAAGCCCCGAGCCATGTCGAGGGGGGAGAGTACGGAAACCCCGCCTCTCCCCAAATCGGCATCAAAGGGCGGGAAGAAGACATGCCGCGGGGGTCCGCGGCGCTCCCGGGGTTCAGGTCTTCAGCAAGCGACGGTGGGCGAGAATTGGGAGGCGGGCGAAGAAAAGACGAGCCGGGACGGCCTGAAATCAGAAAGAGAAGAGCGTCTTTTCGAACTCGGCCACAAACGCGCGCTTGCCCTTCTGGATAACCTTGTGTCCTTCGGCTTCGAGCTTTGCTTTCAGGCCGTCAAGGCCGCCGGGGAATTTGGGATTCAGTTCACCGCCTGCCTTCAGCGTCCTCCAGTACGGGGTAATGTCCTTGCGGCCGAGCGCCGCGTCTTCTTCGGCCACCTCGGCACTGAGCCGGGCAAAGATACCGGTGGAGGTCGGGCAGGTGCACTGGGCATCGTGACGGCGCGCAAGCTCCTCGCGCAGCACGCCGATGGTCGTCACTTTCCCCTTCGGCACGAGGCGCATCAGTTCGTCAACCTCGCCGGGGGCAACGATCACCATTTTGCCGGGCTTCCACGGCGAAGGAACGTCATCGGGCAGGACAACGATCTTCGGCAGCCCTTTTTCCTCGGCCATCTTCTCGCGCAGGGATTTCTTTTCCTTCATTTGCGCACCTCCAACACTCATTCTATTTTAGTTTTGCTGACCGCATTTCGCCCGTGCCCTGTCGATCTCTTCGCGCAAAAGCCGCGCGGCCGCGCAGGGGTCGGCGGCGGCCATTATCGCCGAAACCACCGCGAGCCCGTTAGCGCCCGCAAGGATCACCTCGCCTGCATTGGAGGCGTTGATTCCGCCAATTGCGACTAACGGCAGACGGACCGCGTCCCGAATCCGCCGCAGGCCGTCCAGTCCCACGGCGGGCGGGGTGTCTGTCTTGGTGGGGGTACTGAACACGGGGCTGATGCCAAGATAGTCCGCACCGTCGCGCTCTGCTGCCAGGGCCTCATCCACGCTGGAGACGGAAATCCCGATGATAATGTCAGGGGCAATACGCCGCGCCTGCGAGCAGGCCAGATCGCCCTGCCCCAGGTGGACGCCAGCCGCGCCGCAGGCAAGTGCAACTTCCAGCCGGTCGTTAATGATCAGGGGAACGCCGCGGTTGTCAGTCATGGATTTGAGTTGGATCGCCTGCCTGAGCAGGCACGGGCCGTCCGCGTCCTTGTCCCTGAGTTGCACAAGTGTGACTCCGCCCGCGATGCCATGCCCCACGATATCTGCCACCGTCCGGCTCCCCGCAAGAACGGGATCGGTCACAAGGCAAAGGGAGAAATCAGCGTGCGGAATCATAAAGGGCTCGCGTGCTACAGCTTCCTGAAACCGGATTCGATAATCCGTGCGCGCTTGGTCACCATTTCAGGTTCGAGATCGCCCAGCCGATTGAGGAGCATAGCAGCGTAGGTGCCCACGCCGGGATTGCCCTCGGCGGCAATTTCGCCCGCTATCCCAAACGCCACCAGGGCGCCTGCGGCCGCAGCCAGGGGATCGGGCTGAACCGCGCAGAATGCGCCCGTAATCGCGCTTGCGGCACAGCCTGTCCCGGTGATTCGCCGCATCATAGGGCTTCCGTTGGCAATTGCCACGCTTCGCTTCCCGTCAGTAACGAAGTCCACGGCCCCAGTGACGGCAACAACGCAGGATAATCTGCCTGCCATCTCCATGGCAGCCGTTCGCGCATCCTCGACCGTGTTGACCGAGTCCACGCCCTTTGTGGCGGACGTGCCGCCCGCAAGAGCCAGAATTTCCGACGCATTGCCCCGGATGACGGAGATCCGGTGTTCGAGCGCGAGTTTCCCAGCGGTCTCGGTGCGGTACCGGGTCGCCCCCGCGCCAACGGGGTCGAGCACGATGGGGATGCGCTTCTTCTCTGCTGCGGCCGCGGCAAGAGCCATAGCCGTTACCCAGGGCGGCGACAGCGTGCCGATATTGATCACCAGCGCGCTGCTGAGGCCGACGATTTCCTCGACCTCCTCGACCGAGTGTGCCATGATCGGCGACGCGCCGATGGCAAGCAGTGCATTGGCGGTGAAGTTCATCACCACGTAGTTCGTGATGTTGTGGACGAGCGGGTTCCGGCGGCGGATCTCGGCAAGGTCGTTGGCAAATGTGTTGATCATACGCCCATTTTACCACGATGGGCGGGCGGGTAAAGGGCTTTTGGGAGGGGGGAATGTCTCCCTGTACCGAACGAACGTCTCGAGTTTCCGCAGGTACGACCGTGCGGCCCCCCGGATCTGGAGGGGCTCGGTGGGGTCGTCCGCAATCCACTGCAGTCGGCTGCAATAGCCATGCAACTCGGCCGAAGTTGGGTGCGCGGCACTGTCATCCCTGGAAAGAAGCTCTCCAGCAGCGGCCATTCTCATTCCTAAAGGGGCCGTCAGGTCGCAGAAATCGGAGAATGCTCTGTCGAACAGAGGATCAAAAGGTCCGTGCCGTGGAACCCGCGCAAGAAAGTGCAATGCCGTGAAGATAGCGACTGCAAGAACGACCGCAACCGTCAAGGACAACAAGGGGACATTGGGAGGCGCGTCCGGGCCGTTACCTTTCCAATGAGGGAGGCCGAAATCTCTCATCGTTCTTCCTTGTGCCCTTTCAGACCTCGGGTCAATTCCTCCGTTCTTGCCACTGAAAATCTCTTCGCGCGGGAGTTGTCACCGCGTGTCTTCCGGTCCGCCGCTTCGCAGGCGGCATATCATCTCGAATATCCTTGTACTGAGGAATATTATAACTCATGTGCCAGGGATAGCTCAAGGCGATTGCCCCTGCCCCGACGGGGTCGAGGACGACGGGGACGCCCTTCTTTTCGGCGGTGCGCGCAGCGACTTCCATACCCTCGACCCAGCGGGGGGAAAGGGTGCCGATATTGATCACCAGCGCGCTGCTGAGGCCGACGATTTCCTCGACCTCCTCGACCGAGTGTGCCATGATCGGCGACGCGCCGATGGCAAGCAGGGCATTGGCGGTGAAGTTCATCACCACGTAGTTCGTGATGTTGTGGACGAGCGGGTTCCGGCGGCGGATCTCGGCAAGGTCATTGGCAAATGTGTTGATCATAGGGGGCATTGTATCAGCAGAGCGTTTCCGGGCAAGGCCGTGTTCCATTCCCCCGGATTCCGGAACAAGTCCCTGCGCAGCCAGAGAACCTTGCGACGAAATGCAGGGCGCTTCTCCCCTATTGCTGAGGAGCGGCATCTTCATCTTCTGGATGGGCCTCGGGATCGTAACGCCTGTGAATCGTCACATAGAGCGCCAGATAAAGGAAGTAACCCGCAATCGTCGCAATGCCGAACGCCCAAGCTCCCTGCTCAAAGGCACACATAGCACCCCAACCCAACCAAAATATGCCGAAATAGTACAGGATGCAAAAGCGAAACGCGGACGTTGCCTTAACCCCTGCCGTCATGAAAAGATGCGGAAAGAATAGGGTGAACACCACCGTGAAGAGGCTGGCATACATCAATGAGCCTCTAATGGCCTGCATCTTGTGCGGGATGAAAAACAAGCCAGCACAGGTTTCCAGAGCGCAACACAGAAACAATACGACAGTAAGCGCCAGGTTACGGTTGTTTTCGACGCGCAGCCAGTCCATTCTGTCACACTCTCCTTCTACTTCTGCGATACTGGAGACCTGGTCCAGATCAGATTCTTGCCGGGATTTCCACCATCGTCTCGCTGGTCGGATCCGGTGCCGAACAGCACGTCAGCCTGCACTCAAAGGCCTCTCCGTGCTGGGGTCTGTTATCGTCACCGCCCTGCCCACGATGGGCGGGCGGGTAAAGGCTTTTGGCCGGGCGAGACCAACGCGAGGACTACCTCAGGTATGCCCTTTCCCAAAGCTTCTGCCGGTACGCCCAGGCGGCGTCCCGAATCTCCTGGGGCTCGGTGCTGTCGCCTGCAAGCCAGAACAGCCTTTTGAAGTAATCGCTCCACTCGAAATCGGCAGGATGGGCGGCATCATCACCCCTGGCAAGAAGTTGTATGGAATTCGCCATCCTCTTTTCGAGGGGCAGCGCCTTGTTGCAGAAATCCGCAAACACGCGGTCAACAAGCATATCATCGGAAATGCGGGGCGCAATTGGCATAAAGAACTGGACGAGGATGTAGATCGAAAACGCAATTACAACGACAACCGCCGCCGCAAGCAACGGGTAGTTGGGTAACGCATCGGGTCCCATTTCTTTCCAGCGGGGCAATACGTAATATCTCATTGTTCCTCCCTGGGGCCTGTCAGCCCTGGGGTCAATTCCTCCGTTCTTGCCTCAGAAAATCTCTTCACCGGAAGTTACCACCGCGCGTCCTTTCGCCCGCCGCTTCGCAAGCTGCACATCATCTTACCACATCAAACCATTTGGCGCGCAGCCCGTGGCCTTACTTCGCCTCCCTGCTCCAGACCAGGTCCCTGTCGATGTCACCGCCGCTGTCCAACTGGTCTTTGCCCGCGCTGTACAACACATAGCTGGCTCCCGTCAGCCTGTAGCGAAGGAGCTGCCCAGTGCAGGGGTCTGTCGTCGTCTCCGCTCCGCCCACGATGGGGGCATCCTGCAAAGTCTTCGGCAGCGAGCCGTGCTTCGCCCGGTATTCCTCGATCCCGACAGTGCAGGCCGCGAGCCTCACCGCAGCCTCAGTCGTCGCGGCGGTCGAGACAATTGAGCAAAAGTCAGTCCCGACGTAAGGAGAAAAAAGGTAAAGCCCTGGAGGATCTGGTGATGGCAGCGCATATAGCCTCAGAAGCTCTGGCGTCGGCTTATGCCAATCGCTTATTATCCTGGTCCAACTGCGCATATAGTAGCGCCGGTCCAGATTGAAGAGCGGGGTGGCAAGGTAGAATGCCGGCACATGGTGAAGCTCTCTGTCCCACGCCGTGGGGCGCCTGAACTGGGCAACAAAGATGGCAATGCCGCACTCGAGCGCTTCCAGGAAACTGTCCTTGATGTGAAACCCCAGGAGGAACTCGACGTGCTCACGGCAACGGGG
Source organism: Candidatus Brocadiia bacterium (assembly GCA_041648755.1). Lineage (GTDB taxonomy): Bacteria > Planctomycetota > B143-G9 > B143-G9 > B143-G9 > JBAZOJ01. Next base: position 9,971 of record JBAZOJ010000004.1, read on the forward strand.
ATCGTCGCCAGCATATTTCGCAACCTGGCTCACGGCACGTGCGTACATCCACACATGGCTTGCCGTACACAAGGCGCTCACCAGATTGTATGGCTTCACTTCGCGGAAGCGCTCGATCATCTTCCGCGCTATCCTCAGCATCCGAAATGCCCCGTCCCTGTCACCGCTGTAAGCCCTTGCGCCTGCGGCCAGGCACGTGCAGGAGACCACACCCCGGGCAGCTATCAGATTTGGAATTGGCCAATAATCCGGGTCTTCATCCTCGGCTCCAACGGCGGTCGGGTGGCTGATGTAGTACGGGAGGGCCAGAAGCTCCTCGATACGGTCAAACGTCTCCGCCATAGTGTCGAGCTTTGCGACATACCGGGCTATTACGTCCTCCGGCACTCGCTCGACGTCTCCCCTGTTGAAAAGGACCTTCGGAAACTCCTTCAACTCAAACAGAAAGAGTGGCTTGGCAGCCTCGCGTAACCTGCCGTCGAGGACCTCCTCCGTGGGAACATTCGCTGGCCGATGTTTGCTCAGGTCCAGATCCGTCTCCCTCAGCAGTGCGCCCCGCGCGCTATGCGCCATTGCCGCGGTAATGGCGTACGCCGCTGCGTCCAACGCAATGATGCAAAACAGCACGATTACGGTCCATTTGGCGATCAACTTGAGTATTTCCATTGGTCTCCCTGGTAAGGGGCGAAGCTTTGCACTATCTATCGCGAGTCCCCTCTCCCGGGGCATCCGGCAAAAGCTCAGGCCAGAACCGCTTGACTACTCCCAGTGCGGCATTTCGAATTTCCTCCGGCTGAGTTGTTTCCTGTCCTATGTAGCTCAACCAATAGGCATAGCGGTCAGGACCGTCTATCTGAGGATGCGTGGGAACGTACCAGCCCAGAAAGGAATCGAGCGCCTCGATCCTCTTTGCGACGGGAGCCAGATTGTCGCAGAAGACCCACAACTCCTGCCGGGCTTGGGCCTCAGCACGAGTCTGCGGCAATGAGAACAAAGTGAACTCAAAGTGGAGCCAAACCGAGTACTCGATCAGCACCACGACCACCGTAGCCATGATCGCAGTCCGCATTATCGAATCCTCGGCAGCCCAGGGATTGCGGAACTGAACGAAGCTCCGCCTCCGGCCCGCTGAGTGGCTTCGCCACAATGGACCTTGGGCTGTCGATGGCGACAGTAAGCTGGCGGCCCAATTGGCAATTGCCTTCAATTTAGCCATAGGTCTCCCTGGTAAGGGGCGAAGCTCTGACTATTCACTGCGATATCCTGATCTCAGAATATAGTGCAAAAGCCAAGGCCAACACCTTTTTGCAGCCCCTTGTGCGGCACTTCGAATCTCCTCAGGCTCAGCAGCATCTCTTCCCACGGTACTTATCTGGAAGGAGTATATGTCGTCTTCGCTAACTTGTGAATGCGTGGGAACGTACCAGCCCAGAAATGAATCGAGTGCCTCGATCCTCTTCGCGACCGGAGCCTGCTTGTCACAGAAGATTGCAACATCATGGCGGGCCTGTGCTTCCGCGTGAGTCGTCGGCAGTCGGTATGTATAGGCACAGAAGTAGGTGAAAACCAAATATTCTATCAGAACCACGACCACCGCAGCCATGATTGCAGCCCGCATTATCGAATCCTCGGCAGCCCAGGGATTGCGGAACAGAACGAAGCTCCGCCTCCGGCCCGCTGAGTGGCTTCGCCACAATGGACCTTGGGCTGTCGATGGCGACAGAAAGCTGGCAGCCCAATTGGCAATTGCCTTCAATTTGACCATAGGTCTCCCTGGACGCCTGGCCTTGGCCGTCGCGCCCATCATTCCTTGACCGTGATCCCCTTTGCTTCCTTCAGGCACTTGGTCGCCATGTTCCGGGTGACATACAGTCTTCCGATCAGGGCATCCGTCACGATGTCCATCCGGAGATCGGACTTGTAGTATTTGAACAGGACATAGGCCGCGCAGACGCGGACATGAACAGTGTAATCTGCAAGCAACTCTTCGAAGAGATTCTTGTTAGCGGGAATGGCCAGTCTGCCCAACTCGAGAACCGCAGCACCCCTTGCGACCCTGTCGCAATCGCTCCGCGCAATCCTGGCCAAGGCGGCCATTGCCTCCTTGCCGCCAATTTCCGCCAGGTACCAGATCAGGTCCGTGACCTGGTCGCCGAAAAACACCCGCATCTGCCTTGCCTCGCCCGTTTCCGGGTCGTTCGGTATGTCGTAGCTGTTGGGTCTGGAGGACGGATCCATGGCAATGAGTTCCGCCAACTTGCTCTTGTCGCCAAGGAGAACCAAGGCGAACAGCACCGCCGCCCGTACACTGGGGTCTTTGGAGTTGGCAAATGCGGCAATCTTGTCCCTGGCCTCAATCACCCCGAGCCTCGCGCAGGCGACACACAAGGCTATCTGCAGTTTGCCGATATTATGAAGTCGACGACTGCCCAGCGGGCAGTTCTTTAGGGCATCCAGCACCGCGGGGATGGCGATTGGGCATCCCATCTCTCCCAGCGTCTGGATGATCTGGGCCTGCTGCCAATCCACCTTGTTCCTGCAAAGCTCCTCGATCAGAACCGCAGCCGCCTTTTCGTCGTGGAAATTCTCGAGCGCGATAAGAACATGAACGTTGAACTCCTGTGGATCAGTGGGTGGATTAGTGTCAGGTCTCAGTTTTCGCGCCATTGCCTCGGCAAATTCACCGGGACCCAGTTTCCCGAGCCTATCAGCCGCTTGCTCCCTCCATTTTGACCCATAGCAGTCCAGCATGCTAATAAGATGACCTATGGCCCGCCTGTCGCCGCAATCGGCCAGGCCAAGCACAAGCGTCCAATAATCCCATTCCCTGAAGTACTTCAGAACCGAGTAAATGGCGTCGCCACCAGCGGGATCGCCGAGCTTTCCCAGCGCCTCGGCAGCCCAATATGTGAGTCTGCCATCCGAACAGGATCTAACAAGTATCGCACGAGCCGTTGGCCCTCCGCAGTTCCCGATGGCTGTGATGGCGCATCTCCTGATATCGATGTCGTCGTTCCTGATAAGTGTGGCGACCGAGTTCACGGCCGCGTCGCCAAACAGAGCAACAGCCTGGGCGAAGTTGTCCCGCGACCGGACATTGGCCGCTGCCATCTTCAGAACCAGATACGGTATCGAATCGGCATTTCCGATCCTGCCGATAGCCTTGAGTGCATTCTCCCCGTCGCCGTACCCGGTGTCCTTCTCTACACACTCTTTCAAAATGGGAATAGCCTCAGAATTTCCAAGCTTTCCGGCCAATTCGATTGCGTAGCGGCGAAAGCTGCCGTCAGGGGTCTTGATGACAGCATTGATCAGAGCAACCTTCACCGGAAGGTCGAAATTCTCGGCTGCCTGCAAGGCAGAGTCAATCATCTCACTATCGGAGCCAGCAAGGGCCTCTGACATCATCTTTGTCAGGGGCGCGATGTCCTTACGAACAATTTTGCCATTATCCAGTTCAGCAATCGCGCGCAATGCACTGCGCTTCAGTTCGGGCTCTTTTGACGATGCAAGAGCTATGTACTCCGGCGTAAGCCCCGGCAATACCCGCTGGTGGAACCTCATCGCAGTGACGCGAATGTTAACGGGCTCGGCCTCATCCATCAGAAAAGGAAGCAGGCGAGATCTGTAGTCTCTGCTGTCTTCTTCGGAGATGTGCGTCTGGCATGCGCACTGCCCGAGCAAGGCAACAAGCGCTTTGATCCGCTCTTCAGCGGGCAATGTTTTATCGCAGAAGGTCGTAAACTCACTGGCGTCGACCTTTTTCTCTTCAGCGCGCAGGGCCCGCCCGGCAAGAAGAACGGACAGCCCAACGGCCAGGAGCAGAACCACAAGACGGCGCGATGGTTCCCTTGACATATCTCCTCCTACGCACAAGTATATAATATCAGACGGCCAGTGTGTGCAAGAGGAACAGAATACCGCGGGCGACGACTCCGGATCGCCGGGATCACCCCGGCCTACTGCCCCTCGCTTGCTCCGATCCTGCCAAGATATGTCGAAGCTGCCTTCCTTATCTCAGGGGGCTCGGAGTCGTCAAATAGCGAGGATCATTCTCCCAGAAAGAGCCAGAACGAAATGCCTTTCGCTTCCCGCACGCACTTGCGTGCCATTACTCCCGCTGCGCTGTACCAGTCGTTTACCACCTCGACCACAACATCCATCCGCAGTTCGGTCTTGTAGTACTTGAATAACACGTAGCTTGCACAGACACGGACGTAAGCATTGTAGTCTCCGAGGAGTTCTTCGAATAGCGCCTTATTGGCAGGAATAGCGCGCTTGCCAAGCTCAAGGATGGCGGTTGCGCGGCCCCTCGCGTCGCAATCACTGCGTGCGATGCGGACGACCGTAGCGAATGCCGGATCTCCACCGATTTCGGATAAGTACTTAACCAGGTTGCTTATCTGATCGCCGGTAAATGCGCGTACCGGTGTATCTTTGCCGGGATCTCCGGCGGCGGGATTGCCTCCCAAGCCGGGAATCGGATCCATTTCGAGCAGGGCCTTCATCCTGTCCTTCTCCCCCAGCAGCACGAGCGCAAACAGCGCGGCGGCCCTGACCTCGGGGTATCTGGATGCGGCGAATTCAGTCAGCTTGCCTTTCGCCTCCGCAATTCCCAGCCTCCCGCATGCTGCGGCAAGCTCTGCCTGCAGGATCTTCAGATTGGGCATATTGTCCGCACTCAGCGGGCACTTGCTGAAAGCATCAAGTACCGCTGGCGCAGCGACCTTGCAGCCCATTTTGCCAAGTGTGCGGGTAATCGCGATCTGCTGCATCTCAGCGGTGTACTTGCCAAGCTGCTCAACCAGGACTGAGGCGGCCTTTTCGTCTCTGAAATCCTCCAGAGCCGCGAGAACGCACATGTTGAACACTTGGGGCTCTCCGGCGGGCGTCAGTTTCTTCGCCATCGCCTCGGCAGACTCGGCTTCGCCCAGCCGCCTGAGCCGATCGGCAGCATATTCTCTCAGATTGGCAGATGGGTGATCGAGCATCTCGACCAAAGTGCCGATCGCGCGCTTGTCGCCACAGTCGGCGAGTGCAAGGGCAGTGTAATATCGGTTATCTCCTGCGACCTGGGATAGGGCCGTGAAAATCGCCTCGGCACAGGTAGGATCACAGAAGTTGCCAAGAGCAAGGGATGCAGACGCCTGATCCCGAGTGCCTGCCTTGCCACAGAGATTCATCAGCAGTTCTCGGGCCTTGTCTCCCCTGCAGTTGCGCAAGGAGAGGACTGCCCAGTAACGGACCATTTGGTCGCCGTTTTCGAGCAGCGGAATGATCTGGTCAAGGGCTGCGGATCCGAACAAGGCAAGGGCTTCAGAAGCGAACTGCTGGGGTTGATTGCGGAATGAGACAATGCCCTGCGCAAGGAACGGGATTACGGATACATCCCCGATCTGAGCCATAGCCAGAAGCGCCGCCATTCTCGGTGTACCCTCCTGCGCCTTTTCCGCGCACTCCTTCAGCAGAGGAAGAGCGGCGATATTGCCCGGCCTGCCGGACAGCACTATCGCCCCAATGCAGAAGCTCCCGTCCTTGTTCCTGATGGCATCGTTTATCAGCGTTGTCTTCACAGGAAGCCCGAGCGACCTGACAGCCGCCCATTCGTCTTCGCAGTTGCCGTCGGCCTTGCCGACAATGACCTCGGTGAACAGCGCGGTAAGGGGTTCGACGTCCACGCGCCTGATTCCTTCAGGCCCGAACTGCTTGATAACGTTCAGAGCTACTTCCCTGACATGCGGAGCCTTATCGCGAGCCAGTGTGAGATACTCGGGGATGAACCGCGTGACAGTCTCCCGGTGGTACACCAACGCGGCAGTCCTTACAGGCGGTGCCTCGGTCTCGTCCATCGCGAAAGGCAACAGACGGCTGCAGTAATTCCACCGCTCTTCGCCGGAAGCTGCGGACTTGTCCTTCTGGACCCAGAGCAGGGAATGCAGCGCCGATAGCCTATCCTGGTCGGACTGCTTTCTGTCGCAGTAGGTCTTGAACAGATCCTCGTTCTTCTGTTGATCGCCGACATCCTCAGCGCTCAACATCGCGCCCGTGAGAAGCAGGGACAGCAAGACAACCATAAGAAGCGACGCAGCCCGACGCAAAGAATCCCTTGACATTTCTCCTCCTACGCCAGATTCCTGGCGCTTACCGCGCAATCAAAACGACCTCTCATCGCAAAGCGACGATGCTTGATTCTGGCCAATCACTGCCCCTCGCTTGCTCCGATCCTGCCAAGATACGCCGCAGATGCCTTCTTTATCTCAGGGGGCTCGGAGTCGTCGTAAATGATCCAGTTCAGCCAGAAGTTGTAGAACGACCGCTCTTCGTCGGTAAGATGTGCCTCGCGCCCGGGTCTGCCAACCAGGGAATCAGAGGCTGCAATCCTCTCACCGACCGGCAGCATCTTATCGCAGAAGATGGCGAATTCGCGGTCCACTATGGGTGCGTTCGGGACTCGTTTCTCCCCACGCATGAAGGCAGACATGTAGATCACAGCGACGAGCGCGACTGCCACAGAAGCCACCACCGGCAGCAGCAGAAAGAGATTATCGTCCGACAGTTCCTTGCGGGGCAAAACGAAGTCTCTCATCGGCCCTCGATGGGACCGTGAGACAAACGACTTATCCTCTCTGCAGACAACTTGCTCCATCCTTGCCCTTCATCGGACAGCTATTTGCCCCACACTTCTGACATAAAGCCCTGAAGGATGGGATACGGCCATTCCAGAACCACGTTACCTTTGACGTCGTATGCCCTCCAGCGGCCGCCCGGCGTCGGAATGCACAGGTAGCCCCGGCTGTAGGAACTTATCGTGCCCTTCACAGGCAACGTCAGAACCACATGGTCGGAGGCATCCACGTAGCACAGATTATTTCCGAGAACCGCCGGAACCGGGAATTGGCCAGCAGGCCCAATCGTATCATAAACAGGCTTCACGATCCATCGGCCGGTCTCGTCAACTATCCCGGTCTTGCCGTTATCCTTCTTCTGATATGCGACGTATCCTTCTGCGGCCACCTCGGACACCTGAATGGAAGGGTCGAGCAGGGACTCACCCTTGAGGTTGATCAACTGGCCAACGGAAGTCTGGCCGACGCTGAGAAAAGCCAGGGCAACGCCCTTGCGGAAGGATGAGATTATGTTGTAGTGGGGCGGGATGATGAACTTGCCGGTCTTGTCAATCACGCCTACTTTGTCCTCGAATATCACATTGGCATGACCCTCAGAGAAATCACCGGCAAAGGAGAACTGGGGAGGAATGACCATCCGGTCCTTCCCGTCGATGTATCCCCACTTCTTCGTGCCGCCTGTCTCCACGGCAACAGCCATCAGCCCATCGGTCAGCACGCCTGCGCAGGCATACTTGGGCTCGATGAGTTGTTTGCCCTCTTTGTCCAGAACTCCGAGCTTAATGGTTCCGTCTTTCTCTATCTTCCCCGCGACATAACTTCCGTTCGGGCACCTGACAAGGTAGTCATATACGGGAGGAATACGCACCTCACCGCTGAGGGACACAACCCCTTGCAGCGTAGATCCGTACAGACTGAAGATGAAGCCTGATTCATAGACGTTGTATTCGGCAGGGCTCCAAGTCGGCAGTCCGCCAACGCGGCCCGGAATATGGTGATCCCCCTTGTCGAGGAATAGCTTTCTGAATTTTTCGCTTCTCCAAATCTCCCGGTAGTACGGCCAGGCATCGTTGTAGCAGAGGCTCCCGTACACGGGCTCAAAGATAAGGTGGTCATTCGTGTCAATTACACCCCATTTGCTGCCCACCTCGACAATGGCGTACCCGTAGTTGAAATCCCGGATTGATGTGAACCGGGGCGTTATGCGCGTCTTGCCCTGCGCATCGATTACGCCGACCTGCGAATACACCACGGCAACTGCGATCCCGTTGGCCGATGACTTGACTGCGTCCACTTTGAGATCGGAAGTGACATGCCCTTCCCGATTGATGATGCACCACCGGCCGTCGATTTTCGCGAACGCATGACCGAGGGATATCGTCGTCAGTTCCTCACATTTTGGCAGTTCGAACATCTTCTTTCCATCGCGGTCAATGAACCCGTAAGTTCCGTCCGACACCGGCGCGAGCCCTTCCGAGAAGTCGCCTGCCCAGGAGAAACGCGGAGGAATAGCGACGGCCCCTTTCGCGTCGAGGTACCCGTATTCGCCTGAAGCGGTCTGAAAAGCGGCCAGCCCCTCGTGGAGATCCCCGATCTTTTTGCAAACGGGCGTCAGCTTCCGGCCGTACAGGTCAATCAGGATACCGCTGCCCCACAGGTATATCCCTTCTGACCATTCGGTCACGTAATCGTTTGAACGCAGCCTCCTGCCGACGCACCAGTCTCCCGTTGGAGCTTTGGGTGGGGGGTTCTCAGTAAGCATCCCCCCCCATCGGTCGCGGAACTTGGGGTCCTCGCGGTCTTCCTTGACGAACTTCCCCTCGGTATCGATGAACAGCTCGTGAACAGCGTGGCTCCCATAGGAGTTGATCGAAGTCACGTGAGCAATGCCGTTGCAGAAAGCGTATGCCGAGAAGAATCTCGGAGGGATGGCGAAGGTGCCATCCTTCCGGATGTAGCCCCACCTGGACTTGATCGGCTTTCCATCCTCCTCGGGCTCAGGCTCGGACATATTGATGCTGCCGTCGTCGTTGAGCCGCGCCTTTGCGGGGCACAATCCCTCGCTGAAGCGGCCGATTCCCTCATAGACTATCGGCAGCACGACGTTCCCCTGCATATCCACGAACCCGTACCGGCTTCCCGACCTGACCGCGATCAGGTTGTCGCTGTAGCCCATGATCTCGTCGAACACGACGTTACCCATCCGGGCAAGGTCCGGCCCGTATAATGAGAACGACCGTCCATCGGAGATGGCCACCAGCGAGTCGGGGTACACCACGACGTACTTGGCCATATTGTCGGGCCCCGCATACGAACCATCAGGCTTCACTATCCGAAGCCGGTCGCTTCCGTCTTCCTTCACGACCAAGTAGTCGCTGAGGATTACTTCTTTCGGCATGGTACCCTTCGGGTTCACCTGCTTCAGATTCTCGTCAAACGCCGTATTGTCGGCGAAAATGTACGGCCCGGAATGGCCTCTGCCGCAGCCGTTATCAGTGCGGGAGTTAACTGCAAAGCCACCGGCGAATACCTGCTTGTACACACAGGGAAGTCGTTCCCTTCCTTTTGCGTCGAGCAGGCCTACAAGGCCCTTGCTGCGCACAATGATGTAATTACCTGCAATCTTAGCGAAATCGTAGGTGAACGGGACGATCACCCGCCCGGCCGCGTCAACAACCCCCACCGATCGGGGGCCGGAATTGAAATCCACAATGAACAGGGGCTCGGAAGGCCTTCCTCCCCACGGACTATCCTCTTCGGGGATTGCTTCCCGGGAGTATCCCATCATCGCGAAGTTCGCGGACGAGAGAAGGACGAGAACAAGCAGTGCTCTGCGCATTGGAGCCCTCCCTTACGTGGTGCCGCCGACGTCCTTGAGAAGGGATGGGGGACGCGTAGCGCACCCCTATCCCGTCACCACGGAAGCGGGCCTGGGTGCAGTTTTTCCTTCGCGGCAGCGGCAGCATCCCTGATCGGCTGGAGATCGTTCACTTCGTGGCTGAGATAATCCAGGTAGTAGGCAGTGGAAAGCCGCCGGTACTGCCCTTCCTCCCCAAGCGCCCAATTCACGTATGAGTCGAGGCCTTTGATCCTCTCGGCGACAGGTTTCGACGTGTCCGTGAAGACCGAAAACTCCTGCCGTGCGTGGATCTCCGCGGGGGTGGCAGGCAAAGACGACCAAGCCATCAAGACCCAAGTGAATAGGATGTACTCGAAGACGACGACAATGGCCAGACTGATGACGGCAAGGCGCATCGCCGAATCCTCGGCGACCCAGCCGCCCCTTGGAATGACGAAATTGCGGTGACCCTCCTTCGGCCGCTTCCTCAGGAATGTGGCGGGAGAGGAATCGCCCGTGGAGACCACCGAAGCCCATCTGGACAGCGAACCCAGTGTTCTCACAACTCCTCCGTTTCAATAGAATTATACCACACGCGGACAAACCGCGCACTGCATTCGAACGCCTTACTTCACCTGCAGCGGGGTGTAGATGATTACGATATCGCTATCGCGGTCGCCGCCGTTATCGTACTGGTCGACGTTCAAGCCGTAGAGCAAGTACCCGGCGCCGTCAGCGCGGTAGATAAACGGACGGCCCACGCAGGGGTCGGTGGTCGCGGAGGCTGCACCGCCGGGGAAAGCGTCACCGAGGGAAGTCGGCAGCCTTCCATTGCTTACGCGGTACTGCTCCAGCACCATGGCACAGGCCGCGAGCCTGAGGAGGGTGATCTTCTTTGCGAGGAACTCGACCATCTGCCCGCCACGGACACCAGTCAGATTGTTCACCCGGTAGAAGGACGGGGCATCGGGCTTGCCGGGGGAGTAAATCGCGAGCAGTTCGGGGATCGGAAGGTCCCAGTTGGCGAACAGGCGAGCCCATTCGCGCATAACGTATCTGCGGTCGATGTTGAAGACCGGTGTGTACTGGTACCAGCGCGGGATCCACTCGGATGACTCGGATGAGAGGAACGTTCCCCAAAAATCGGCGTTGTCCTTTGCAGCTTCGCACAGAAGCGACTCTTTGAAAATCGACCGGAGGTCAAGAGTCTGCATGAAGGCAAGCGCCTCGGCACACCGGGGATCCGTGGGGAAGAAATGGGTGATGTCCACAAGGGCGCGTGCGTACATCGTCAGGAATTCGGAGAAAAGAAGCCCGGAGACCTGGTCAAACGGCTTGAACCGGCGGATGTGTTCGAGGAGCTTGCGCTGGAGGGCCAGCAGCCTGAAGGCACCCTCCCGGTCGCCCCTGAGGGCGAGAGCAGGAGCGGCAAGAGTGATCAAACGTGAGACGTCGCCCCAGGCAACCATTGAAGGGAAAGGCCACCTGTAGGAATGGGAGAGATAAGGACTGCCGTTTTGCTTATTGGACAAAGCCTCGAGGTCGAATATCCCGTCCATCCTGTCGAGGGCGTCCCTGTTTCCTGTGACAAATGCAAGCAACTCGTCGAGGTCGGCCTCCTTCATCGCGCCGACATTGCCTCGGTCCCGGGAGATCCGGAAATAGGATTTGCATTTCCAGGGGGCGAGCGGCTGGCCTGCCTGTTGAAACAACTCATCAGCGGATTTGCCTTCGACGACGAACGGGCGGTATTTTTCGATGTCGATGTCGGCCACGGAGCGAAGCTTCGACCGCGCGGAGGCCGCCATCGCCGCGGTGATGCTGAAGACGGCAGCGTAGATCAGCACAAGGGCGATCAGGACGAAGAGAGTCCACTTGGCAAACAGCTTGAGGCGGAACATCGAAGTCCTTTCAGCAAGGAGGGCCCGAAGAACGGAGCACCACAGCATAAGGCAAACGGGGAAGAGCCTATGCGCAAGGCCGACCAAGTCGCCGACGTCAGGTGTGTCGCAAAGCGCCGGTTCATTCCCCGCGAAATCACTTGCGGCCCTCATAGATATCGATGAGGTTGCGTTCTTCGTATCCCCTTTCGACAAGGCCCGTTTTGGTCATATACAGAGCAAGGACGAATCCACCGACAAAGCCGCCAAGGTGCGCCAAGTGTCCGATGTTGTCTCCACCCCTGATGGTGCCGTAGATATCAAACGCAAGCCACAGCAGGATCAGCCAGTAGCTTGCCACCCAGATGATTTTTCCCGCAAGGGGCACGAAGATGAACCAGAGGAGACAGACAATATAGTTCTTTGGGAACCATACGACGAACATGCCCACCAGGCCGTAGATCGCGCCGCTCGCGCCGATTGCCAGCCTGCCGCCAGCGACATTGTGCACACAGGCCGCGAACAGGCCAAGCAGCAAGTAGATAAGGAGAAACCTGAAGTTTCCCACCTTGGCGCATATCACGTTACCAAAGGTCCACAGAAAGATCATGTTGCCGAGGACATGGAGAATGCCCCCGTGAACCCAAACATGACCGAGGAGACCTGATATTTTCCAGCCGTCCAGATACATCGCCCGAAGGGTCTCGGGCGACGGCCAGTCAAACATGTTGAGCACATAGAAAAGCGTAGTGAAACCTATCAGGGCAAAGTTGGCAATCGGCAGCCGTGGCATCAGGACATCGGCCCGATATGGAACAAAAAGAAGCATCCCGCTCTCCTCGAAACAAGCCAGCTGAGCTAGAGAACATCAAAATTGTCTTCGTTTATACTGGACGCGCAAGAAAGTCCAATTCAGTCACATGTGATCGCTGAAATGCGAAGCAACAAAAAAGGGGAGCACAGCGGCTCCCCTTGGGAAATCGTTCGTGTTCCGCTGCGGCTATTTCCGCTGAACGGTTTCCTTGATCAGTTCCTTGCCGATGACATCGCGCTGGATCTGGTTGGTGCCCTCGTAGATCTGCGTGATCTTGGCGTCGCGGAAGTACTTCTCGATGGGGTAGTCGCGCATATAGCCGTAGCCGCCGTAAAGCTGGATGCAGTTCGTGGTGATCTCCATCGCAGTGTCCGAGGCCAGCATCTTGCACATACTGGAGTACTTGGCGAGGTTGACCTTGCGGCCGGAGTCAACGGCTCTCGCTACGGAATAGACCAGCGCGCGGGCGGATTCGATCTTGGTCGCCATGTCGGCGATCATGAACTGAATGCCTTGGTTGGCAGTGATCGGCTTGCCAAACTGGATTCGGCCGTGCGCGTACTTCAGGGCAAGATCGAACGCGCCCTGAGCGATTCCAAGAGCCTGCGCCGCCACACCGGGCCGGGAGTAGTCGAAGGTCTTCATCGCCGTCATGAATCCCCTGCCCTCGCCGCCGAGAACGTTCTCGGCCGGAACGCGGCAGTCCTCAAACACCAGCTCGCGGGTCGCGCTTGCACGGATTCCGAGCTTGTCTTCCTTCTTGCCGAAGGTGAATCCGGGGGTGTCCTTTTCGACGATGAAGGCCGTGGCGCCTCTCGCGCCCCTGGTCTTGTCGGTCATCGTGATAATGACGTAGATCTCGGCCTCGCCGCCGTTGGTGATCCACTGCTTGGTGCCGTTGATAATGTAGCTGTTGCCGTCCTTGCGGGCGGTCGTGGCCAGATTGGACGAGTCGCTGCCAGCACCCGATTCGGTTATGGCGAACGCCGCGAGCCTCTTACCCGAGGCAATCTGCGGCAGGTACTTCTTCTTCTGCTCTTCGTTGCCCGCGAGCAGAATGGGATAGGTGCCCAGCGCGGTGCCCGCGAAACCCAGGGAAATACCGCCGCAAGCTTTGGAAAGCTCCTCGGTGACAATGACCAGGTCCATGACTCCGCCGCCCATGCCGCCGTATTCCTCCGGGATATACACCCCGAACAGGTCGGCGTCGGCAAGTATCTTCATAATCGGCCAGGGGAATTCGCCGGACTGGTCGTACTTTGCGGAAACAGGCCTGATCTGCTCATCGGCAATCTGCCGTGACAGTTCGCGAACCTGGGTCTGCAACTCGGTGAGTTCGTACAGGTCAAGCATTACGGTACCTCAGTTATTCTTCGAATGCCTTGACCGCGAGACAGGCGTTGTGTCCGCCGAAGCCGAAGGAGTTGGATATGGCGATCCTCACCTTTCCCTGGCGCGGCGTGTTAGGAACGCAGTCTATGTCGCACTCCGGGTCTTTCTCGCGGTAGTTGATGGTTGGGGGAATTACGCTGTTGCGTATCGCGAGCATCGAGATGATGAGTTCCACCGCGCCCGAAGCTCCGAGCAGGTGGCCTATCATTGATTTCGTGGAAGACACTTGCACACGGCGCTTGAACAGGTTGTTGATGGCAAGCGACTCGATCCGGTCATTTGGAATAGTCGAGGTGCCGTGCGCGTTGACGTAGTCCACATCGTCGGGGGTCAGGCCCGCCTCGGAGATGGCAAGAGCCATCGCGCTGCGCGCCCCGGCTCCGTCGGGGGCAGGATCGGTGATGTGGTGCGCGTCGGCGGTGTGCCCGTATCCCACGATTTCGGCCAGGATGTTGGCTCCGCGGGCTTTCGCGTGCTCAAGCTCCTCAAGAATGAGGATGCCCGCGCCTTCACCTATGACGAAACCGTCGCGGGTCCTGTCGAACGGGCGGCTCGCCGTGAGGGGATCGTCAGAGCGTTGCGAAAGCGCATTCATGTTTCCGAAGCCCGCAACCGAGAGGGGCGTTATCCCCGCCTCGGCGCCACCGGCGATTACTACATCGGCGTAGCCGTGCTTGATAGTCCGGTATGCTTCGCCGATTCCGTGTGCTCCAGACGCACAGGCGGAGACGACGCCGAAATTGACGTTGCGCAGGTTATAGCGCATCGCGACCATTCCAGCGGCGATATCGCCGATCATCATCGGGATAAGCAACGGCGAAACACGAGATGGGCCGCGTTCGATAAGCCGGCCATGCTGTTCTTCAAGCACCGCAATTCCGCCGATTCCCGATGCGATGATCGTCCCTGCCCGCTCGGGCTCGTATTTGCCCGCGAGCCCGGCATGGTTGAACGCCTCGATGGTTGCGCTCATTGCGAATTGGACGTAGCGGTCCATCCGGCGCAATTCGCGCGGGTCGATCTCGGGATGCGGCTGGAAGTTGTTGATGCAGCAGGCGAACTTCACCTTATGCTGCGACGCGTCGAACAGCGTGATAGGCCCGGCACAACTCCGGGCTGCCAACAGGCCGTCCCAAAGCGCTGCAACTCCGTTACCCATCGGGGTAACGGCACCGATACCGGTGACCACCACTCGTTTGATATCAGTCATAATATCCCTGAGAGTCCTCAGGCCTTCTTAGCGATGATGTAGTCGACGGCATCCTTGATCGTCTTGATGTTCTGGGCTTCGTCCTCGGGGATCTGGAAGTTGAACTCGTCTTCCAGTTCCATCACGAGTTCGGCCTGATCAAGGGAATCCGCGCCGAGGTCGTCGACGAATGAACTCGTCTCGGTGAGGCTGTCGCGGGATACTTTTAGCCGCTCGGCCACGATGTCCTTAACCTTTTCGATAACTTCTTCTCTTCCGGCCATAGTTCCTCCTAACGGGATGTGTTACACAGTGTTACATTACCATTCCGCCGTCGACATGAATTACTTGTCCGGTGATGTAGTCGGAGGCGGGAGAGCAGAGGAATATCGCCGTCTTCGCGATATCCTCGGGGGTGCCCAGTCGCTTCAACGGAATAAGCGATACGAGCGTCTCTCTTGCCTTCTCCGGAAGGTTCTCGGTCATTTTAGTCGCTATGTATCCGGGCGCGATTGCGTTAACGTTGACGGAGCGCGAGGCCAGCTCCTTGGCAACCGCTTTGGTGAATCCGATAAGTCCGGCCTTCGATGCTGCGTAGTTCGCCTGCCCGGCATTGCCCATTACACCCACGACGGACGAGATATTGACTATCCTGCCCCAGCGTTCGCGGGTCATATGCCGCATAGTGGCTCGCGTGCAGTTGAATGCACCGGTCAGGTTGACGGCAAGCACCTTGTTCCACTCGTCGTCGGTCATGCGCATCAGCAGGTTATCCTTGGTGATACCCGCGTTATTGATAAGGATCAGGGGAGCGCCAAGTTCCGCAGCGACCCTGTCAACAGCGGCACCGACCGAAGCGGGATTTGTGACATCCACCTCTGCGGTCAGCGCGCGAACACCCTTCGCCTCGATCGTCGCCTTCGCGGCGGCCAGATCGGCGGGGTTCACGTCAAACAAAGCAATGTCGGCACCGGCTTCGGCAAGGGCTACGGCTATGGACAGGCCGATCCCTCGTCCGGCGCCGGTAACAACGGCGACTTTTCCCTTAAGCATTTCACTCCTGAGAGTATGAATTCTACTGATTTTTCCTAATGCGCAACCGAACGAAGGGACTCAGCCTCTGTGGCCGTTCCCACGTTGATGACGGGCAGATTTCTGTCGATCCGGCGCACAAGTCCGGCCAGTACCTTGCCGGGTCCGAGTTCGAACAATCGATCCACGCCAAGCTGCTTCGCACGGTTCACGGATTTCTCAAACTGAACGCTGCCCGTAAGTTGGGCAACGAGGTTAAGCTTTATCTCCGGAACGCTGCCAACCGCTTCGCCGGTCACGTTCTGGATGACCGGAACCTGCGGAGGATGCCATTCGACACGCTCAAGCGCAAGGGCCAACTTATCGGCTGCTGGCTTCATCAGAGGCGAGTGGAAAGCGCCCGAAACGGAAAGGCGGATAGCCCGGACGCGGGGAACC
Organism: Candidatus Brocadiia bacterium; assembly: GCA_041648755.1. Lineage (GTDB taxonomy): Bacteria > Planctomycetota > B143-G9 > B143-G9 > B143-G9 > JBAZOJ01. Next base: position 26,181 of record JBAZOJ010000004.1, read on the forward strand.
GCCGATAGTAACTGTTCGGCGAACTCGATGGCCGGGACGGCTCCGCTCAGGACCACCTGCCCGGGACAGTTGAAATTGGCGACATTGATTACGCCCTTCTCCGCTGCGCGAGCCACGATGTCCCGGATAACGGCATCTTCCGCCCCGAGAACCGAGGTCATTGTGCCAGGGTTGGCCGCGCCCGCTTCTTTCATCGCGAGCCCTCTCTGCCTTACCAGGCCGACTGCATCCGCGCTGGAGAGAACTCCGGCAGCGTATAGCGCGGCGTACTCGCCAAGGGAAAGCCCGAGCACGTAGGCCGGTTTCGGAATGCCCATTTCGCGGGCGACTTCAAGCGCAGCTATGGAACAGGCCACCAGGGCAGGCTGCGACACGGCCGTGTCAGACAACTGGTCCATTGGACCTTCAAAGCAGAGATGACGAAGGGGGATTCCGGTGACAGTCTCGGCTTCGTCCAGGAGTTTGCGCGCGACAGGGAAGGTCTCGTACAGGTCATGGCCCATGCCCACGAACTGGGCGCCCTGCCCGGGGAAAATATAGGCGTTGGACATCAGGATCTCACCAGCGCATCACGGCGCCGCCCCAAGTCAGGCCGCCGCCGAAAGCACACATGGCAATGATGTCGTTCTTCTTGAAAAGTCCCTTGCCACTGGCTTCATCGAGGGCAATGGGGATTGAGGCGGAGCTTGTGTTGCCGGTACGCTCGAGGTTGATGAAAACGCGTTCCTTGGGGATATTGAGCATACGCGCGGTAGTCTCAAGGATCCGGATATTGGCTTGGTGCGGCACAAGCCACGTGATATCTTCCAGCTTGAGGTTGGCCTTTTCGAGGGCGCTTTGCGTACTGTCCACCATGGCGCGGCAAGCTCTTTTGAAAAGCGCATTGCCGTTCATGATGACCTTGTGCATATTCTGGTCGAGTAACTCATGCGTCAGAGGCATAAGCTGGCCGCCAGCCGGTATGTAGAGGATATCCCCGGCGGAGCCATCGGCGCCAAGTTCGATGGAGAGCATTTCGTGATGGCCTTCTCTCCACGGCTGCAAAAGGGCTCCCCCGCAACCGTCTCCGAACAACACGCAGGTTGTGCGATCCCGGTAGTTGGCGATGCTGCTAAGTACTTCAGAGCCGAAAACGAGGACGTTCTTGTAGGCACCCGTCGCAACGAGAGCCCCGCCGACTTTCAGCCCGTAAAGGAAGCCGGAACAGGCGGCGGCCATGTCGAAAACTGCTGCTTTCGACGCGCCGATCTTGGCCTGCACATAGCAGGCATTCGTGGGCAACGGACGATCCGGAGTAAATGTCGCGCAGATGATGCAATCCACTTCATCAGGACGAAGCCCCGACTCCTTTAAGAGCTGAAGGGCGACTTTGGCGACCATGTCGGAGTTGGCTTCGCCTTCAACGATATGGCGCTCTTTGATGCCGGTGCGTTCGGTGATCCATTCGTCGGAGGTGTCCACCATCTTTTCGAAATCCTTATTGGTGTACACCTTGGGGGGAAGATACGAGGCAATGCCCGCGATACCGACTCGAATGGCCTCTGTCATTCGACTACTCCTTTGTGGAGACTGCTGCTTTCCGAACGGAACCGATCTTGGCTTTGATATTCTCGTTGACCCGCTTGCGGACAACTTCATCCGCCACTCTCAGCGCATTGTACATCGCGGGTGACTTGCTTCGGCCGTGCGATATCACGCAGACCCCATTCACGCCGAGAAGCTGCGCCCCGCCGAAACTGGAGTAGTCAATCTTCTCACGGACGTTTCTGAAAGCGCCCGTGGATAGCAGCGCGCCGAGAGAGTAGATCGGGGAACGCTTGACGTTCTTCTTTATCATCTTGAGCAGGAAATCGGTGACGCCTTCCGCGGTCTTCAGAATAACATTGCCAACGAATCCTTCGCAGACGACCACATCCGCCTTGCCGGTCAAAATGTGGTTGCCCTCAACGAAACCGATAAAGTTCAGCCCGGAATTCGCGAGGAGATCTCTGGCTTCGGATATGAGTTTCGTGCCCTTCGATTCCTCTTCGCCTACGTTCAGAAGGGCGACTTTTGGCTTCGTGATCCCGATGATGTGCTCGCTGTACACAGAGCCCATTATTCCGTAATCAAGCAGGTGCTCCGCCTTGCAGGAGACGTTCGCACCAAGGTCCAGGGCAAGGGTCACTCCGGTCTCGGAAGGAAAAGCCAACGCAATGGCGGCCCGCGAAATCCCGGGGATCAGCCGCCAGCGCAACTGGGTCGCGGCAACGCAGACGCCCGTGTTTCCCGCGGAAACAAACGCGTCAGCATCTCCCTTCATAACTGAGTCAACGGCGCAAACAACGGAGGAATCTGTCTTCTTGCGCAGCGCATCGACGGGGTGTTCGCCCATGCCCACGGAAGGCCCGCAAGGCACAAGCTTTATGTTCCCCAGGCCAGCGCCTTTCTGCCTCGCGACGGCATCATCCAATGGCCCTTTTTCGCCAAAGAGGATTACTGTCACACCAGGGTTGCGCCGTGCAAATTGCAGGCTGCCCTTGACAATTTCCTCGGGGGCGAAGTCGCCACCCATCGCGTCAATTGCGATGCGCGTCGCTTGCATAGGCTATTTCTCGTAAGAAGGTGGGAGGACTTCCTCGTTCTTGTATGTGCCGCAGTTGGGGCAGACTGTGTGCGGCGGTTTCATGTGCGAGCAGCGGGGACATGCGGATAGGTCGATTCTCTTGAGAAAATCGTGCGCCTGGCGCAGTTTGCCGCGAGTAGGGGAATGTCTTCTTTTGGGCAGACCCATATGTACTCCTGACTTCTAAGCCTGAACTGAGGTTATGGCCACAAGATCGGCAATGTCCCTGGCGCTGCAGCCCCTCGACAAGTCGTTGATGGGCTTTGCAAGTCCTTGCAGCACCGGCCCTACGGCCTGTGCTCCGCCAAGACGCTCCGCGATCTTCGAGCCGATGTTACACGAATTGAGATCCGGGAAAATGAATACATTGGCACGTCCTGCAACAGCGCTCCCCGGCGCCTTCCGCTGTCCCACCGAGGGGATGCAGGCCGCGTCGAATTGCATCTCGCCATCAACGAGGATATCCGGGCGACGACGCTTGACTTCCGCGAATGCGGCCAGCACCTTGTCCACGACGGGATGCTTGGCGCTTCCCTTGGTCGAGAAGGAGAGCATCGCAACGCGGGGCTCGATGCCCAGAAGTGCACGGGCGTTATCGGCCGATGCAATCGCGATATCGGCAAGCTGTTCGGCGTTCGGGTCGGGGTTGACCGACGGGTCGGCGAACAGGAAGACACCCTTTTCGCCGAATGCCGTATTGGGGTGCACTATGATAAAGAACGATGATACAAGCTTGACTCCGGGGGCGGTGCCAACCGAAAACAGTGCCGCCCTGATCGTGTCGGCGGTCGGGCAGGCAGCGCCTGCGACCATACCGACGGACTTCCCCTCGGCAACGAGCCAGCCAGCGTAGAACATTGGCTGCAGCACGAGCTTGCGGGCTTCTTCCATTGTCATGCCGCGGTGCTTGCGCTTCTCATAGAGCCCTGCGGCGTACCGTTCGATATCCGCCGGGAAGTCCGCGGGCCGGATGAAATTCACCAGAGAGAGGTCAACGTTGGCCGCAGCCATCCGCTTCTTGGCGGATTCCCACTCGCCAACCAGGTCCAGCTTGGCAAAGCCCTCGCGGCAGACTTCAATGGCCGCCTGCACGGTGCGATCGTCGTCGATCTCGGGCAGTGCAATTCTCTTAAGATTTGCTTTGGCCTTCGCTCTCAGAGAAGGTAGTAACTCCACGGTTGCGCCCTCCGGAAAAAACCGTAACGGGTGATTCTACAGACTTTTCGACCGGCCTCAACTGTTTTGGTCGCCTCTGACGATGCGATGGGGTCCAATGCCCGTCTGCCCTGACGCCCCGCGCCTGTTGCGCCGTGCATCCCGTCGGGTATCGGCACTTTAGGGTCAGGCGAAAGTGTCTCCCACGCGCAGTCGGAACGCGAACACGAATTCCGCTCCGTTTCCCGGAGAGGAATTCAGCATTACGAGAGTGCCGTCTGACGATTCGATGCCTTCCTTGATCACTCCCATTCCGAACCCGGACCCTTTCTCCTTGGTCGTGAAACCTCGTTCCCAGATGCGCTCGATGTTCTCGACCGGAATCCCGTAGCCCGTATCCTTTACAATCAGGAATACCCTGCGGGATTTGTTCTCCATTCTGACATACAGCTTTTTGTCCGCGGAATCAACCATTGCTTCGGCAGCGTTCTTGAACAGGTTGACCAGTGCTCCGCCCAGTTTCTCCGTCGCGAGTACTTCGCCCTCGGCGGGCTCGAAATCAACCGTTACCCCGGGGTATGCCTCCATTATTGACAGAGATTGCGTTACCACATCCGCGAGCCTCACCCTCTTTCCGCCCACTCGACCGTCAGCTATCCTGACGACATCGGAGAACCGGTTGAGGCCGTCCACGATGAGGTTGAAACGTCTTTCGTTCAGGCCCTTTTGCTTGATCACGTCTCTTACGCTGTCTGTAAGGGTAAGCGCGTTCTTCAACTCGTGAACGATGAGACGGATCTCCTCGTCCGGGTTGGGACGCTGCCTTGCCTTTGTGAGTTCCTTATCCTGTACCTGTGTCCGCCTGATATAGGCGCCCAGGAGGAAGATCACCAGCAAGCCTATTGCTGTGATGAAGACGGTCTGCTGCCACTCCACAGTGCTGGTATCCAGAATATCAGTGCTGCCAATAGCGGGATAAACCGGGGTTCGACCAGAACTTCCTGACCTCTGCCGATCCCGCGCAGAACGCCAAACATGAGCACGTTGCCAAAGATTAACACCATCCACCCGATGATTGCCAACATGACAGGGCGGCTGTTGCCGGGTCGGAGAATCGCCGTGATGAGCATTGCGCTTACCGCGAACATGCTCCAGAAATCGAAGCGCAGGAGCAGTTGCTCCACCTGGTAGGTGTCAGGCCCTAAGAAAAAGTATATGTCGACCATGTACAGGGCCGTTGACAACCCGAACGCAAGTATCATCCACCACGGAATCGCGGCAATCAGAGCCGCGGCAACAATAGTCAGTTCGCAATTCAACAGGTAAGTCAGGTCACCCGCAATGAGCCACCCGGTGCATAGCTGGTTCGGAGTTATCCCGTTTCCCTCAGGGCTCTCGCCAAGAAAGGTCAGCATCGAGATGGCAATAGACAGCATGAGGGATACGACGAAGTAGGCGCCGGTGATGAAGACCGGATCGCGGTAAAGCTTGCGAGGAACCGCCCTGTTGAGCATCGCGCTATTATACAGTCAGAGCCGCGCGCGCAAGCATTCTCTTTCCTCTCGCGAAAACGGCCATTAGAATGGCGTATAACATCAGGGGGACGAAGATGCAGAACCCGGTTGTCCAGCCCGCCCAGGTAGTAACGCCAGCCCGCCGCAGCCGCACAGTGCTGTTTGTGGTGCTGATCGTGGCTTTTGCTGTCGCAATGGCTATTGCGATCTATGACAGCCTGCCGCGTTTCCCTGAGCAACGCTACCTGCTGCTGCCCGCGGAGGCAAAACTTGTCTATTACTGCGACGCAGCCAAGGCAGGAGCCCTGCTGCCCGCTGCAACGCTTGAAAAGATTCCATCCTTGGCTCGGGCGATTGCCAACTCGTCCAGCTTCTACCTGGCCCTTACTCAGGATCATTCCACGGCTTGGGTGATTCTCGCTGGCGCCCCCGACGCCGCTACCGTGTGCCGTCTGGCCGGGGGAACCCCTACCGGAACCGAGAAGGTCGAGGGCTCGCCCTCCACGCAGTTCGATGGCGGCTGCATAGTGGAGATTGGGAAGAACGAACTTCTCCTGGTACTGTCAAAGAACGCTGTCGCGGCAGCCCGGCGCTGCCTGACATCCCGTGGCGAGAAGGAGCAACTGGATCCCAATATCGTCAAGTACCTGAGCCAGACTAACGAAAATACCATTTTCCGGGCCTGCGGCTTTCCGGGCGCCGAAACTCCGCCAGTGCTCGACGATGCATCCATTGGCTCGATTCAGCGTTCGACGAAGTATTTCACCTTCAGAGCCGAGATTTCCGAAAACAAGGGCGTGAAATTGCTGTTGAACCTCTTCTTCAATTCGGAAGACGCCCGAGACTTTATGTACAACACGCTGCCACAGGGGCTTATAGAGGTCTCGCGCGAGAAGTACCCGTTCCTCAACGGTCTGCTTTCGCGCACGACATGGACCGTCGGCGACAGCGGTTTCAGCTTGGTTGCAGGATGCACTGTGCCAATGGAGGTCATCGAGGCCATGTTCGCGCCGCCGCCCGCCCCAACCCCCATTATCCCGACCATCCCGGGCATACCGTTCTAAGCCGCGGAAAAAAGACCGCTGCCCGTGCCTTCAATATAGGGTAGACTCGGTATAGAAATGGGGAAGGTGCACAATGGACAGCATGTCTCCGAACCTGATGGTTGATAGCGTGCGAAGGTCAGTCGAGTTCTACAAATCCACGCTGGGATTCGTGTGTCTGAAGTCAACACCCGACGGCACTGAGCCGGACTGGGCTCTGATGCAGAAGGGTGACGTGACGTTGATGTTCCAGTCGCGCAAGGGCATAACCAGTGAATACCGCGAGCTCTCCGGTTCTCGGATCGGCGCGTCGGCCACCCTCTATGTGATGATGAGGGGGCTCGACGAATACTACACTGCCCTCAAGGACAAAGTGCAGATCCTCTCGCACCCTCATGTAACTGCTTACGGCAACAAGGAATTCGCCCTGTCCGACCTGAACGGCTACATCATCGTCTTCGCTGAGAGAATGTAGTCGGGCAACTCCGGTCTGCCTTCTTGGATCAGCGAGGGTCGACAGCCTGACCTCAATGGTTGCTGGTCTTCGTAGGGCGCGAACCCATGTGTTCGCCCGGGCTGTTGGCTCGCCCTCCGGACCTCGGACTCCGGATGACAGACTGGCTTCGTCATTCATCAATCCGCAATCATCAATCATCAATCTCCCGAGTGTCCGCCCATGAAATCGGGCGTCCCCAGGACACCCGCACATTTCAGGTACCCGGTCTTCCGGACCGTTCTTTACGTCCGCCCGCCCCATCGGGGCGTTCGAATCATCAATCCGCAATCATCATTCATCATTGCTCCGCCCCCCTCCTTGACTCCGACTGTGCCAGTTCTACAATAGCGCCATGGAGGCCTTATGTTCCGCCAAACCGCAATGCTCCTTCTGCTCGCCTGTTTTGCATCACAAGCCTTCGTCCACGCCGAAGATAAAGGCCACATTCAGGTAAAGTGCGAGCCCGGGATCTCCATCCTGCTCGATGGAGACCTCAAGGGCGTCAGCACGGCGGAGTACGGCGGCCTGATAATTCAGGATGTCCCCGCCGGGGTGCATGAACTTAGAGCCCTGAAAGAAGGCTTCGCGCCACAGGTCAAGTCGGTGACTGTTGAAAAGGACCGCGTTGCTGTGGTCAAACTGGGCACCTTCATTCCCAGTGTCGGCAGCATCGAAATTCGCACTCTGCCGGTGGAATGCTTGATTACGTGCCCTGGTATCGGCGTGACCAACCTGAAAAAAGCCGACGACCCATGGACCAAGAGTGATGTCCCGGTGGGGAAGCATGAGGTCAGTCTGATGTGGAACGACAAGACACTCAAGATGAACATCGAGATAAGGAATGCGTGCAGGACCGTTGTAACGGCCAACTTCCTGAAGATGGAAATCGGAGCGGTGGTCGTGGATCCCAAGGCTGAGGAAGCTCGCAAGGCTGAAGAAGCAATACCAACCGTGGCCAAGAATGCTCCATTCCCCCTTATTGCAGTCTCGCCCGGCTCTTTCAGCATGGGCTCCGAGAAAGGCTCCGCGGACGAGAAGCCGGTGCACAAGGTCACGCTGACGAAGGCATTCTTGATGGGCGCCACGGAGGTAACGCAAAAGCAGTGGATCGCAGTGATGGGCAATAACCCAAGCAACTTCAAGGGCGACGACCTTCCTGTGGAGTGTGTTTCCTGGAATGACGCAGTGGAGTTCTGCCGCAAGTTGACGGCGGCCGAGCGGCAGAAGGGCAACCTGCCTGCGGGAATGGAATACCGGCTCCCGACAGAGGCAGAGTGGGAGTACTGCTGTCGGGCGGGCAGCACGACGACTTACTGTTTTGGCGACGATGAAGGACGGCTTGGTGACTATGCGTGGTTCAGTGGCAACTCGGGCAATACTACGCATCCCGTGGGCAGGACGAAACCAAATGCGTGGGGATTGTACGACATGCATGGCAACGTATGGGAGTGGTGTCATGACTGGTATGCTGACAAGTATCAAGCGGGCGGTCAGGCCGACCCCGTGGGCCCGGCAACAGGCCAGTATCACGTGTTGCGCGGCGGTTCCTGGATCTACGGCGGTGCGGGCTTCTGTCGCTCCGCTAGCCGCATCAGTTGCGGCCCCCTCAACTGGCTCAACATCATCTTCCCCGACTTCGGTTTCCGTGTGGTTGTGGGGGCACCACTTACTAAGCAGTGATTTGCCTCTTGGGCCCGGTGCATGCACAGTGCCCGCCCCGCCCCATTGACTTCCCCCCACTCCTCGCGATAATGGCAGGGGTTATCGCATGGTTCTATCTACCAAGCATTGCATGAACGGAGCCAAATCCCCTCGATGATGGACTACAACGAGGCTGATACCAGAGCAAAGCTGATCGATCCAGCCCTGCACAAGCGCGGCTGGACGGAGGACCTCATTCGCCGCGAGGAGACTGCCGGTACGGTCGAGATCATCAACGGCAAGGCTCGGCGGCGCTCGCGCGGGAAGATAGACTATGTCCTCCGGGTCAAGGTCAGCATCGAGGCACAGCCCGTTGCCCTTGCGCTCATCGAGGCCAAAAAAGCCAGTCTGCCCCCCGGACACGGCCTGGATCAGGCCAAGGGCTACTCGGAATGCAAGCGCCTTAACGTCAAGTTCATCTTCTCGTCCAACGGCCATCAGTTTGTCGAGTTCGACAGCTTCACGGGCCTCACCTGCGCGCCCAGGCTGATCGCCGAATTCCCAACGCCTGAAGAACTCCGCGCGCGCTTCGAAAAAGCGATGGGCTTCTCCCTCGATTCGCCGGTTGCCCGGCCTTTGCTGCAGCCATATTTCGGAGGCGAAGGCACCCGGCGCTACTATCAGGACGCCGCCATTCGCGCCGTTATCGAGAAGATCGCCAAGTGCCAGACCACCGGAAATCCCAAACGGGCTCTGCTTTCCCTTGCGACCGGTGCAGGCAAGACCTTCATCGCAGTCAACCTGCTCAAGCGAATCTCCGATGCAGGCCAACTCACGCGAGCCCTCTTTGTCTGCGACCGGGACGAGCTTCGCGCGCAAGCGCTCCGTGCGTTCCAGAACGTCTTCGGCAGCGATGCCGCAGAGGTGTACCGCAAGCCCGACGGCACTAACAACGCCAAGAATGCCCGCATCCACGTTGCCACCTACCAGACTCTGGGCGTGGAAAATGAAGATGGCAACGCCAATTTCCTTACCACCTTCTATCCGGAAAACGGTTTTTCCCATATCGTTATCGACGAATGCCACCGCGCCGCCTGGGGCAAGTGGTCGCAGGTTCTTACCCGAAACAGCAACGCCGTGCAGATCGGCCTCACCGCCACCCCGCGCCAACTCGAATGCAAAGTAGTCACCCACGAGGCCGTGCAGGACATAAAGATAACGGCAAACAACATCTTGTACTTCGGCGAGCCAGTTTACGAATACACTATGTCGCAGGCCATCGAGGACGGCTATCTGGCCGCCTGCGAGATCCAGAAGGGCCGCATCAACCTGGATGACACAGGCATTACCCGAGACGAGATCATCGCCCGGAACCCCGTTGACGCGATTACCGGCGAGCCAATCACCCCCGAGCAGATTGAGGACCTCTACCAAAGAACTCATTTCGAGGACCGCCTCCTGCTCCCCGATCGGGTTCAGGCGATGTGCCAGGACTTTTTCCAGTACCTCATCGAAACCGGAGGCCCGGAGCAGAAGTCAATCATCTTCTGCGCGCGCGACCGCCACGCCGATGATGTGGCTGTCTGTCTGAACAACCTCTACGCCAAGTGGTGCATCGCGCACAACCAGCAGTTCAAGGGGTTTCTCGCTTTCAAATGCACGGCGGAAAGCAGCGGAAACGACCAGCTTCCTGACCTGCGTGCGTCCTCGCGAAGCCACTTCATCGCCACAACTGTCGATCTGCTTACCACCGGAGTGGATGTCCCCTGCGGCGCAACATCGTTTTCTTCCGGTATCTCAAGAGCCCCATCAGCTTCTACCAGATGGTCGGGCGCGGAACGCGCATTGACGCGCCCACGGGCAAACTGATGTTCCGCGTGTATGATTACACTGACGCGACCCGCCTGTTCGGCGAAGCCTTCATCACCAAGCCGACCAAGCCCCGCGAAGACCGCCAGCCGCCGCCTGACAATCCACCTGAACCACAGATATGCGTCGAGGGCTTCGATGTCCATATCACCCCAGCCGGGCGCTTCATTGTCGCGGATGTGGACGGAAGGGCTATGCCGGTGCCCCTTGACGAGTACAAGGCCCGCCTTGCCGCGCGCCTTACCCAGGAAGTCCACACGCTAGACGAGTTTCGCAGCCGCTGGGTCAACCCGCCCTCGCGGCAGGAACTGATCGACACTCTGGTTACTTCCGGGTACTTGCCCACGGTCGTCCGGATTGTTGACGAGAAGGAAGAGTACGACCTGTACGACGTGCTGGCCGAACTCGGGTGGGGTATGAACCCCCGCACACGCCACGACCGCACGTTGGCCTTTACCTACAAGCACGAAGATTGGATTAACCGACTGCCCATCGGCGCAGCGGCCACGATCCGAGCCATCGCCAGCCAGTTTGAGCGCGGCGGCACGGAAGGGCTTGAAAACCCGCAGATATTCCAGACGCCCGAAGTCAAAGATGCAGGTGGTTTGGCCGCCCTTCAGACGGCGGGCAATCCGCGTGAACTCCTCACCGAGACAAAGACCAGGATGTTTGCCGCATGAGCCCCAGCACAAGAGAAGAAAGACAGCAACTTCCCGAAGGCTGGAGATGGGTCAAGCTGGGGGGGGTGTGTAGGTTGGCTGGCGGCTCTACGCCCGATACTGGGACTTCGGGATATTGGGATGGCAATATTGTTTGGGTGACTCCGACCGACCTCGGCAAGCTTCTTGGCACGACCATAACTACTACCGCCAGACGGATTACCGAGACAGGGCTGCAGAATTGTGCCTCGGAGATTCTGCCTAAAGGAACAGTGGTAATGTCCAGTCGCGCACCCATTGGCCACTTAGCCATTGCTGGCGTTCCATTGTGTACGAATCAAGGCTGCAAGAGCTTTGTTCCAGGCCCTGATGTTGACACGGTTTTCCTGTACTGGATACTGAAACTGTCTGTTCCAGAAATCCAGGCACTTGGGAGCGGGGCAACATTTGCTGAAGTCTCCAAATCTGCCCTTCAACAATTCGAGATACCCTTCCCGCCCCTTTCCGAGCAGCGGCGGATTGCGGCAATCTTGCAGGAACAGATGGCGGCGGTGGAGAAGGCTCGCGCGGCCGCCCTAGCGCGGCTTCAGGCGGTCAGGGATCTGCCCAACGCCTTCCTCCGCCAGGTCTTTCCGCAGCCCGGGCAAGCCCTTCCCGAGGGATGGAAATGGGCTGAGTTAGGGAGAGTGTGCGAGAAGATCACTGATGGAACCCATCGCTCACCCCCAAATGGAAATGCCGGGATACCATACATAACGGCGAAGAACATCAAGCGCTTCGCCATTGATCTGACTGAATTGACCTTTGTTTCACTTGAGGATCACAAGGCTATCTTTGCCCGTTGTGACCCGAGGCCGGGGGATGTCCTTTACATCAAAGACGGGGCAACAATGGGCGTTGCTGCGGAGAATACTCTTGATTTCAGTTTCAGCATGCTCTCGAGCGTGGCAATGATCCGTCCAAAGGCTGGAACACTGGATCCGGGCTTCCTAACAGCTTGGCTGAATCACCCAGAAACACTACGAGGCGTTACGGAAGCCCAACTTGGTTCCGCCATTCAACGAATGATCCTCAGCCAAATCACCAGAATGAACATACCCCTTCCGCCCCTTCCCGAGCAGCAGCGTATAGCCGCCCAGCTTAAAGAACAAATGGATTCGGCAGATAGGGCTCGTGTGGCTGCCGAAGACGAACTGAACACAATCAACAGCTTGCCAGCGGCCTTGCTGCGGCGGGCGTTTAGCGGAGAAATCTGAAATGGCTCAAGGGCAAAAGCGAAACGGCAACGGCAAGCGACACGCCACCCAGCAGTCCGTAGATCAGGCGGTCAAGAGCATTTGCGACATAATGCGGCGCGGCAACTGCGCCGGGGCACTGCAATACGTCCCTGAGCTAACGTGGATTCTGTTCCTTCGCATCCTTGACGAAAAGGAACGCCAGGAGGAACAGGCAGCCGACACACTTGGCATCGCTTTCAGTCCATCCCTGGCCTCGCCCTATCGCTGGCGCGATTGGGGCGCCCCGCCGGAAGGCCTGACAACCGAAGGAAGCATCGGCTGGAAACGCGCGGAACTGCAAAATGGCGCAACAGGTTCGGTCTTCAACTTCGTCAACAACGACCTGCTGCGATACTTGAGGGGCCTCAAGAACCGGCCCGAGTCCTCTCCGCGCCAGAAAGTTGTCGGCGAGATAGTCTCCGGCGTCGAGCGTGTGCGCATCGACACCGAGCGCAATTTCCGCGACGTGTTGGATAAGGTACATGAACTCAACGTAGAGTCGGATGATACGACCCACGTTTTCACGCTCTCCCAGGTCTACGAGGGCCTGCTCCTCAAGATGGGCGAAAAGGGAAACGACGGCGGGCAGTTCTTCACTCCGCGCCAGGTCATCAGGGCCATGGTGCAGGTCATCGCACCGAAGATGGATGAGACTGTCTACGATCCCGGCTGCGGCACTGGCGGATTTCTTGCCCAGAGCTTCAAGTACATCCGGGACAACAGCGGCAGCGGTGTCACAGGCCAACAACTGGAGACACTCAAGCAGCGGACGTTCTGGGGCCGGGAAAAGGAGAACCTGATTATCCCCATCGCCCTTGCTAACCTTGTGCTTCACGGCGTTGACAAGCCAAATCTCTGGCACGGCAACACACTGACCGGGCAGGAAATCTACGGCGGGCTCTTCGAGGGCGCGCCCCTAACCTTTGATGTGATCCTCACCAACCCGCCATTCGGAGGCAAGGAAGGCAAGGAAGCCCAGACCAACTTCGACTACAAAACCGGGGCAACGCAGGTTCTGTTCCTGCAGCACATCATCAAGAGCCTGCGCGACGGCGGCCGTTGCGGCATGGTCCTGGACGAGGGCCTGCTCTTTAGGACCAATGAGGATGCCTTTGTCAAGACCAAGCGCAAGTTGCTTGACGACTGCGACCTTTGGTGCATTGTAAGCCTGCCGGGTGGAGTTTTCACGGCGGCGGGCGCAGGCGTCAAGACCAACCTGCTGTTCTTCACGAAGGGACAGCCAACGCACAAAATCTGGTACTACGACCTGACCGATATCAAGGTCCGCAAGAAAACCCCGCTGACCCTGAAGCACTTCGAGGAGTTCCTCCGGCTTCTGCCGGGCCGCGCAAACAGCGAGCTATCCTGGACTGTGGATATGGACGAGCGCAAGCGCGTAGCCACCGAAGAGTCCCAACCGTTGAAGGAGCAATCCAACGCAAAAAGCCAACAGGCAGCGAAGTGGGCCGAACGGCTGAAAGCTCTCAAAAAGGCCTATCCGCGCGACGAGCAGGCGGTCATTGAAGCCGAAACCAAGGCATCAGACTTTTCCCGTGAGGCTCGCGACCTGGCCGCCAAGGCCAAGGAAATCGAGGACGCCGTCTTCGACCTGAAGGCCGTCAACCCCAACCGCAAGCCGGTTGTAGACTCCCGCACCCCCGAAGATCTTCTGGACATAATCGAAGCCAAGGGGAAGGAAGTTGAAGAGGCGCTCAAGGGGCTGAGGAGAAGGAGCGGGTAGATGAGTGCTGGTCAATCGGGTTCGAGAGAGTGTTGCTTATCCTCTTCACTAGGAGCAGTGCGCGAGCCCTGCTATCGTAGAGCATGTCTCACCGCGTCATTACTTTTGATTGTCGGGGCTTCCACGATCAAGAATAGCTACTTAAGGAAGCCCTCAGCGTCAACCGTCGTAGTCAGAACTCTCTCCGGACCTTCTTTCTCCAGGATGGAGACAGCCAAATAGTGGCCTGTAGAATATGACTCAGCAGACAGAAGACCACCTATTTATCAACTACGCCAGTGAAGATTCCGACTTTGCTGAGTGGCTCGCACTTCGCCTGACCGCTGAGGGATACTCCGTCTGGTTCGACAAAATGCGTCTGTTGGGGGGGGAATCCTACCCTTCGGACATCGACAAGGCCATCAAGGAGCGGACCTTCAGGATGCTCTCGATCATGTCAGAATCTTCGGTACAAAAACCTAATCCACTGAAGGAGCGCACAATCGCACTCAATATTGGCAGAGCGCGCGAAATCGATTTCCTGATCCCCCTTAACCTCGGTGACCTCTCCTCATCCCAGTTACACTGGACGGTCTCAGATCTCACGTTCATCCCTTTCCACAGCAGTTGGGCGGCAGGCTTCGGGCAACTGCTCAAGAAGCTTGAGGCAATTGGCGCTCCAAGGGATCTTGCTGCTGGTCAAGCCACTGCCTGCAACTGGCTGGCCGCACAGGCTAAGCCAGAGTCACGGCCAGAGAAACTGGTGTCGAACGTGCTGCCTGTGCTTGAGTTGCCCAGAATTCTCCTTCAGTTCGAGGTCAAAATGGGATCTCTGTCGTCTGACTGCGAAAGAGACTGGCCATATTTCCAGCAGAGGAACTCAAAAACCGTCTTTGCTTTCAATCCCCCCCCTCAGGAACTGGAGCTTTCTGTCCGGTGTGTCGACTCGATCCCTTGGTTTGCGGTCCCGCAGATAGCCGGACTCACATCCGCAAACATAGCGCTTACTATCCTCCGCAAGGCCATGATAGTCGAATGTCGTCGACGCGGGCTGCAGATTGACGAGGAATCTCGATCCTGCTTCTTTCCCGACGGACTCTTGAGGCAGAACTCGATTCGATTCATGGGCTATGACGGCAGAAAGACGCACATACAGGTAATTGGCGAGCGGAGGGGTAAGTGCGGAGGTATCACCGAAATAGTCAAATATCACTTGGCGCCCGTCTTCCGATTGTCCTTGACAGAATATCCAATTCCCACAGTTCGCGTTTCTTTGCGGCTGCACTTGACAGATTTGAGGGGGAACCCACTGGACGGAAAGAAGATCACTTCTCGTCGGAAACGCATATGCAGGAGTTGGTGGAACCACCAGTGGTTCTGTCGATTTCTCTCTGTCGTGGACTGGCTTTGCGAAGGCAAACCTGAATGTGACATACTGCATACAGCAGACGGGAGCTTCCGGATCGGCTCGACCCCATTGACACTTCATGTTGACCAAGGTATCGACGAGCTGCAGGGCCAGATACCCGCGCAAGGCCCTGACAATCCTTTTGATGGTGAGGATTCCGAAAACGCGGAATCTGCCGTTCCCGCGTGGGATGAGGAGACAGAATTCGAAGATGAGTGAACGCGCTTTCATCCTTCCCGAACCTCAACTTGAGTTTCGGCATCAGCAACGTGTTGTGCACCCCCGGGATGGCCTTGCCATTTTTGGACCATGCGATGCTGACTTACCTTCTCATCCCGCGAATATCTCGTATGGCCTTGTCGGCACCGCCGATGGGATAGCCGCCTTCCAGCAGTTCTCCGCTCACATTACGCGGCCGGTCCTTGACGAAGGCAAGGCCCTCAATCGCCGCCTTTGGCCTGTCTTTCCAGGATTTGAAGCGGCGTTTCATGCCAAATGGCCATCAAATCCAACGAGCATATTTGCGATCGAACCTCACTTGCTCAATGACGCTGCAGTGAACAGGGACCCCAACTTCCGCGCCGGGACAATAGCGGACGCGTATCTAGAAGGTATTCGCCGCATTCTGGCCAAAGATGAGGAAGTTGGGACGATTGTCTGCGTGGTGCCCGACATAGTCTATTCAAATTGTCGACCAAAGTCTCATGTAACCGGTGGAGTTGGCTCCGGCATCTCGTCGGACGAGAGGCGGATCAGAGCCAGCGGTCAGACAGACCTGTTCGATTCCTACCAGCCCATTCACTACCAGTACTCTGTTGATTTCCGCCGCCATATCAAGGCACGGGCCATGCAATCCGGAAAGCCAATCCAGATTGTGCGTGAGTCCACGTTAAGATTGGCGGATTCGGTTCTATCCGGTGAACGCGGCCTTACCCCATTAAGTGACCGCGCATGGAACCTTTGTCTTGCCCTGTACTACAAGTCGGGAGGCAAACCATGGCGGCTTGCGACAGCACGCCAAGGGGTATGCTATATCGGAATGGCTTTCCGCAAAACCGAACTTCGCGAGGACAGCTCTACAGCCTGCTGCGCAGCACAGATGTTCTTGGACGATGGGGACGGGATGGTTTTCATGGGAGAGTATGGCCCTTGGTATTCACCAGAAACAAAGGAATACCACCTATCTGGGGCGGCAGCCAACAGACTGCTGGCCCAAGCGCTCCGCTCATACCAAGATCTTGGAGGGAAGCCACTCCGCGAGGTGTTCCTGCATTGCCGATCCAGCATAGACGACGAAGAGTACATCGGCTTCAGGACAGCATGCCCAAGCAGCATATCGCTGACTGGAATCCGCGTGCGCCGCGAATCCGCCGGAGGTTTGCGCTTTTTTCGCGAAGGGAAGTGGCCCGTTCTCCGTGGTACATACTGGCCAATAAGCCATAAGACATGCTTCCTGTGGGCATCGGGATACTCGCACCGTATGGGAACCTACGCTGGTTGGGAAACACCTGCGCCTCTCCGGATTGATGTGCAGCATGGCAACGCCGATATCGAACAAGTGGCCCGCGATATTCTAGGTCTCACAAAGTTAAACTACAACGCTTGCCGACTGGGGGAGTCTCAGCCAGTAACAGTGCTGTTTTCGGACGCAGTTGGAGAGATACTTGTCTCGAACCCACTCCTCAGAAACCCAAGCAGCAAGTTCAAATTCTACATCTGACCAATCCTGTAATGTCGCGAAACGGCTCCTCACCCTCACTGGCCCTTTGAAGGGGTCCCTTTCCTTCGCTGAGCGCTGAATCCCTTTTTCGCGTTGGCAACTTCTCCTTCCCTGAGCTTCCTGTCGGCATCAAACGCTCTATATGCTGCGGACTGCACGGCCTGTCTCACAGCTTCCGATTTGCTGATTCCATCTCTCGCAGCAAGGCCCTCAAGCTGCTTCAGGTTTCCGCGTCCATGCCCACAGAGATCTGCTTCATTTTCGGCATCGTAGAACTCCTTGTCACTACTGCTTTGTGTGAATGACCCAATATATTACCATACGTGTAACGATCCACCCGGAAACTTCGAGGCCGAGCCTATGTAGAGACTTCTGGGAAAACGCTCGCAGCAAATGGCACGTTGGGTACTACGGAAACCCCTGCGCCGCACCTGCTCCTGAAACGTTCGTACATTGGCGTGCCTAATGCTGCTCAATTTGCCTTGGCCAGCCCATCAATGAGGGCGACATTCAGAGTAGCGGAAATGCCGCATCCTAGGCTATCTATGGATAGGAAATGCACTCGAACCTTGTCGAGTATTCGCGTAAACGCTCTCTGGAGTAGCATCCGATAAGAAACACTCACGTACACACTGCATATTCCTTGGCAATTTCCGCGCACTTGCTGGCTCGCAAAGCGCGTCCAAAGCCATTTGCAACGAACCATTACGCGTGCCACATGGTCTACGCCGACCATTCTTGCATTAGCCTTTCCAACGGGCTGCAACACTATGTGGCGTGGCCAACAGCCATTTCGAACCGCAGGCTGGTCCTACCACCAAATCTCCTTGTTGATCATTGCCCCAACGTCCGGGAGGCTTAGCCCTTGAAAAAATGGGTGCCAGCCTTGAGGAGCCATGAAG
>JBAZOJ010000005.1:0-43571 GCA_041648755.1 Candidatus Brocadiia bacterium
AACTCATTCACTTACCACTATAACGCGGCTGTTCCGCCTCGCATCACCCAAATTGACTGGCCAGCCCCGACCGGAACGTGGGGCAGTGCCTGTTCAGAATATTGGGTCTACAATTCTACGAGAAACGTGACGTCCTACACGACTCGCGCGGGGGAAGTGTACACTTTCACTTATGACTCCGTGGGCAATCTGCTCACGAAGTCCGGTCCTCTCAGTTCCAACTGGGTCTGGACCTATACGGCCGGAAATCTGTTGTCCACTGCGACCGATCCGAACAGCAATGTCACAAACTACATCTACGACGGTTCCAACCGTCTCTGGAAGATAATCCTACCCGACGACAATCTCGTCACGCCCACTCATGCCATTATCTATACGTATGACCTGAATTCCCAGGTCAGTACGAAGACAGATCCTAACGGGAGCGTGGAAACGTACACCTACGACGCGTATGGCAATTACGCGTCAGTAGTCAATTCGCCTGACGGCGGCATCACAAGTTACACGACCTCCTACACCAACAACGCATGGGGCATGCCGACGAACATCGTCAATCCCCGCGGCTACACCACGATGTACGAGTACGACACCCGCCACTACAACACCAAGGTGAAGGTCGAGTATTCAGCGGGTGTGTACAGCGAGACGATCTACACTCATAACGCAAGCGGGAGCGTCGCTACCGTCACCGATCCCCTGACCAACGTCACCGAGTTCAGCTATGACAGCCTCGGCCGCCGCTACGAGGTCGAGCACGCGGACGGCAATTTTGAGCAATGGGGCTTTGACGAGAATGGCAACACCATCTGGCATCAGGACTCAGTGACTTTCGATTACAATATCGCGAACGCGACGAGTTTCTGCACGGAGCAGTATGTTTACGACACGTGGAACCGCTGCTGGCAGACCGGGCGCCTGCGCATCAACCCTGTAGGTGGCGCTCCGGCCTTCGTGACCAATTACGACGAGACCCGCTTCAGCGCCGATGGGAATCGGGTGTATTATGCCGATTACCTCGGCAACGTGACAACGTGGGTGTACGATTCCCTGAACCGTCTGGATTACGAGACGGATCCGTACACCAATGCCGATGACCACACGTACGACTACAATGGCAACCTATTGTCGTACACGGATAAGAACGGAAACGCCTGGTCATACACCTATGACGCCCTGAACAGAAAGGTCACTGAAGTGGCTCCACTGGCCGCTCCCAACAACACGACTACATGGGGCTACGACTATAATGGTAATGTCCTGACGGTTACCGACCGCCTCGGCCACGTGACAACTTGCGACTTTGACGACCTTAACCGGCTGCATAGCGTAACAAATGACCAGCTCTGCTGCACCGTAAGGTACCAGTACGACGCCAACGGCAACAAGACCCGCGTCACTGACGCGTGGCTCTATTACACCGATTGCACCTACAGCAGGCAAGACCGCGTTCTGACGGTCACCAAGCCCGATACGGGCGTAATCACGTACGAGTACGACAGGTGCGGAAACGTGACCCGCACGGTCGATGAAGAAGGCGGCGAAACGCGCACTAATTACGATGTCATGAATAGGGTCTACCAGGTTACCCACGCCTACGGCACGGCGTATGCCTTCACCACGACCACAACATACGATGCAAACGGGCGCACGAGCCGCTTTGAGGATGGCGTAGGCAATTACACCGACACGACCTACGATCCGCGCAGCCTGACGCTGGAGACCGACTACTACAGCCCGACAGCGGGCTCGACGCACAGCACAACATCGTACGGCTACGATGTGCAGGGAAACTGCACCAGCGTCACGGACGCCCTTTCCAACACCACAACCCTCTATTATGACGATATGAACCGCCAGTACGAGACTGTAAAGCCGTCCGGCGCGACGTACAGCAAAACGTTCGATGCCAATGGCAATGTGGACACCGAAACAGACGGAGAATCGAATACGACCGTGTACAGCGTTGACTCAATGAACCGCTGCTGGCGGACAACGGACGCGCAGAGCAATAACTTCGACAAGACATTCGATGAAATGGGCAACGTGCTCACCGAAGTTGTGAGCCCCGACGGCGGAACCACGTTGTACACGACTACATACGTGTATGACAGCCTGTACAAGATGACCTCGATGACGGATGCGCTGAACCATGCCCACCTGAATTGGTACGATACGGCCGGAAGGCTGACGAACTACATAGACAGGGCTGGAAATCCGGTGGATTTCACCTATGACTCTTGTGGCAGAGTCACACAAATCGACCATCCCGCGCCTCTCGATCCTTTGACCTCGATGCAGACGGTGATGACATATGACCTCTGCGGCCGCATGCTGACTTACACGAGCCCCGAAATCGACAAGGAATTCACGTACGACGTGTTGGGCCGCAAGATCCAGGAAGATCAGGTTATGCCATCGTGGCCCACGGCGACAACCCTGACCGCGACCTTTACCTATGACGGGATGGGCCGCACCACGCAGATCAGCGATTTCGAGCCCGGCACAGGCAACCTGATTACGGATTATACCTATGACGACGCTGCCCTGACGAAGACGGTTACCGAGAACCCGCAGAACGGGAACCCCGCTCGGGTCAATACGTTCCAATACGATGCCGCGGGCAACCTGACCTGCAAGACGGTAGATTCCGGGATGTACGAGGACTACTACTACGACACCGACAACCGGATGTACTACCAAGAGGTTGTGGATTCCGGCAACACCGTGTTGGGTTACCAGGGCTACACTTTTGATGACAACTCGCAGGTGGACAGCGATGTCACAACCGGGTCGTTCGGATCGTACAGCACGGCTTACACGTACGATTCCAGGCGGCTTCTGACCGCTGAGGTGCGAACGGGTACAAACTCGTATAGCAAAGGTTATACTTACGACGGTATGTACTGCAGGACGCAGAAGACCGTCGGCGGAACCGCCACCAATTATACGTACAACGACCTTGGCCGCATCACCGCGGCCACGGGCGGCACCGCGTTCACATGCGTCTACGATGACAACGGCAACCTGACCGCAAAGACAACCGGCCTGATAGTTGAGTCCTACGCCTTTGACTGGAAGAACAATCTGGTCCGCTACCAGAATTCGGATACCGCCGAGGACATGTTCTACGGCTACGACATCGGCAGCACCCGCATAATCAAGGCGCGGCCCGAAGAGGGCGGCGGCACATACGATGTGTGCGCCGACATTTCCGGCTGGAAGCACTTCTTCCACAAAACCGCAGGCGACCGGTGGCTGTACGCCGAGTCCGAAACCGACGGCGCCAACTGGTGGTGGACCGCGCAGTACACGCTTGACAACACAAGCGGTGTCGGCTTCATCGAGAACGTCCAGACCGCGCGCACGGGCTTCCCCGTTGACATCTACAGTTGCACAGTTGACCAATGGGGCAACAACCGCGTGATGTACGACTCGGCAGAAACCTGCGTGCTCAATGCGGAGTACGATTCGTTCTTGGTCGAGAGCAACTGGAACGGCGGGGCAGATCTCAAGGGCGGGATGTTTGGGGAGCGAAATTCCGAAAGCCCGAACATCCTCTCCGGGGATGGAGGGGCGACATCACACATTCCCGAGGACGCCCAGTCGCTGACTCTTCATGGAACCTTTGGACCGAACGTGTGGATTCAATGCGGTTGGATCAAGGATATCGGAGGTGCGATCGGAGGTGCGATCGGAGGGTTCTTCGGAGGCAGACAGACCGGAGAGGACATTGGCAGTGCGCTTGAGGAGCTACTAGACGGAGGCAACTTCCTTGAGACAGCGGCTAGATACATTAGAAGATTCGTCTTGCGTCTAGAGAACACTATCATCAAAACGATATACCTATCTTCACGAGCGCTCTGGGACTCAGTTTTCCCTCGTAATGGGGTTCTGTTTGGAGGATATCTGCATGAATACGACATGCCAGACGATCCTATAATGTGGATACTCTATGAGTACTACTATTATGTGATTATCCAAACATTCAATGTGGTTGCCCAAGTTAGCTACTCTACTAATGGTACTGACTGGACGCCCGGGCCAAAGACTACGGGAGGGCCCTTCAACGATAACGGCACTGCCTCGGGCTACGTGTTTGACAGCAGAGAGCTTGAGAACGGGCGCGCTACAGGTGTCGGTTTTGACCAGCCAGCTCAAAGCGTAGAATCGCTGAATGCCTTCGCTGATGCGTGCTATAATAGTAACCCAACCGCTGCTGAACAAGCGATGGACGTAGCTTCTGCGCAATCGCCAGGGCATCCACTCCAGAGAAAGACCACGGTCACAGCATTCTTTGTGACTGAATACTGGTGGGTGTCAAGCCTCCGCGGTGCCATCCGTACCGGAGTTGATCGGTGGTGGGTCGAGTTTGAGATGATCAGTTTTGATCTTGATGGCGACCGGAAATTCGAAGCGAACCAAACACCCACAGCAACTGGGGGAACTGAGACCAATCCGAACGCCCCTGGCTATCCTGCCTGCCCTGCTGACAACCACGTTCCGCCGAGTCCGCGAGGCTCCAATGCTGTCAACCCGGGCGGGAGCGACAATGTTACTCCTAACATGCGGTAGAAGTGAGGAGCTTTCTTGTTAGCTCGCTTGCCTGTGTCCCAGGAGCGTTCGTCATCATCACCGTATCGAAGGCTATGGCTGCATTGCACATGAGCCAGCATTGTCTGAGTCGCGGCAGCCCACGAAGGAAGGTGCTATGAGAAGCGCAAGTACTGTTCTTGTGATTCTGCTTTTGCTGCTTGCGGCAATGCCTTCGGAAGGGATCTTGGCGAAATCAGAACCAATGTTACTGATCTGCGACTCGTTCTATCTTCAATTGAACGGGATCCAAGGCAGCAACATCAGTGGTCCCTTCTACTTGGAGTCCGAAGAGTCCTTAGTATCCATTGATGCGTTCCCAAAGGCCCCGATCTCAGATACCCCTGGCTTGGAGGACCATGACCTGCTTGGCCGACGAGAGACCTTTCAGACGCTATTGGTGATGCCCTATGTCGCTGGCCGACATGATGTCCAGATCGAGAGAAAAGGAGGATACTGGCTGATACGTATGGACAGCAGGCTGCTGGGCGCTGCTGTCTTCAGTCTTTCGGGGATGAGGAACCTTGCTGATGAGGACATGGAGATACCTTCTCTGTCTGTCTACGTGTGGATTGATGAGGTGATGGCGACTTGGCTGACTATGATTCCTGGGGTGCGATATCTTGCCTGTCCGGGGGGTATCTCTGAGGGGCTTTTTGAGACAACAATTCTTGTAGGTGCAACGCTGGACTACGTTTGGCCTTTTGCAGATGGACAATACGTGAGAGGAAGCTGGAAAGGGACGCAGAAGTCAACATATCATATTGATTACCGGTACGCCAGCGAAGTGGAATGGGATAACATATGCAATGTCGCACTCCCCACGTCTCTAATGCTGGACCTGTCCGCCCCGAAGATGGGGAAGGAGAAGGTGCTGTCTGTTCTTCGGCAACTCCCCGACACGTTGAGGTTTCTGGAGGTTCGACTGAGCAATTGTTGGGATTTTCGTGACGAGGTCGCTACGATTCTTAGCACCAAAAATAGGATCCTGAGCCTCGGAATTACTTTTGCTCGAATGCCCAAGGATGCAAGTGGGAGCTTCAGATTCTCCTTGACTGGCCAAGAGAGGCTCTTATTGGGATTCGATTCCTCGACCGTGATCGACATGGGGAGCCCCTCCTCAGCGTGCTTACCTACGGGGCTCTTTGCGCATCCTGATGTTGTTCTATCAGGAGATTTGGGCAGCGTGACAGTACTGGAAATGCAGGGCGGCAGACTGCTCCTTGACTCCCTGAAAGGATCCGGCATACACGACTTGGCGCTGATAGACACATGGCTAGCCTGCAAGGATGCCAAGGCTATCGCATTCTCCCCTCGAAGAGTGTGGTTCACGCCCGGACGTGACGAAGGTATCGCGGATGTTCAGGCATCACGGACATTCTACGGCCAGATGCTCAGAAGAGCGAGCGAAATATACAGTTGTGGTTGGCCCGGCGAGATCCCTGCAGAAGAGCCTTTCCCGAACGTGAAGTTTTTTCGAGGCATTAGCGATGGCTCCCAAGTAGATGGCATTCCCCTCGCAATGCTCGGGGTCGTTTTCCCTCAAATCGAGGAATTGACACTGCGGATAAATGATCGGAGTCCTGAGCATATCACTTTATCTTCACGTCTGCAGTCCCTTAAGAGGGTAATACTGGAATCGCATTACCGTTGGCCTCTGGTGAGGTTGGATGATCCTCCTCAGGGGGGCGAAGTATTCTCCTATTGTCCGTCTCGTGCGTACAACGGGCATGGACAATTTGAGACGAGTCAAATCTACCTGTATCGTATTCCTCGCTGACACACGCAAGGGCGCGTCTGCTCGTTTGGCACGATATGTCGAGCCTTGGTTGTGCAAAGGCTCTCATCGGGTTGCTTTTCGCAGCGCTCGGATTCGCCCATTCCTGTGTCGCTGGTAATTTTTATCACGCAGCGGCATTTCTGGCGTTCTTCGCGGTTCCTGTTATACTGCGATTGCTCATTGATCGGGCTCTTTCACCGTTCTTCGAATTCCACGAGTTGACGGCTGAAGACGGTCCCTTGGGGCGCTTCGAACAGTGGATCAGAACGAAGTGGCGCCGGGCAAGAAGATAGGAGGCGCGGCGAGAATGCACAATGAGGAATAGGAGAGCGGCCAGCGGCCTGGAAGGCCGATACTACAAACACGAAGCGAGACGCATCGTCAATTTGGCAGTCGTCCGCCGTCTTCGCCTGAAGCGTAGCTTTGCCTGACTCGCTTTCTCGTCAGTGTTGACCCATCAAGGCATTGCGCTACAATTCCGCGAGCCCCAGAAAGGAAGACATGCCTGTCGGTAGAGCATTTAGCCGATTTCCGCTGAGCGCGATGGCAGTGGCTGTGCTGGCTGTCAGCCTTCTGCTCGCAGCCTGTTATCCTGCGCTGGGTGAAGAGCCCGTCTGCCCGACATGCGGCAACACGGGCAAGGTTGAATGCCGGATACATAAAGACGCGAAGGTGCCTGCGTTCCAGTGCTCGTGCTGCTATGAGTGTCCCAAGGGCTGCTGGGGGCTCGGATGGATGCCCTGTTCGAACAAGGACTGCATCTCACCGCACAAGGTCGAATTGGCGGAGCAGTTCAATCGGCTCCTCGCCGAGAGAAAAGCCTGGGTGGATTCGCGCCGCGCGGCGGTTGAGGCGAAAGTATTTACCGACAACGGCAAAACTGCTGGCATGAAGGCGTGGCATGTGGAAACGGCCCACTTCCGTTTTGCCTCGACCATAAAGCCCCGCAAGGTCAGGCTCTTGTCCAACGGGGCGGCAAAGACGCTGACCTTCGATTCCCATCAGGCAATGCACCTGTATGCGCAACGCATCGAAGAGGCTTTCGCGGCATGCATGAAGTTGCTTGACTTCACAGGTGACTACAAGCCGACCGTCACCGACAAGTTCCTCCTGATGGTGTGGCAGTCGGTTGGCGAACAGAACGCAGCATCGCAAGCCTTCTGCCATTCTGCACAGCCTGCCGGTGCATCGGTTGACGGCCTTCTGTATTCCACACACGACGCAAATGACGACATGTATCTGCATCACAAATTGGTGCATGCCATCGCGCACTTGGTCTGCGATGACTACGGCGGGATAGTGATGTCGTTCCCGCCATGGCTGCGTGAGGCCTTTGCGCAATGGGTCGAGTACGAGGTTTGCGGCGAATTGGCCATGGTCTGCGTGGGGGACTTCGACAAAAATGTCGGCTGTCCGAAGCGCAGAATCAAGTCCGGGATGAAGATGCAGGTCAAGGGAAAAAGCAAGGACAATCCGCCCCTTTCTGCCTTTATCGACAACAGGGTAGCCGATATGACCGGCTGGCACCGCATCAAGGGGATCTGCGTCCTGGACTGGATGCTGAACGGCTACAGCAAGAAGGTCGTGGGGCCGCTGGTTGCACAGTGCAAAAAGGGGTATCCCAAGGTTGCCCAAGAGACCTTGTTCAAGGCGGTTTTGGACAAGACGCCCGACCAGGTAGATGAACTATGGGGCTCGTGGGTATTGGAGACGTACCCGGACAACGAGAACAACAGCGAGAAGCTGACGCCGTTGCCTGAAGGAATGTAGGGCAGAAAACCAGTCCGTCGGCTGTCGTCCGTCGTCCGTCGGTTGTCGGGGCAGCCTTCGATCCCCGCGCGATGCGCGGAAAGTAAACGCGACCGTCCCGGCGCGTTCTTTGCTTGCCACAAACACGAAGCGAGACGCATCATGTACTTTAGCAGCCAGCAGCCGGGCAGATACTCCTAATGTGGACCTCGTACGTCTCGGCCTTGTTGAAGTCGGCTTCACGTGTTTCGTGGTAGATTGTCCAGTCCGCTCGGAAGCTACCGCTTGAAGGCGGGTAGAGCCGTGAAAAAATGCCTATGCCGATTAGGCCTTGAATTACGGTGAAACAGGCGAAAATAGGCCCATCGCTCCCTAACCTTGTGAATCATCGAATTCGGAAGATGGCGGCCATGGATAAGCTCGACAGTCTTTTCCGCATGCAGGCGGAGTTGAACGAAAAGACCTTCGCGAAGAATGACCTGTGCAACCCCGGGACAGGCAGGCCGCTGACCATGGCGGACTTCCGTTGCGCCGTGGAGGCGGGCCAATTCGAAAAGGGCGGCATTGTGGATTTATGGCTGCAGAACTACGCGCGCGCGTTGGCGCAGGAGACCTGCGAGCTTGTTGACAGCACGCCGTGGAAGTGGTGGAGCAAGGACCGCACCGTTGATATCCAGAACGCGAGAGTGGAGATCGTTGATGCTCTTCATTTCTGGCTCTCACTTGCCATGGTCGCCGGAATGGACGCGGACGACGTGCACAGGTTGTATACTCTGAAGAACAAGGTCAACCATGACCGACAGGATTCCGGCGCCTATAGCAGGGATGGCAAGGACGAAAAGGACAACGAGAAGGTAAAGTGAAGCGGGTACTGTTTGCGTTTCTTCTTCTGGCACTGGCTGGGGTTGCATATGCAGCCTTCATGCTTGTTTCAGGTGGCGGGGTGGTCTTTCCCGTTCCCTCCGCTTCCCCCGGCGCATCACCGCTGACTGACAGAAGTACTGCCGCTGTCTCCCTTCCTCCCCTTGGGCTCGACGATGTTGCGGCCACCAGGGCGAACATCAATCAGGCGGTTGCGCTTGGCAAACCAGCCATTGAGGCGCTGAAAGGTCTTGCGCAAAGAGGGAGTTCGGCGGAGAAGGTCGATGCTCTCGATGCACTTGTGCAGATAAGCCCTGCGGACGCTTCCGACATTGCGGTAGGTCTACTCGACAACCCGGACAGCAGCGTGGTGATTGCGGCCCTGAAGGTCGAGGCGCGCTCGGGCGACGTGCGGCTTGGGCAGAAGATCGATGATCTTGTGAAGCACGCGGATCCCGTGGTGCGCACAGCCGCCTTGTATGCGGCAGCCTTTGCATTGCAGGAGCGATCCTTGAAGTACTTGATTGACGCTCTGACTGACTCGGATGCGGTTGTAAGAGCACAGGCTTCCACAGCTATTGACGCGGTTTCACTACAGAGCTTTGGGTTTCCGCACTCAGGATACCCGTCTCAGCAGGATGAGATCCGCAAGAAGATAGCAGCATGGTTTTTTGAGTCGGGATCGAAGACACGCTTCGATTGGCTGAAAGCGCGGGCATCCCGTTCTCTTGATGACCTTGTGTCAACGGATCTGTTCGTTCGGTACGATGCAGCGTCTTTTCTTGCAGCATATCTTGGCGAGAATGACTATAATCCTTGGGACGAGCCGGACAAGTCGTCCACGCAAGTCGAGACGCTCCGGCGTCGCTGGAGCGAGTACGAGCCTCTGTTCAAGGCCAAAGTTCCGTTAGTGCTGACCCTGGCAATTGAATGAAACAAGCGTTCAGGATCGTCATCATCCTTGCAGTGGTATTCGGCGCATGGTCGTTGAGCGTACGACTGCGCTTTTCTCCATTCTCTCCTTCCACCAACCCGATGCGCTCCATGCCGATGCCTTCTTTTCGTCCGCTATCGCCCTATCCGGAGATTACGACTATCCCGACAGACGCTCCGAGACCCACGGTCAACCCGACCCTTGAGTGCCCCCCGGGGATGGCAAAGATTGACAACTTCTGCATAGACCAGTACGAGTTTCCCAACCAGAAGGGCGTCCTGCCCAGGAATTATGTCAACTGGTATACCGCCCAGGCTGAATGTACTAAGCTCGGGAAGAGATTGTGCACGGAGTTCGAGTGGGTCCGGGCCTGCGACGGAGACCCCAAGGGAGGGGCGCTGCGGAGATACTCCTACGGAGACGTCTTTATTGAGAACAACTGCAATGTGCAGAATACCGTGCCGGTGGTGTCAGGCAACTACCCCAACTGCCGTAGCGCGTGGGGTGTCTACGATATGGTCGGGAACGTCTATGAGTGGGTTGTCCCTGCTGAAGGCAGTCGGCTTTACACCATTGGCGGAGCATTTGGCGAAGGCAGAGGTGCCACCTGTTACAAGGCGGGCTCCGGCTACCAGCCCCAGTACTACCAGATTCACATCGGATTTCGCTGCTGTAAATAGGAGTCAGACCGCGCAGGGCTCGGACCTGCCGCGCAGAAGTCGCATCTCGTGACGACGCTCTTTCAGCCCGGTCTTGCCGATTCTTGCCGCCATTTCCCCCGTCGTGACAAACTTATAGCCCTCGTTCATCAGTGGCAGCAGCAGTTTCTCCCGCATCTGCACTTTCCACGGGCCCCCTTCGACCTCAGCGTGCAAGGTCAGGACTCCGCCGCCTGCGGCACGAGCAGCGGCAGCGACCTCTTCCATGCCGCCAACTTCCTCTGTGCAGGGGATATTACCGGGGATCTCGGGAAGTCCTGTGGGGGCGAGAAGAAACGGTTCGACTGCACGAGTGCAACTTAGATAGCGGAAACCGCGTCTGGAGACTTCCTCCAAAGCAATTGCATCAATCATCCATGCAGGCGCTGCAAATGCCTGTGGGCGGTTGTGAGTGGCATTGGCGTGAGCCGAGATCGCTCTGTTGAACCAATCCGCTATCCACTCCTTCGATCTGCGGGACAGAGTGTCCTGCCAGAGTCGATGGTCCCAGGCGTGGAGTTCGACTTCCGAGCCCTGGGAAATTATCTCGCGCACGATATCGGGTCTGGCGGAGCCGATCATCCTTGCCGGAAGGAGGACGCCGGAGACTGCAGTGCGCCAGCCATATGTTCTTGTTGCCCGGGTGCGCAGCATTTTCAGAAAGAACCTGGGGGAAGTGAACAGCTTGAGCAGGGCGCGACCCGAATTGTCGGGGCCCCAACTCATGAAGAAACTTGCACGCAAGCCCAGAGCGCTGAAGTCATCGAGCAGAGAGGGTACGCCGTTGTTCAATCCTTCGCGCGTGTCGATGTCAACTTTCAGGGCGAATACGCGCTCCGGCCAGATTCTCATGTTCTCGATTCTGCCTCCTCAAGGAATGCGTCCAGCGAGTACTTCAATGCTTCACGCAGAGGAATTCTTGGCTCCCAGCCGAGCAGGTCGCGGGCCTTGGAAATGTCAGGTGTCCGCGTAAGTATGTCCTGGTAGCCGGAACCGTAGAACTCCTCGGAACGCGCCTCCACGATAGTGGAATATTTCGCGTCCTTTTTGTGAGCCGGATGCTGCTTGAACATTTCAAGTAGAATGGACGCCAAGTCCTTGATCGAGCAATCGTTGGACGGATTGCCGATATTGAGAATCTGTCCGTTACAGCGGTCATTCTTGTCTTCAAGGATGGCAAGGAGAGCATCCGTGCCATCGCGAATATCGGTGAACGAGCGCCGCTGAAGGCCCCCGTCAACAAGATAGATCGGCTTGGCGTCGAGGAGGCTGGCGATGAACTGTGTGACGACCCGGGAACTGCCTTCTTTCGCGGCCTCAAGCGAGTCAAGTCGCGGGCCAATCCAGTTGAAAGGCCTGAAGAGGGTGAATCGCAACCCTTTGTGTTTTCCATAAGCCCAGATGACTCGGTCGAGGAGTTGCTTGGCGCTCGAATAGATCCAGCGTTCCTTGCAGATGGGCCCGGTTACGAGAACGCTTTCATCCTCCTTGAAGCGCTCCTCAGGGCACATTCCATAGACTTCGGAGGTCGAGGGAAAGACGATCCGCCGCCTATGGTGAGCGCAGCGACGGACGATATTGAGGTTTGCCTCGAAATCGAGCTCAAAGACATCGAGAGGGCGCTCAACGTAGGTTTTCGGCGTGGCGATGGCGACGAGAGGAAGCACGATGTCGCACTTCTTTATGTGGTACTCGATCCACTCACGATTGATGGTGATATCGCCCTCGACGAAGTGGAAGCGGGGCGCGTCGAGGAACTTCTCGATCCTTTCCACGCCGAGGTCCATTCCGAAGACCTCCCAATCTGTGCGGTCGAGAATGGCACGCGATAGATGATGACCGATGAATCCGTTGACTCCGAGGATGAGAATCCGCTTGGTCATTGTAGTCTCTCCATTCCGTGACGGATAAGGAAGTCGGGGATCTCGACTCCCGATGCAGTTTCTTCTTTGAAGGATACTTCCTGAAGCTCCAAGCCACCTTCGCCGCATGACACCACGGCCAGACGCCCCTTCGAGCGCCAGGAGCCCGGTGTGCCATAGACTCCGGCGAGAGGGCGGGCCCACCAAAGGAAGAACTTTTGACCATCGGGAAGAAGGGCGAACGCTCCCGGCCAAGGCCTGGTGACGGCGCGAATCAAGTTGAAGACCTTTGCGGCTGGCAGAGCCCAGTCAATTCGCCCGTCTTCGGGAGTGCGTCTGCCGAAACAGGATCCGTTTGAGATGTCCTGTGGAACCAACTGTGCTGTACCTGCGGCGAGAGCGGGGAGTACTTCGTCAAGCAAAGTGGCCGCTTTTACCTCAAGTTTGCGGTACAGCTTCAGCGCAGTGTCGTCGGGGGCGATAGGCACTCGTGCCTGCGCGGCGATTTCGCCAGCGTCGGCCCGCCGGGTCATGCGGTGAAGGGTAAGACCGGTTTCGGTTTCGCCATTGACCAGCACCCAGTTGATGGGTGCCCGGCCCCGGTAGCGGGGGAGAAGCGAAGGATGCAGGTTGTAGGCTCCTCTAAGCGCGGCCAGCAGCAGATCACCGGGCAGAAGGCATCGGTAGAATGCGCTGAAAATGAAATCGGGTTTGCGCGCCGAGGCGAGCTGAGCGATATTCGAAGGCACACCCTCGCTGACGATAAGGGGCACCCCATTAGCGGCAGCCCATTCGGCAGGAGTTGCGTACCATTTCTTCTCAGAAGGGTCATCAGGATGGGTGACGACAAGTTGTATGTGATACCCGCACCGGGCGAGGGCCTCGAGTGTTACCACCCCAATCTGTGAATATCCGAAGAAAATGCAGGAGGGTCCTGGCATCACTTGCCTCGAAAGACCTCTCGGATGACGTAAGATGGACGCTTCCGAACTTCCCTGTAGATGCGCGATATGTACTGCCCGAGCAAGCCCAACGCAAAGAACTGCGAACCGATGAAGAAGAACAACAAGGAGAAAAGGGTAAACACGCCTTCTGCTGCCCATTGATCGCCGAGGATCAGTCGCCCGAACATCAGCACGCCGGCAAGCATGATTCCTGCGAAGGCCAGGAACACGCCGACATAGAACATCACCTTGAGCGGGGCATCCGAGAAGGAAGTAAGAAGATCGAAGTAGAGGTCGAGCAGCTTTTTCAGGGAGTAATTGGACTTCCCGGCCGCGCGCTCTTCGTGAGAGGTCGGTATCTCGCCAACGCGTTTGCTGTAAAGCGTCGCCAGCGCTGGTATGTAAGTTGAGTGCTCGGGATGGTCGAGCATCCTCTGGATGACAGGCCTGCGAAATGCTCTGAGCATCGAGCCCCAGTCGGTCAGATTCGTCTTTGTCATCTTCTGCGCCATCCGCGCTACGATCGATGATGCGAGTTTTCTGAATAGAGAGTCCTGCCGCGACACGCGTATCGAGCCGCAGACCTCCCAGTTATTCACTCGCAGAGCCTCAATCAAACGGGGGATTTCCTCCGGTGGATTCTGTAAATCCGCATCGATCGTTACAACGATGTCACCCTTGGCCTGCGACATTCCGGCGAACACGGCGGGATGCTGGCCACTGTTATGCGCCAATTCGACCACGACTGCCTTGCCTCCTGACTCAGACGCAATCAGCCTTAGCATCTCAAGGCTGCGATCAAAGCTACCGTCATCAACGAAGATCGTCTCCCATTCGCACCCCATCTTGTTCATGACCTCGGAGATGCGCGACCAGAGCTGTGGGATATTGGCCTCTTCGTTATAGACGGGGATTACCACCGAAACTGATTCCTGGCTCATGGTTTCCTGAGAACCTCCTTCACTGCCCCGCAAACGTAGTGTGCGTCTTCGTCGGTCATATCCGGGAACATCGGGAGAGAAAGAACACGCGAGCCAGCCAATTGGGCTCCCGGCAGCGAGACTGCGCCGTATTTCGCACGGTAGTATGCCAGCCCGTGAAGTGGCGGGAAGTGCAAAGCGACGCTGACATTCCAGTCGTCCCTCAGAGCTCGGCTGAATCCCTCACGATCCTTCACCTGGACCACCTCCAGATGATAGGAGGGGACATGGTCGTAGGACGGCGGAGTTTGAAGTGCGAGGCCGGAGACGCCAGCGAGTGTGGATCGGTAAATGGTGTCGATTTCGCGTCTGCGCGCATTCATTGCGGCAAGTTTGGCCATCTGCACGAGGCCGATGGCCGATTGAATGTCTGTGAAATTCTGCTTGAGGCCGGGACCCAGAACATCGTATCCAGGCGACGAACGGTCGCCGTAACGCTGCCAGGCATCTTTCTCGATTCCGTGGAAGCGCAGAAGTTTCATTCGTGCGGCGAGTTCGCCATCACTCGTGGTTATCATCCCGCCTTCGCCGGTCGTGATGTTCTTAATGGGGTGAAAAGACCAGAAGGCTGTATTGCCATGGGAACCGATGGGACGCCCCTTGTAGGAGGTCCCGACACAATGAGCTGCATCTTCGATCAGAACTGCCTTGGATTTGCGCATTACCCGCGCATATCCGTCCAAGTCAACAGGGAAACCTGCGAAATGAACCGCGATCACAGCTTTCGTATGAGGAGTGAGGACTGCAGCTATGTGCTCCGGGTCTGAGTTGAGCGTTTTTGGATTCACGTCCGCAAACACGGGCATGGCTCCGAGCAACTCGACGATATTGGCATCGCAGGCGAAGGTCAGCGAAGGCATTACAACCTCATCGCCGCGATGCACGCCAAGTGCGAGCAGAAGTAGATGCAGGCCCGCCGTTGCAGAGGTCACAGAGAGGGCATACTCCGTTCCGGCGAATTTGGCGAAAGTACGCTCGAACTCGGCAGTACGAGGCCCCGAGGTTATCCAGCCGGACCGAAGAACATCGGCAACGGCAGCAATTTCGTCTTCGCCGATGCACGGCCTGCTGAACGGCAGAATTGTCGGTCTCTTTTCCATTGCCCTATTCTACCTCAGATTGCATTGTTTTCATTCCGACCGCGGAACAGACGGCCCGCGGTTCAGCAGCGCTATGTACCGTGCGTTCCTTCCAAGCAACCTTCCGGCTCCGAAGGATGCTTCGAACTCTTCCTGCCGCTCGACCTTCATAATCGCCAGCACCCGCTGCGCAGATTTCCACAACAGCCCGAATTCCTCACGCGTAGCGTAGACGCGCTTTTTCTCCTCCTCGGGCAATTTGCCGATACCAAACTCCAGTTCGCCCGGAGTATCCACAATCAGGAACCGTCTGCCGGTCAGAAAAGTCAGGCCCTGAAGTTCGACATTGTAGCGCGCGATAACGGTGTCCTCCAATGGCCCGGAGGATATCCCGTTGATGATTTCTCCAATAGGCTCTGAGGAGCGGGTAGCGCGGAGGATGGGGGACATTGCGAAGCAAAAGACATCGAGAGCCAATGCGAGAAACAACGCGGTGGGGACGAGTGACTTTAGAAAGGAAGCCCGGCGAAGCGAAGCGAACCCGGCGGCACCGGCCAGGGCTGCTCCCGCGAAGAAGATGAAGCCGGAGGCAAGTTCCTCATAGGGCTTGCCGAATTTCGCAACTTCCTCGGTCGGTCCCATGACCATTGCCGTGGCCACCGCGAAGCAGCCCAGCGCCCCAAGGACGCCGGAAATGAACCCGCCCTCTTCCGCTGACGCCACGGCAGTACCCAAGACTATGCACAGCGCTGCCCAGCATGGGGTCAGGTAGGTAGGCAACTTCGACGAAGAGACCGAGAAGAAGACGAACACGAATCCAAACCAGCACAATGCCAGCAGAAAGCCCCGATTGCGGAGCAACTCAAGGAACTTCTTCCGAAACAAGGGCACGAATGCCCCGAGCCACGGAATCACTCCTGCTGCAAGGATCGGAAGGAAGTAGTACAGAGGGCCGTCGCGTTTGTGGACAGTGGTCAGGAACCTCGCGAAATGCTCCTTGATGATGAAGAACTGGAGAGAGCCAGGGAGCTTGCACTCGACCGCGATGAGCCACGGCGCGACGATAACCACAAACAGCAGCAACGGGAGAAGAGAGAAAAGGCGGGTCCAAAGAAAGTACCGCCTTGTGGCGACTGAATAGACCAGCAGGGCGCCTCCGGCAAGTACACCGACTGCAAGGCCTTTCGACAGAAAGCCCAATGCTGCAGCAGCCCAGAAGCCGTAGAGGAACCGCTTTTCCTTGTGCTCGAGAAACAGATAGCCGCAGAGAACCGTCGCCGTGACGAAGAACCCGAACACTTCGTCGATAGTGTTTATGCGTGACAGGCATAGGGAATACAGCGAAGACAAGTACAGAACCGTTGAGACTTCCGCAGCAAGAATCGAGATCTCGCGCCTGACAAAGTAGAAAATCAGAAGCGCGGTGAGAAAAGTGAGGAGCATGGGCCAGACTCTTCCAGCCCAGGGGTGTCGGCCGAACAGCGCAAGGGAAGATGCCGTGAGCCAATAGTGGAGCGGAGGCTTCTCAAGGTATGGGATACCGTTGATGGTCGGGAGCACGAAATCGCCGCTATCAAGCATTTCTGCCGGGATTGAGAGGTACCGCCCCTCGTCCGGCTCAAGCAATGGCAACGGCATGATTCCGACGATGTAGATCAGGGCGAAAGCCGCAAGCAGCATCGCAAAGGATCTGCGCATGACCCAATTATACGGGGATATGCCCGGTCGGCAATTTGACAATATCAGGCGGTCGGCTAATATTGTCGCTCCGGTATGGAAGACAACCACGATTTGACAAGCTCTCTGGATTTCGAAACCCTCAGGCTGCGTGTAAGCGAGGAAGTGTCGCAGTTTCTGAAGACCGTGGACAGGCATGATCGCGAGCCCGCCAATTACCGGTCTCTGAAGGCGCAACTGGCTGAGCATCTTGTGACTATCCACGGCTCCAGGCCTTTGCCCAACGAGGACAATCGCTACTCGGACGAGGCGAGTTACAGCATGGATTTCGGGACGGTCTCGCTGTTCAACAGGCTTCACATCGACGCTATCAGGTTGGTGCCGATTGCGGCCAGGGCCCTTTTTCTTCCGCATTGCCTCCAATCCCGGAAGAAATGCTCTGCGGAGGAGTTCACATCTTTCAGCCGGTGTGCCAGATGCGGGGCATGTTCTGTCGAGTGGCTCACAGAATATGCGGAGACCCTTGGCTATCAGCGCGAGAGGATGTTTGTGGTTTCCGGGGGATCTGTTGTGCGGGGTCTGATCGCGAAGAGCCACGCCAAAGGTGTTATTGGAGTGGCTTGCTATGCCGAACTGGCAGCTTACATCGAGTCACATAATTCGGACGGAGGGCTCGTGCCTACGCAGATGATCATGCTCTCCAAATGGGGTTGCCGCGATACATCCTTTGACAGGGCTCACGCCATACAAGTGCTCACGGATGCCGCATTTGGGGTTCCCCGGGCATGATATCCGCTCCCGAGACAATTCTGCTTATTGTCCTATTCGGCTGCACGACCTTCACCAGTCTGGCCGAACTGGCAATTGCCTCAGTGAATGCGGTCAGAATGAAAACGCTCGCTGAAAAGGGCAGTCGCCCCGCCGGAGTCGTCCTCTACATTCGCAGTCGCCCGGATATGTTGTTCGGGACACTGCTCGTCGCCAACACGATAATCAACACGTTGATCACAGTTCTCATTTCGTGGGCGTTCATAAGGCTCGCGACAGAGGGACCTCTTAACGGTCATTCGGAACGCCTCATTCAGGCGATTACATCCCTAGTCTGCATTGCCTCCATCTCCCTTCTGGAGGTGTTTGCAAAGACGCTGGCAACAGCTCGGGCGGAACGGATGGCCCTGTTTTCTGCCTATCCTGTCCAGATGCTGATATGGGCTCTGTTCCCCGCTGTAAAGGTCTTCACGTGGCTTTCGAATCGAATGTGCGCTCTTTTTGGCGTGAAGCCCGAATTTGAGCAAGGCAATACATCGATTGAGGACGTTCGCGCTGTTATCCGAAATGCCGGAGCGACTGGCCTTGTAGAGAGCGAAGACAGCAGGACGATGGAACGCATCACCATGATGGACGAGTTGACCGCGCGCGACGTATTGGTTCCGCGAACAGATATGGTAGCACTGCCGATGCGAATGTCATGCTGTGAAGCAGCAATGCGGGTGGTCACGCAGAGATACTCGCGATTCCCTGTTTATGGCCGGGACCTCGATGACATTGTCGGAGTTCTTCATTCCAAGGATCTGATCGCGTGCGCGGAGTTGGAGAACATCGTAATCCTTCACGACATCATTTATCCGGCCAGATTTGTGCCGGACTCCTCCAAGCTGAGGCAGTTACTCAAGACAATCCGGCGTGAGCATTCGCAACTACTGATTGTCGTGGACGAATTTGGCCAGACTGCCGGGATCGTCACCCTTGAGGACGTTATCGAGGAGCTGTTCGGGGAAATCGAGCCCGCGGACGGCGAAAGAGGCGGGCCTCTGCAGCGCAATGAGGATGGCTCTATCACCGTAGACGGGCGGGTTGCAGTACGCTATCTGAACGAGGAATTCGGCCTCGATATCTCGTCACCCGCCGTGTCGATCGGTGGGCACATACTTCATGTTCTTGGGCGTCTGCCTGTTGCGGGCGAGCACGTGTCGTTTGCCGGACTATCGGTCGAGGTTCAGTCGCTTCACGGGCGCCGGATTCTCAGAGCGATAATACGTCCAGCCGCAAAGGATGTAGAATGAGCAAACCAGAAAACCCACAGGGAGGTAGATTGAAGATACTGCTGCTAATCACAATGCTCTCACTGCTGGCCGCAATCGGCTGCAATGCCAAGTCCGGCAATGCCGGCACCAGCTACACCGCCATTGCGGAATTTGCCGTCTTGGCGCCCGAAACGCAGAAGATGGTGCCATACGAGGACCTTATCAAGAGAATGACCGAAGCCGATGTGATTTTCGTGGGCGAAAATCACGATCACACGATCGGCCACATGTTAGAGGCCAAACTGCTTCGCGATCTCTATGCTCGTTGCCCGGGTGTCTCAGTTTCATTCGAAATGTTCGAACGCGACGTTCAGACCACTCTCGATGATTATCTGGCAGGCAAGATCCCTGAGGAAAAATTCCTGGCCGATTCGCGTCCCTGGCCGAACTACGCACCTGACTACAAGCCGATGCTGGAGTTCGCCAAAGCGAATTCTCTTCCAGTAGTCGCCGCTAACATCCCCCGCAAGATGGCCAGAATGGTCGCAATGGGCGGAGTTGATGGCCTCCCCGCAGAGATGAAGAAGTTCTGCGCTCGCGAAGTTGTCGCCCCTGATGACAGATACAAAGAACTGTTTCTGGCGACGATGAAGCAGATGGGCGAATCCGGCAGCCCCAAGGCGATGCCCGTCATGGCGGGGATGTACGAAGCGATGTATGTTGCGCAGTGCAGCAAGGATTGCACGATGGCCGAGTCGATTGTCGAGCACATCGCAGTGTCCAAGCGGAAGGTCATCCACTACAACGGGTGCTTCCATTCGGACTATACCCTTGGCACGGCCCAGAACGTCAAGCGTCTCAACCCCGGACTGAAAGTCCTCGTTATCAAGATCGTGCCGTCCGACAAGGAAGCGGTTCCCCCGTTCGAGGATCTTCCTCCGGACATTGCGGATTTCGTACTTCTCGCTGTAGGGTAGGTTCGAGCGACCTTCAAGCGTGGGAAAAAAACCGCTTGACAGGTGCGTTTTATGGTCTATAATTCTGTGGTCTCAATGAGACCTGACAAGCGATCCTGGATATAGGGAGTCAAAACCCCGTATCCCCCTCCTCTAACCCATGGCCCAGCTCCCCCCAGGCTGGGCCTCATTGGTTTATGGGCCTAAATGCGAATAGGTTATCAATAAGCACAGCTTAGCGAAAACATGCCGACCAACCGGCCGAAGGTATAATCCGGCAGTCCATGGCACATACAGACGGCTCTCAATCATTCCCTCAGTATGCAGCAGTTGCGCTCAACATGCCTGTCAATACTGCATTCACATACGGCATTCCAACAGCGTTGCTGGGGCATGCTGCCATAGGAATGCGAGTCAAGGTCTCATTCAGAGGTCGCCTTGAAACAGGCTTTGTTGTTGAAGTGTCCCAAGCTCCACCTGCCGGTCTGGGCCGGATTCTCCCGATTGCTGAGATCATCGGTCGGGAGGCTCATTTTCCAGCGGAGCTCATAGCTCTGGCGAGGTGGATCAGCGACTTCTACTCCTCATCAGTCGGAGAAGTACTGGCTGCGATGTCGCCACCTGCGGCAAAGCGGAAGGGACATTCCCGAATCACCTATGCTCTCGCAGTTTCGCCGCAACGCGCCGTAGAGGAGGCTTCGAAGCTGGGCGCCAGAGCGCGTCGTCAGGCCGAACTGCTCCGGCTCTTTGCGAACAAACCCGCGATGACAGACTTGGATATGGCCAAAATATCGAAGGGGGCGCGAGCGGCTGCAAACGCACTTGTCCAGAAGGGCGTACTTGTCTGCGAAGGTTCTGAGGCCATGCCGGAGGTGTGGTGCACCGGGCATGACGAAGGCAAGCGTTTTCCCAAGCCGACAGAGCCGCAACAACAAGCGATCAGGGAGATCACCGCTGCCACGGAATCCGGTTCGTTTTCCACATTCCTGCTTTGGGGAGTGACAGGGAGCGGGAAGACCGAAGTGTACCTCCGTGCCATTTCTGCGGTTGTCGAGAGCGGGGGGCAGGCAATCGTGCTCGTTCCGGAGATTTCACTGACTCCGCAGACCATAGCAAGATTTCAGAGCAGGTTTCCGCGGCTTGCGGTTCTTCATTCGGCGATGGCCGCCGGAACCCGGAGTTCACAGTGGGAATTGTGCCTCAAAGGAAAGGCGGATGTCGTCATTGGCGCCCGTTCAGCGGTCTTTGCACCTCTGCCGAATCTCAAGTTGATCGTCATTGACGAGGAGCACGAGCCCTCATACAAGCAGGACAATGCCCCCCGCTACTCAGCCCGAGAAGTCGCGGTCATGCGGGCGAACTTGAAGGGGGCGGTAGTTGTGCTGGGGTCGGCGACTCCATCCTTGGAGAGCTGGCATAATGCGAGAACCGGCAAGTATCGATTGCTGGAGTTGCCGGACCGGGTTGGTGGTGGGGTGATCCCGGTTGCGGAGATTGTCGACATGAAGGCCGAGCGTAGCGAGATGAAGAAAGCCGTTGCTATCTCGCGCACCCTGAAAACCGCAATGATCGAGTCGCTCTCCAGCGGCCGCCAGGTTCTTCTTTTTCTCAACAGAAGAGGGTATCACGTGTTCGGGCGCTGTGCGGAGTGCGGCGGAGTTCTCACATGTCTGCACTGCGATGTGTCAATGACCCACCATCGCAGGGAGAACGCTGTCGTGTGCCACTATTGCGGATACAGGACTCCTCCTCCCATTAAATGCCCCGAATGTGGAGCTTCGGCCCTTGTTTACGGTGGAATGGGAACAGAGAAGATAGAGGATATTCTTGCGACGATCTTCCCGGAGGTCAGGGTCGGCAGGATGGATGCCGACACGACCTCGGCACGGGGGTCACATGCTGAGATTCTCGGCGCATTCCGACGTGGCGATATCCAAGTGCTTCTCGGCACGCAGATGGTGGCAAAAGGGCTGGATTACCCGAACATCACAACTGTCGGCGTGCTTGATGCGGATGTCTCTCTGATGCACCCCGATTTCCGTGCCAGCGAAAGGACATTTCAGCTTCTGGCGCAAGTTGCAGGGCGGGCTGGCCGCGGTGAATTCAAGGGAAGAGTCATCATTCAAACGTCGATGCCCGGCAACTTCGCGATCCAGTCCGGTGCGAAACAGGACTTCAAGGGATTTGCTGAAAGGGAACTGGAAAGCAGACTGCAGTACGGTTATCCGCCTTATGTTCGCCTGTGTCGGATCGTAGCGAGGAGCGAGAGCGAAAGCTCGGCGCGCGACTACTTGAAGGCAGTTGTCGGATTGTTGGCAGAACCGGTTTCCCGGTTCGACGTCAGACTACTTGGGCCGGTTGCGGCGCCGGTCTCCCGGACTGAAGGGAAGTACCGATTCCACATACTGCTGAAAGCGGCGTCGCATCGTCCATTGCTGGAATGCTGCTCTGTCCTGAGAAACTTCTCCCGACCGCCCGGCGATGTCTCTGTCGCGGTTGACATGAACCCAATGTCGATGCTGTGATTAATCGCCCGCAAAGCCTCAAGTGTGGCCGCTGAGAGCGATTTGTTGACAAACGACTTTCTCGTGCTATCCTAAGGGAGGCAGTGCGTTCTTTCCAGTACTTTACCTCGTGTAGGAGGCGTATGGTTATCAGCACTCGCGGAGAAGAGTTGGACAACATGCTTAGGACCGAAGAGGGCTACAGCCTCCTCGATTTTACCGCCCCCTGGTGTGCGCCCTGCAAGAGACTTGACCCGGTAGTTCAGTGCATTGCGTCCGAGAAAGTGACTAATCTGAAGGTTTTCCGTATCAATGTGGACGAAGATCCCATGGTTGCGAGCCGATTTGGCGTCCGGTCCATCCCGAACTTGGTTCTGGTAAAGGACGGCAAGCCGGTTGCCAAGCAGGTTGGCAGGATTTCCGAGGTTGACCTGAGGGAGTGGCTCGCCGGATACGGCGTGTAAGAGCCGGAAGCAGAACAAGTGAAGAAACTCATGTGGGCCGCCCTCGCCCTTGCCGGTGGGGCGGCGATTTTTTTGCTGGCAAGGCAACTTCGCTCAAATAACGTCTCGCCCGAGTTGTCCGGAACAACGGCTTCCTCGCGAATCAACTTGTCTGCCCGTGTCGACTCGTCGGTTCGCTTGTTCTGGCGAATTCCGGACTTCCGAGCTACGGGCGAGAGAATGATGGCAGGTCCCCTGGGGGCAATCCTTACCGATTCCGGTCTGACAAGATTCATCGCCGCAAAGCTCTTCGAAACCGAACCGGACAAGGCGACGGGAGCGCTGACTCGCACGCTCGATTCAATTCGATCGATGGCTGTCGCTGTTGGAAGCGAGGACGATTGGGCTGTCGCTGTCGAGATTTCTCCCGAAGGGGTACAGGCCTTTCGGGACTTGCTGGCATTGGTGTGCTCCCGACCTGAGCGGCCAATGTACCTGGAAAAAGAAGGCGATATGGAGACGCTGCGCATAGAGGGAAGCGAAGCAAGAACGGCAATTCACTTCAGAGAAACTGACGATGTGCTTATCCTGTCCAGTTCCGCGAGCGGGATGTCCTTGTTCTCACTTGAGGACAGAGAGGATAAGGGACTGCAAAGGGAAGAGGCAAAGGCGGCGCAAGGGGCTGGATTCGATGTCGTCGGTCTTGGAAAAAGCAAGGACGGAACGTGGAGTTCTTCCTACATTGGGGCGCTTGGCAAAGACGGAGAAAAGTGGTCTATCCACGTTGGGCGTCGAATCATCCCAAGGCAGGAAATTGAGGGATCGGCGCAACCCGGTTTAGCCATGTTCGGAGACGGCTACGCGGGGCTCAGCATTGACAACGCAGTTATCGAAGCCCTTCTCCTGGACGGCGAGAAAGGGGAGATTTTCTCTCGTCTTGCAGAACAACTGCGGCCCTTGAGAGTCCTTGCCCCACTTCTTTCCGCCGGAAAAACGGTGGCCGTTCTGGGCAAGGGCTCGCAGCCAGGCGAATTCGTGCTCTCCATCCCCGTCCATGATGAGAAGGCCGCAATTTCCGAGATGAACTTGCTTGCCGAGGAGGCCAAGTTGGAGGTGAGGACTTCTGAGATTGACCCACCGGTTACGTATCTCAAAGACAAAGAGGCGCGTATAGGTGAGGGCATCTTCCGCTTCAGGTTCTGGGCCACCCGCAGAGGACGTCTCTATCTTTCGTCTTCGCAATTCTCCCTCCTCAACCTCATCAACAGCGAGCAAGACTCGACACCTGCCCCCGCCAACGCGACAGCGCACGTTTTTGTCGATCTCACAGCGCTTGGCAGATACTTGTTGCCTATGGCATCGTTGATGACAGTCACACAGTCCGACACTCCAGACTTGGCCATGATATGCGATAAGCTGGGCATGGCGAGGGCGACGCTCCTGGAGGAGACGGACAGGACGATTATCGAGGGGGAAGGGGCCGTCCCATTCGGTTTATTGTTGCACATCCTCTTAGCGGATTATAATTAGGGTATGAGACCTGAGGACGCTCCGCCGAAGGTCGGCCGTGTCGTGTTGCTGTCGGGTGGTCTGGACTCGGCAGTTACCCTCGCAGCTATGGCAGCCTGCGGACCGGTCACGGCGCTGTTTGTAGACTACGGACAGGCCGCCGCGATGCCCGAAAGGGAAGCAGCAAGGCGTCAAGCCGTGGCGTATAAAGCCCGACTTGAAGAGGTCTCTTTGCCTTTCGTAGCCAGATGGTCGCGCAATCCGTTGTTTCCGGGAGGTGAACCGCCAACTCCTGCGAGTCTGGATGGTGAGGCCGCACGGGAGAGCGCCAGAGCAGTCTGGGTTCCCGCCAGAAATGCTTTACTCCTCACGGTAGGTGCATGTCTTGCGGAATCAGTTGGCTATGCGGCAGTCGCCATGGGCTTTAACGCGGAAGAGGCGGGGACCTTTCCCGACAACTCGATCGAGTTTGCTCAAGCAGGCACCGAGTTCCTCTCGTTGGGAACTCTTTCCGGTGTAAGGGTCGAGGCACCACTGGCGCGTATGCGCAAAGACGAAATTGTCCTGCTCGGACTTCGATTGGGTGCCCCCATTGGAGAGGTCTGGTCCTGCTACAAGGGCGGAGAGACAATGTGCGGCTGTTGTGAGTCATGTCTTCGACTGAAGAGAGCTTTGGCCTGTTGCCCCGGCTCACCGTTACTGAGATTTCTGAGGTGATCGATGGATAAAGTGCTGACCCGGCTCGAGATAAAAGTCTGGAGGAACCTGAAGAAATTCGGGCACCTCTTTGGAAAGGAAACACCGGTTATTGTTGCCGTGTCGGGCGGGCCGGACTCTGTGGCGTTGCTCAGGCTGATAATGAGCGTCTGGGTTCGACACAAGGTTGCCGCGCCAGTACATGTTGCGCACTT
The DNA here is from genome assembly GCA_041648755.1 of Candidatus Brocadiia bacterium. Classification (GTDB taxonomy): domain Bacteria; phylum Planctomycetota; class B143-G9; order B143-G9; family B143-G9; genus JBAZOJ01. The sequence goes on from JBAZOJ010000005.1 coordinate 25,502, forward strand.
TGACCATGCGATGAGAGGGGTCGAAAGTGACGGAGATGCTGCGTTCGTGAAATCGCTTGCCGGCGAGTTCGGCATTCCCTTCCATTATCAGCGCCTTGGCAACGAGGGAATGGCGAAGGGTCGGGGAATCGAGGACAACCTTCGCCGGGCGCGCTATCGTTTTCTTTTCAGTGTGGCCTCACAGATCGGAGCAAGGGCAATTCTGCTTGGCCATACTTTTGACGATAATGTCGAGACTGTCCTGATGCGCTTCCTGCGGGGGGCTAACCTGAATGGACTCGCCGGAATCAAGCCAGCCCGCGCAATCTCTGTTGAGGCTGGTTCCCGACGCATTCCCGTGTACGTCCTCCGCCCGATGCTGGAGATATCGAAGGCTGAGATACTCGAATATGTCGTGGAAGGAAAGTTCGACTATCGCAAAGATTCCTCCAACGATGACAATGCGCTAAGGCGTAACTGGGTGCGTAACTCACTTCTTCCGAGCATTCGCGAGAAGTTCAACCCCGGCATCGACAAGGTCATTTCCCAACTCAGCCATCAGATGCTTACACTCGACAGCTACCTTTCCGAGGTACTCGTTACGAACTATCCTATAGTTGTGTCAGAGAGAGGCACAGCCCATGCATCGCTGAAGATCGGCGAACTGCGCAAGAGGCATCCTGCAATCGCCCAGGAGATTCTGTCCCGCCTCCTGGGGCAGTTGAGCATTCGCGGAGCCAACGACTACAGGCACATTCAGGCGATATTCTCTCTTGTGTACAGTGAGAGGCCTGAAGCTCAATGCATGCTGCCGGACGGGTTCATGGCGGTTCGCAGAGGGCTCCTGCTGGAGATTATGCATCGCGCCGAATGGGAGAAGAATAACGTCGAGGAGAAGAAGCGCAAGGAGATTGACACCCGGAAGGAAGTCGTCATACCTGTTCCGGGTTCGATTGCTGTGCCGGGAGTTGGCTCAATCAGAACACAAGTACTCCCGTTCCATGATGATTTCATGGACAAGTTCGTTGAGCAGAAGACGAACCTCGAGGAGTTCGTCGATAGCGACAAGATCGTGCTCCCGATAGTGTTCCGTTACCCACGCCCTGAAGATACATTCTGGCCTCTTGGCCAGCAGAAGCCACGAAGGCTTGCCTCCTTTCTGCGTGACGCGAAGATCCCCCTGCATATGCGGGACAAGGTGCCTGTCATAGCGGACGCTGAAAAGGTCATCTGGGTGGTTAAGTGGCGAGTCTCTGAGGCCGTCAAATTCGAGAAGGGCGGGAAGACCATGAAGACCATCAGGATATCGTTGAAGGAGCTATGAGCAGAAGCAAAGCGATCGCGCTTCTCAATATCGAGGTCGAGTCCGGCGAGGCACTCGTGAATGAGGCCGCAATTGTAGCAGCAGCGTCAGCGGCCGCTGACGAGGGCGCCGAGTTTGTTTTTGCGCCTGAACTTGCGGTAACCGGTTATGCCAAGGCCCGTTTTCGGGAACTTGCCCAACATCTCGATGGCCCTATCGTGGGCCGGATGCGTGAGTTTGCGCGGGAGCGCGGCATAACGATTGGCTTCGGGATGGTGCTTGAGCGAGACGGGTCTCTTTACAACGCCTATGTCATTGCATCAGCAATCGGGGTAGTAGCTTTCGGGAAGCTGCATCGCTGGTGGCACGGCGATTCGTCCTTCACCCCCTGGCCGGACCTCCGGGTGATAGAGATCTCAGGGCTGAAAATAGGCGTTATGGTGTGCTTTGACGGTAGATTCCCTGAGGCCGCACGCATAATGGCGCTTCAGGGAGCAGATGTCATTGTGTGGCCGTGCAGTTGGCCCAAGCCTCCTCTGAGCGATCCCACCTACATGGAAATCATCGGCAAGGCTCGCGCCTTTGAGAACCAGGTATATGTTGCCTTGACCAACCGCAAAGGGGATTCCAGCGAAGAGAAGAGTTCCTACGCGGGGATGTCCTCGCTTTGGGGACCAAAAGGTGATCTCATTGCGCGCGCGCGCGACGATGAGGATGTCCTGATTGGCCGGATTGACTTCGACTTGCTTCGGGAGGTCCGTTCCACCAATGACATCTACCGCGAGCGCAGGCCAGATCTCTATAAGTACATTTGTGAACGACAGGGGCCGAATTCGGTCCGGAGCCCCAAGCTGTGAGGCTGTCACCCTATGGCGCTCGCGAGTGGATTGGCCTTTCAGTGCTGTTGCTTGGCGCAACGGCGGCGCTTGTGATCTTCTTTCCTTATGCGACACCTGTTCCGATCATTGCTCTTTGTTTTGTCGTCCAATTCTTCAGAGACCCCGAGAGGACGCCTCTGGAGCCGGATCGGACGGTCATCTCTCCTGCCGACGGTGTCTTGACTGATATTTCCAGCTATGAGGAGCAGGAGTACTTGCGGTGCGGTGCTCGCAGGTACGGGATATTCATGAACGTTTTCTCGGTTCATGTTAACCGGGCACCCGTAGGTGGAGTCGTCGAGTTCGTCAGGCACACAAGCGGCAAATTCCTCGATGCGCGCGACCCACGTGCCTTCAGTGATAACGAACGCGTGACGATAGGGATTGTTGCGGATGACCCACGATGTGGTAGGATTTGCGTGAAGATGATCGCGGGACTTGTGGCTCGCAGGATAGTGTGCGGGGTGAAAGAAGGCGACAGGGTCGCCAAGGGACAACGCATAGGCATGATAAAATTCGGTTCCCGGGTTGAGGTGTACATTCCAGAGGGGTTTGGAGACGAACCCGCCGTAGGGCTCGGCGAAGGCGTACGGGCCGGTGCGGACACACTTGCGAGAGTGAAATGAGAAGATCCAGCGCCATTCCGGCAATGTTCACGCTGGGCAACCTGATTTGCGGTCTTGGATCGCTATGGTTTGCTGCGAAAGCCATTGGCCTGAAAGGCGGAGCGGATATTGCCGGCTTTGGTCAGCAGCCAGCCGACGCCCTTGCCATATCGGCATGGCTGATCTTCATCGCGATGATTTTCGACGTTCTGGACGGCAAAATTGCGCGGCTTACGGGTACTACTTCTCACTTCGGCAAGGAACTCGATTCACTTGCGGACATGATCAGTTTCGGGGTCGCTCCCGCGCTCCTTGTTGAGGCGCTGTCCTTTAACGATGCCGCCTTGTATATCATCGGCGAACGCGCCAGGATGATGCTCTGCGCGGGATACGCAGTCTTTGCTGCTCTGAGGCTCGCGCGTTACAATGTCGGTACAGGCAAGAAGACCGGCGAACCGACGATGTTCTTCACAGGGCTTCCCACTCCGGCTGCCGCAGGTTTGATTGCTGGCGCGATTCTTGTCCAGACTTCCCTGCCGTCCGACTTCTGGGCAAGGCAGATTATGCACTTCGCCCCGTTGTCAGCGTTTGTTATTGGCCTGTTGATGGTATCACGCGTCCCGTTTCCCCACTTGGGCAACAAATTGCTTTCCGGGAGATTGACCCTGTCCAGGATGGTTGTAGTCGCCCTGGTGGTCTTCGCCCTTGTCGCCTATCCTGGTTATCTACTGCTATCGGTCTTTGCCGCCTATGCGCTCGTGAGCATTGTTCTCGGTCTTTTCGTTTGGCTTGGTCACCCACGTGCATCGCGTGAAAGCGCGGAAAAAAATGAACACGACGAGTAGGCAGGCGAACATATGGATGTGAGAGGTCGACTTGGCTACTTGATCTTGTCAACAGCCATCGCCATAATGTTCGTGGTTGGCGGGAATATTCTATTTCCCACTCCGCCTCCGATGCCTGCCTCCGCTTCTACCATGACGCCACCCCTGAGCGTTCCTCCTTCGATGACTCCCACGCCGCAGCCGCGGCCAGACTACAAACGTGTTGTCCCCGAAGCAGAGGGCTTCAAGGAAATAGCGCCTCCTATGACAAACGGGGCGCTTCCCCTCATGGTGAATCTGAAAACGCGGCAAGTCCTGATGTCAGGAGCGATATCCTGTTCACAAGGCCGGATGGAGTACTTGATTGTAGGCCATGGCGGGAAGGACTACGAGAGCCTTGTCAGGGCCGATGTTGCCCCCGTGAACTTCAACATTGCCTTGATTGGTGCAGGGGCGGCCATTCCGGACAGCATGGACTCACGGTCATTCAACGATCAAACCCGCCGTAGCGACGTCTGGCCACTGTTCAGAATAGAGGTTTTTCACCTTGGCGCCAAAGGCGACCTTGTACATCGCCGGGCAGAGGAATTTGTGCTGAATCAACAGAGCGACCAACCCATGGGAGAGAATCTGTGGGTTTACACGAACAGCCATACATACGTTGATCCGGATAGCGGGTCGGAAATCTGGGTGGCGAATTTCTCGAAAAGTCTGGTGGGCGTGTTCTTCGAGGCTTCCTGCGTCATCCAAAACGGAGATGACAACTGGAACAGCGACGATTTGTACGTAGCTAATCCCGCCATCTGTCCTCCAGATGGGACAGGCGTTCTGGTGCTCCTCACTCTGGTCAGAGAAGGCAAGAGACAGTGAGAAAGCTGTTCCGCTACTTTCTCCCCGCCCCATACCGTCCCAGCATCTGGTACCCGGTGGCCGTGTTCATTTCTTTCATGATCATTGGGGAGATGATTGATGTCTTTGTTCTCGGTCTGACAATTCCTTCAGGTCGGCAATCCAAGGATATCGCCTATTTCCTTGCACAGGTTGGCGCCTTCTTTGCGCCATTCGCCTTTCTGTATGCTTGTCCGCGCCGCGAGCCCCCTTTGAGCGTGCGACCGCTACTGGAAACGGGAATCTCTTACGTCCTGCCGCTCATGCTTGCTCAGGGCGTATTTGCCTTTGCGGGGGGAGTAGGTTCCAGCGCGCTGCTTTCCGGGCTGTATGTCTTTGGGCTGGTCGTGCTGATTTGGGGCATGGAGTCCTTCCTTCAGAGCCTCGGCCTTCTGTACGATATTCGAAGGCTGATAATCCTTGCATTGATGGTCCTGTTCATGTTCGATCTGGTGCTGTTTAACTCGCTTATCGAGGAGGAATCGCACAACCGAGCGGCTACGATTGAAGTTCTGCTTGCAGCGAATCCTGCCGCAATGGTGGCATCGGCCTATGGCTCGGATATCGTCCGCGGACGGGTTGCATACGACCGATCAGTGATGCAGTACTATGCGTTCGACTACCCCTCTGTCTTCGATGTGTTTGTAGTACTTGCCGCGATAGGGATTTTGTTCGGAGTAGGCGGAGCTCTGCTGTGCATTGTCAGCGGCAAGGAGCCGCCGGAAGTCAAGGATTACAGGTCGCAGTTGAGGGAGACGGGGAGGTTCAGGCGGCCGGAATATCCTCGGACGGGAAGCGACTCCGACAAAGGCTGATGTCCTTCCGGGTCTCATCTTCTATCGAGACGCTCGTCGCGAGATAGTGCTGAGGGAGCGGTATCTTCCGGGCCTCGTCAAATACGGATTCCGCGGAGTGGAGCAGGCCCATGTGGGCATATGCACGGGCGATGTAGCACATAACCATGTGACAGTAGTCGGGGCTGATATTCCTCGAAAGCAACTGAACGAACTGGGCGACGGCGTCTTTGTACTGAAGCGCCTTAAAAAGGTCGATCGCGAGCCGCAGTTCGCGGATCGGTCTCTCCGATAGAAGCCGGAACAAGAAAGTATTCCTGTGGTTCACCTGGTGGGCGACCAAGGAGATTATCCGCTCGACTTCTGTTTCGTGCCTGGGCTCGATCTGATTCATAAGCCCGTATTTTAGCAGATGTTACGCGCAGGTCAATGCGCCTCGGCAAGTGGCTGTTCCCCGGCTCAATCGCGAAGGGCTTCCTATCGAGGAAGCCCTTCGCTTATTGCGTTTTTGCGTCGCTTCGCTATATTAGGGGCCAAGGAGGCCACCCCAATCCACCTAACGAATCTCGATTCTCCAATAACCGGGAACCCAGTTTCTTACTTCTCGTGTCTGCCAGTAGCCCTCTACCCAGCGGCGCACAACGTGTTCGGGCTCGATGAGAACCACTCGTTCCTCGTACCAGGTTTCGCCGGACTCTGGATCGTACACCTGCACCCTTCTGCGCTCATAGCGGGCCGGGATTATTTCAGTCACGTAGTAACCGGAAACCCAGACTCGTTCAACGCTGATTTCGTAATGACCGGGCACCCATATCTTGACTTCGACGCGAGCCCCTCTATGGTCGCCCCCTCTTCCACCTCTGTCGCGATCATGGTCGCGATCCCGGTCTCTGTCGCCTTCTCGAACCCGAGTGGATCCGGAGTTTTGATGAGTTTCCGCCATTGCCGGGGGCGCATATGCGAGGACAGCCAGAAACGCGATAGCGGCAAGTACGGTAGTTTTCATAAGTGCTCTCCTTCTGCTTCTTTCACTGATTTGACGAGGCAGTGCGCCCAACGCGGAATTTTCACAGTGAGAGTCTCCATATGATCTGGATGGTTAGATGGCCCTCTCCCGCCCGCCTGCTGGTGTTCACCTTCGTATTCCTTGTTCTGGCCGGGACATGGCTTCTTCTCAGACCTGTCTGCACCGGCGGCCAGGGTATCAATCTGATCGACGCCCTTTTCACTTCGACCTCTGCCGTCTGCGTCACCGGATTGACAGTCGTTGATGTCGGTACGAGATTCACATTCGTCGGCCAATTGGCCTTGTTGCTCCTGATCCAACTTGGCGGGTTGGGCATTCTCACTTTGTCCAACTGGATGTGGGTTTCCTTGCGCAAGAAGGCCTCACCCTTGGATCGTTTCATGGTCAGCGAGACGATCGGCGCCTTGAAGGCAATAGAGCCTCAGCAGATACTGAGAAGGGTGATAATGTTCACCGTAGTGTGTGAAGGCATAGGGACGGTGATCTTGACGATACGCTTCCTTTTCGATATGGGTTTTCGGGAAGCGGTGTGGTGCGGTCTTTTCCATTCAGTCTCCGCGTTCTGCAATGCCGGCTTCAGCCTTTTCCCCGACAATCTTGTCAGATATCGTGGCGACTTCATTGTCAACGCTGTGATCATGGCGCTGATTATTGCCGGGGGGATCGGGTTCCTGGTAGTTGCTGACGTATGGGAGGGGATGTCGAAATTCCGGTTGAGGAATGTATGGGCCAAGCTGTCGTATCAGAGCAGAGTGGTGCTTCTAACGACTCTTATACTTATCGTAGGCGGAGCGCTGTTCTTCCTCATCCTCGAGTGGAACAACGTTCTATCCGGATTGCCCTGGTATCAATGGCCCATCGTATGCCTGTTCCAATCGGTCACGGCCAGGACCGCGGGTTACAACACTGTCGATATGGCTTCTCTGACGAACACCACGCTTCTGGGGATGATCATCCTGATGTACATCGGAGCTTCCCCTGGTTCGACAGGAGGCGGAATAAAAACGACAACGGCTGCCGTAATCTGGGCCAGTGTCATGTCGCGAATACGCGGCCGAAAGGACGCTGAGCTGATGCGCCGTCGAATAAGTATCGAAACAATGTCCAGGGCGGCCGCTCTGGCGGCTGTATACGTTGCCATAGTCGTGGTTGCCGTGATTGCTCTTCAAACCTCTGAATTTGGCAGCACACCGCACAAAGACATCGCCTCTGGTTTGGGCAAAGGGCAGTTCCTTGATCATCTGTTCGAGGTGACGTCGGCAATCGGCACAGTGGGGCTTTCGACCGGAATCACTGCTGCTATGTCTGATCTGGGCAGATTAATCCTGGTTCTTGTCATGTTTGTCGGCCGAGTAGGGCCGTTGATCATTGCCGCTTCCCTCGTGGCGCGGAGAAGGCCAGTTGCCTACTCCCTGCCAGAGGAGAAGGTGATGATCGGATAGGGGGCCTATGAGTTCCTACATTTTCTTCGGGCTCAGCGAGTTCGCTTTCCGCGCTGCCATCCAGCTTGCGAAAGCTGGCCACAATGTCGTGGCCGTGGATGAGAGTGAATCGATAATTCAGAAGATCGCAGATTCCATCTCTCATGCGGTGGTCGCGAATGCGCTGGACTTCGAAGTTATGGACGAACTCGGTGTGAGAGAGTTCGATGTCGCGGTCATCGGCCTTGCGCGCCATCTCGACGTGACTGTACTCTTGGTGAGCCACCTGCAGAACATCGGCCTGAAAGAGATCATCGCCCAAGTCAACAGTGAGGCAGCGGCGGAGGCAATCAAGAAAGTTGGCGCGACCGAGGCGGTTTTCCCCGAAGCGGAATCGGCCAAGCGCTTAGCGAATTACCTGCTGTATCCCGGGCTACTCGAGAGATTCGAGATAAGCGACGACTCCGCCATCGTCGAGGTAACGGTTCCGAGCGTCTTTGTCGGCAAGGACTTGAAGAACCTGGACATTCGGCGCAAGTACCATGTACACGTCATCGGGATAAAGAGGATGTCGGCAAAGGACAAAAAGACCCGGACAATTGTGGGGCCTTCTGCAGACACCGAGTTTGAGGAAGGCGATACGATGCTGGTCGGGGGCAAAACGGCGAGTGTCAATACTTTCGCGCGCGAGATGGAAGAGAAACAGGCGCCCAAGGGCAGCTAAAACTCGGCGTTTTCGAACGCCCGGATCCCGTATTTCATCGGCAGATATCCCGCTGCAAGGGCAAGAAGCGCGGCTGCTCCCATTCCACCCAACAGAATCAACAATGCGTGTCCATCGTGCCGATGCGCGGCCAACTGGAACGGTACTCCAACCATGGCGACCGTAACCAGTACGTATGCGAGCGAGAAAACCAGGTTGACCGTCCCGCCAAATCCCGAAATAATGTGAGAAGGATTCTCCTCCTTGAAATTGGGGAACAGAGCCCCAAGCCCCACGGACAAGCCTGACAGGCCATAGCAGATCAGAACCATGGTTACATTGTGGATGATGAGGATCTGCAGGTCAAGATTCAGCAGCAGGTCGGAAGAGACAATCAGGAGCAGAGACACTGCGGATGATCCGAGGAAAGAGAACCAGAACTTGCCCATCACAATGCTCTTGCGTGAGATTGGTGCGAGGCCAAGGACCCAGATTCGATTCCCTTCCAGGCTGATCAACGGGAACACGAAACGACAAGTAAATGAAGCGAGCACCAGCCCGGTTGCCGCAAGGTTAGTGGTGGAAATGAGCATCTTCCAGTAGTCGTTCTGGACGTGATAGTTGAAGGTCCGCAGGTTCATGACATAGAAGCCCAGCAGACCGAAGAAGATGAGGAACTGCGTCCACTGCCCTGGTGACCGGGCGAAGGACTTCATGTCCTTCACGATTGTCTCGCGAGAGACCGCGGAAAAGCCGAAAAGCGCCTTGCGCAGGAGCGACGTGAACCAGCCGTTCGCATTGTAGTTGACAGCAGAATTGGAACTCTCAACTCGCTGACGTGCTGAACGAAGGAGAAGACCGCCAAGCAAGAGGGTCAAGTGAGTAAGGAAGAGGGCAGTTGTTCCCACAATCGCAAGGTAGAACAGGTACTCTGACCAGACGCCCGAAGCGGCGGAAGTAATTCCCTTGGCCATCCAGCCGGAGGGGAGCAGGTCTGACCGCAGAAAAGACACCTTGTCGAACACTTCACGCAGCCACAGTCCTTGTTCACTGGATGAGAGTGCCTTTTTTCCCGTGGCAAAGAACTCGACCACTTTCCATCCGCCAATTCCTGTTACGAAGACCATCAGCCAGACCAGGAATGCCCTCCTTCGTGGAAGAAACACTCCCACAAGTAAGGCAACAAGCGTTCCCGCAGCCGCGGCGAGAAGAACAAACGGGCAAAACAGCGCGACCGCCGCTACGTAGAACCACAACGATTTGGCGTAGTGCATTCCGTACGTCATTAACAGCGGGAGGGAGATGAAAAGGGTAGCCCAGGTGGCAAACCCCACAGACTCTCTCATCTTGTGCGCAAACACCGCCCCATCAGAAATCGGGCGGGTCAACAGCAACTCGGTCTCCTTGCTCTGAAAGAGGCTGGAGAAAGAAATAATCGAGTTCGAAAAGGCAATCATTACCAGCAGCGGGAAGAAGAAGAGAGTCCAGCTTACGAAGGCGATTTCGTCCCGGATGATGCGGAAATCCGATTTCTCCAGGAAATTCCAGCCTCCCTGGAACAGCAGGAACAGCAATCCCCAGAACAATGACCACAGGACTGCGGCGATTGCCGCCCGCCGCGGGGAAGCCAATACCGTGTCGGTTATTGCCCGGCGACCTTGGAGGAACGATATCTTCAGGAGTCCCGCAATTTCATCCATTTCGCGCTAATCCCCCGTCAAGGAGAGGAAAACCTCCTCAAGGTTCTTGTGTCCCCGCTCTTGCACAATTTCGTCCAGCGTGCCTTCTTTGATCAGGCTGCCCATGTGTATGATGCCCACCAGATTCGCCATTTCAGTCGCGTCGGCCAGATTGTGCGTGGACATGAACACGGTTGCCCCGGTGCGCGTGCGCTCAATAAGAATGTCCTTGAAACGGCGTATAAGCCGCGGATCCAGGCCGACCATCGGTTCATCGAGGATAATCACCTCGGGGTCATGCATCAGTCCGGACATCACCACTACGCGCTGCTTCATTCCGTGCGAGTAACTGCCCGCCGGTTCGTCGAGAAAGTCGTTCGTACCGAATATCTCGCTCATTTCGCCGATGCGTCTCGCCAACAACTCAGGAGCCATCCCGTGCAGCTTTCCAACGAACAGGAGAAATTCCCTTCCGCTCAGGCGGTCGTAAAGATAGGGCTCGTCGGGGATAAGGCAAATCCTCTTGCGGACTTCATATCCGTCCGAACGGATGTCGCGGCCGCAGATGGAGATGGCGCCACTGTCCGGTCGCAGAAGTCCGGTCATCATCTTGATGGTCGTGGTTTTTCCGGCCCCGTTGGGGCCAAGAAAAGCATACACACTCCCCGGCTCAACCTTGAGAGTGATGTTATCCACGGCCGTCTTATTTCCGAACCGCTTGGTTACATTTGCGATGTGGATTGTCGGCTCCAAAGTCCCTCCACTTCCTGATCAGCGAGATGAGCCCGGGAACGCGAAATGCGGCATGTTCACAATGTCCTCACGAACCAGGGTTATCGCGTACGGAGCCTCTTCCCAGAGGACAGCCCCTGTGTCGTCCACGTATGTCATCAAGATCTGCGTGCCGACCTCGGCCTTGATCGGATAGGCGAAGACCCGGCCTTGAGTGCCCGGCAATTCGTCGCGATCGAGGACGGAAAAGAGCACCTCTTGGAACTGCCTGGAAACGGGGTCAATTGTCTGCGACGACCATTTTGTGCCGGGCTTGGGAGGGCCGGGATGCATTACCATCATAAAGGAGTCGGCGACGTTGAACCCCTCAGGGGCGGGCATGGTCATCTTGTCCAAGAGCTTTGTACCCAGCATGAAGGCAATCTCGATGAGTGCTCCCTCGCCTTGCTTTCGCACAATCCTGCCATCGAAGGAGAAATCCGTTGCGCCGGAGCGCACGGATACCTTGAAAGAGTCAAGGTCGTAGGCAGGCGTGATCAACAGGTCGAAGTCCGTCTCGCAGTCAGTCTTCAACACACCCAGTGATATCTGGTATTTCAGGCGGTTCTCAATCCTGTAACCGCCCGACGGAATAGGGATTATCGACAACTCGTCCCTTCCTGAGCGCTGTCCGGAGAGGAAGATGATGTACGATTGGTGCAAGGGCTCTTTGATTGGTCCAACGGCTGCGCGATAGGGCCGTTTCGTGTCCATCATTTGCTGCTGATAATGGTAACGGGCAAAGAACCAGCTTCCTGCTCCGAGCCACAGAAGCACGGTAATCGGAAAAAGCACGGTGACAGCCTTCTGGAATCCGATCATATTTGAGCCCGTAGAGGGCGCTATTTAGACCCGACTTGCGGTTTCCGGTTTGAAAAAGCCCCCCGAGCCCTACTTGACAATGTGCCCCTTCAGTTGTGCGAGCACTTCTTCGACATGTCCATCAACTCTCACGTTGCGCCATTCTCCGACTATCTTTCCGTGCGGGTCAATCAGGAATGTGCTCCGGACAACTCCATAGTACTGCCGACCGTGCATTTCCTTCATTTGCCATACGCCGTAGGCGTCGCAGATTTTGTGATCGGGGTCTGTCAGGAGGTTCAGCTTCAAGTCGTGCCTGATGCAAAAACGGAGATGGCTTTGGGTGGAATCCGGGCTCACGCCAATTACTTCCGCTCCGGCCTTCCTGAACTCGTCGATCCGGGAAGTGAAGTCCTTTGCCTCGGTTGTGCAGCCGGGAGTATCGTCCTTCGGATAGAAGTACAGAACCACGTACCTGCCGTGGTGCTCTGAAAGGGAGATCAAACGCTCATCCTGATTTGCCAGCGAGAAGTTGGGGGCGGAATGTCCGTTCATCAAAGGCTTGTCGGTCATCTTTGTTCCTCCGGGTGCCTGAGAAGACTATACCACGGAGCGGCTACTCCTTGTCTGAAAACATCATCGAGGGCGTGATCAACCCGCTACCGAGTGTGCCGAAGTCGAACGAGACGTGCAGAGTCTGGTGCGGCAGGTCCTCGTTCGAAACGAACAACTCGAATTTTCGGAGCCCGGCCTCCATCTTCGTCTTGACCTCCAGATTGCGGGGAGGATTGTCACGAGCCTGAATATTGTCATGCACAAGGAGCCCATCGATTTTGAGCCTGGTCCTGGCGCCAGTTGAAATGGTAAACACGTAGTCAGAGGTCACCGGAACCAGCAGGTAGCCTTCGTATTTGAGCGAATAGGTCGAGCCTTTGATCTTCGGGGTCGGGGATACTTCGAAATACTCCTTGAAGGAGTTGACGACTGTGCGTTCGACACGCCTTCCGAAATTGAGGTCGTTGTAAACACTCTTGGCCATTCCGCGCACCAGTTTGCCTTCGGCCATTTTTCGGGCGGTATCCGCGACAGCCGCAAGCCATGTGGCATCAATTTTGCCCGAGATGCGCAGGTTCTTCAAATGAGCAAACGAAAGGTCCCTGAACTCAAAAGAGCAGGGAGTCCCGGGCACGGCGCCGGAGAGTATCTCCTTGTCGCTGGCCAGGAATCGGACATTGCCCGCAGAGCAGATATACCGGAGTTTCTCGTACTTTCCATCGCCCCAGAAGGAGAAATCGGTCTTCTTCACGGAGAAAATGCTCCATTGCTTGACGATGTCGTAGACAGGTGCGAGGCCTGCCATTCCGTTGAATGAATTTACGCCCAGCCAGTTGCCACCGATGCGCACGCACATCGAATTCGACGCCTTTACACCGTATTCGAAGTTGTACTCCACATCGCCGGTGAACGGTACAATGTGATTGATTCCCCGGCGATACGTCGGATCTTCGATACTGCTCAGCGCTCCGTCGGCAACCGACCATACATCAGGGTCAAAAGAGAAATCCTCAAGCTGGGCAGGGGAGGAGAAGTCGTAGAGCCAAGTGACTTTCTCGCCCGACTCGACGTCAATTTTCGCCTTGAAGAGGTTGAACACACCTGAACTCATGATCTTCGCTCGGGCTACCCGCGCCGTAATTTCCGCGCGGCGGGCATCAACGATTTCTGTCTCGCCATATCGTGCAAGCAGATCTTGTCCCAGACGCATTATCTCCTGGTCGTTTCCCGAAGCTGCGGCTGCATCATAGGCCTCCAAAGCTTTGGTGGCGAAGCGATTGAGGATCATCGGGCGGAATCGGTCCTTGGTCTCGTTGTACTCATCAATTGAAACGCCCAGCTTTGCGGCAGCCTTGGAATCTTCCTCCGCGTCGCGGCCAAGATCGCAAAACAGGCTGTATATGGCGAGATCCAGGTAACGTTCGCCTCTATCCTTGGTGTCGGGAATCTTCTTGATCCTGTTTCGGGCAAACACAACCACCGATGATGCGGCGATGTCTGCGAACGCGATCGTCCGCTTCGGATTGCCTTGAACATACTCCATTGCCTCGATGGTCCCGTCATCCTTGACATCGATAACCTTGTAGTCGGATTCGCGCAAGTCGGATTTCGTGTATATGGTGACGCGTTTGTCTTTGAGTTCGCGAAGATAATCTATGGCGGCACCGATTGCCCGCTCAAATCGCTGGATGTAACGGCCGACGTCGTCGAGGTCGGATTTCATGGGCTGGAACAGCGGGTCGCCTAAAGTCTTGTCCAACAGCTTCCGGGCTTCAGCGACATTCCCGTCAAGCGTCAAGTCCAGCAGCTTGGCGAGAATCTGCTTGCCTTCACGCGAGATATACTTGTTTCGTGCGTCCCGGATCTCAACCAGAGCGCGGTTGACGGGAGTCCGCATTTCCTCAGGCAATACCGCAATAAGATCTGACAATTTCTTCTCGGCAGCCGAGAAATCACGTGAATCGCTCAGCTTCCGAGCCTCCGCGATTATCCCGGCCAGAGCAGCCTCGATATCTTTATAGACCTGCCTCTTGGCTGCAATCACATCGGCGTAGGCCTGGGCGGGCTTCAGAGCTTCCGGGAAGTCATCGAATGCCGTGAGCGCAGCAGAGAAGTTCCCCGAGGTGACAGCGGTTTGCGCGGCAGTCTTGCGTTTGGCCACCTCAATGTTGGCTGCATTCTCGAGCTTTGCCTTTGTTTCCTCGAAAATTCTGGCTGCATCGAACGCTGGCTGAGTATTTGGGAAATTCTCTTTGATTCTCCCAGCCTTGTCAAGGATGTCTTTGTATGCATCCGGCCGGGAAGCGAGAAGCGATAGCAGGTCGTCATAGGCTCTCGTCAACTCCCCGGGCAGCAGTGAGACTTTTGGAGTTGGCGTTGGAGAAGGTCGAATCGAGAAACTCGGCTTATGTGACAGTTTTGGTGTAGGAGTTGGAGAACTGCCAAAGCCGCCAAATGCTGCGACGCCACCCAGTACTGCTACAAGGGCCGCCGCCACAGCGAGGAATATCACCAACGCAGACGGACCCCTTCTTGATAGAGTGGCGGGGTCAAGCTTGCCTTCGCGAATGAACTTTTCTGTCAGGGCCGCAGGACGTTTGTGAACTTTGAGGAGCTCAAAGTCTCGCTGAACATCCAACGGAGTCAGATATCGCTGATCGCGGTCGCGCGCCATCATCTTCAAGATAATGGCGTCCAGACCTTCAGAAACTTGAGCGTTCCTTGTGCGAGGTGGCTCGACCGTGGAGTTGACGTGCTTTGACATTATCTCCTGGGAGTCCTTGCCAGTGAATGGCGTGGTCCCCGTCACCAGGTGATAAAGTGTCGCACCGAACGAGTATATGTCGGAGCGGCAATCCAGATCCGCCTCGCCCTTCGCTTGTTCCGGCGATAGGTAATGAGGCGTTCCGAACACCTGCCCCTGCTCGGCGAGAATGTCTTCCTCGCCTCGCCTTGCGAGCCCGAGATCGCAGACCTTGGCCATGCCGGTCGAATCGATCATGATGTTGTCGGGCTTGATGTCTCGATGTATCAGGTTCTGCTTTCGTGCGTACTCGAGCGCGGATGCAATCTGAATCCCAAGCTCGAGCGCCAGATTCTCCGGCATATTCCCGTTTTTCTTCAGCCATTGCCGGAGTGTGGGGCCATCCACAAACTCCATGGCGAAATATATGTACCCGTCTTGCTCTCCGCAGTCGATTCCGCCGATGATGTTCGGGTGGCTGAGCTGTGCAACTGAATGAGCCTCACGCAGGAAGGTTTCAACGAATTTCCGGTCGGCGGCAAGCCTTGGGAACAGCACCTTCACCGCAGCGTTGCGGTCCAGGCTGAGCTGTTTCGCGCGGTATACAACGCCCATGCCTCCGCGACCCACTTGTTCCTGTATCTCGAATCCGCCGAGGGTCTGAGGCCGGGTTTGGTCTTCCTGCACTTTCAGGATTTGTGCCACGCCCTTCTCGCTGATGACGCCCGCTTTGGTCAAAAGGGAACCGATCTGCTCCTCCTCGCCCGTCGATCTCAGTTTCGACTGGGCACGCAAGGCTTCCTGAATCTGTGATTCTTCGGCCATTCCCATAGCGACGGCTATTTCGCCGAAGCGCGGAATGGAAAGCAGTCGCTTGGGGTCGGGTAGTCCCTTGATAATCTCGTCAGACAACTTGTCTGGTGGAGCGAAGCAGGAGTAGACACTGCGAATACGGTCGCGAAGTTTCGCCACATCGGCCACTTTGCGGCTGCAGTCGGGGCATTCCTTGAGATGATCGTCCATCTCGGCTCGTAACAGCATCGGCATTTCGCCGAATACATAGTCGCTGATGTGACGCTCAAGCCTTCGGCATTCGCTCTGCTTGGCCATCAGTTCGCTCCAAGGACGGATTTGCGGAACAGGTCCACGTGTTCTCGGACCTCGGTCTCCGGAATCGAGAGGACCAATGCGATGCTATTGAAAGAGCGGGTCTCAAACAACTTGAGCGCGACTACGAGCTTGGTCAGTGACGGAATCTTTGTCAGGGCCTCGGTCACTCTTATGCAGTAGTCGCGGAATTCCTGCACGCTCCTTCCCTCAAGATTGGCCATGCCATCCGCCGGGATGAAGAAGGAATCTACAAGCTTCTGCTTGTTATCCTCGATTCTGCTGACGGGCGGACTCCCGCGCTTTGCCCAAAGGAGGATTTCTCGCGCGGCAGCGTCAACCAGGAAGGGATGCATATCGCCCTTTGCCCGGAACTGGACAATGTTGTTCGCGAAAGCAAGAAAGGCTCTCTTCACCATGTTACTGGCTGTGTCATGCTCGCCGCAAACGAAGAGGCAAAGCCGCATCACGGCGAAGCGGTGCCGCGTGACGATGTCGCCAAAGGCGCTTGCTTCGCCCGAGAGAGTCTTTTCTATCGCGATTTCGTCTTCAGTCTTCATCCGGGCTCTTTTCGGCCTCGATGTTCAGAGGCGAGCTATTCCGCGGGGCATTGCCCTCTACTATTGAGCAGATCATGTCAGTTACATCCTCGGACAGACAGTGAAAGGACACAGAGTATTGAACCGAGTCCCAATCACTCAGGTCTCGCCACCAGGAAGGGTCCTTCGCTAAAACTCCTGAATATCGTATGTAGTCGCCCAAGTCGCTCTCCAGAACGGACGATTCCGCAATGTAAGCCTCGACCTTGTCGAGCACAAAGTCACGGAAAATAACCTTCCCTCTGGCGGCGGATATAGACTCCTCGAACATGTCGAGGACATTATTTGCCGTCGCCAGCACCCGGCGAAGCCACTCGTCGCGCTCCATGAAGTCCCTTCAACTGCTATCCCATTAGACGGGAAAAACGCCACAGTGTTGCGCAAAGACGAAATCGTCCATTATCGCAACTATCGCTCTATTCTAAGGCCGTTTTCAGTATCGTCGAGCCCTTGACCCTCGACGAGCCGAGAATCATCGTCTCGGTCCCCGCAAGGAAAGGCGTAACAATATCCCTGACTTGTAGTTTCGTAGGACAGAGGGCACTGAGATTACCCGAGGAGGACCATTTGTCAAGGAGTTAGTTGCCGAGCGGGCTCAGGAGGTTAAAATCGTATCCGTGAAGGACGAACCGGCGGTCAGGAACTTGACGCGATGGACAGCGCTGCTGCTGGCAGGGCTTGTTTCCTGCTGCGCCGCAGCGGCCGCAATGGCTTGGGTTGAACTCAATCCGGGGTGGATTGCGGATTTCCGGTCCTTGAATCCTAAGAGCTCTGTACGCCCTGCGATCGAGCAGATTTATGTGTCCACGGCCGGAAGGGCCGACCGATGTGTTACCTGTCACCTTCTGGCCGACGTGGCAGCAAAGAACGAATACCATCGCGCACACCCGGTAACCGTCTTCGGCTGCACAATCTGCCATGACGCAAACGGGCGGTCGCTCCGCGTTTCCGAAGCCCACCTCATTCCCGACCGCCGCACTCCCCGAGTCGGGCTTCTGGAGGCTGCGCGCTCCTCGTGCACGATGTGTCACTCTCAAAGGTACACCACCGCGAAGACGGGCGGACCGGACGAGGGGCGCATTCTTGTTTCAAGGCTCGGATGCGCGGAGTGTCATTCGGTGCCCGACCTGTATACGGCCTCGGACCGTCTCGACCTGACCACGCTCGTTCAGAAGTTGCGGCGCGAGTATCTCGTGTCGCTTCTTATTGCCACCGAGCCTCGTACGACAATCACCCGGGGCATGCCGTATTACTCATTCACGACCGGGCAGGCGAGGGACATTTCGGAATACTTGCACGGAACGGCCCGGTATCGCGAGACACCGACGCCGGTTGCCCGGATGGGAACTGCCGAGGGGGGCAAAAACATCTTCAGCAGGCTTGGTTGCCTTCG
>JBAZOJ010000006.1:0-41470 GCA_041648755.1 Candidatus Brocadiia bacterium
ATTCCTCATTCTTCATTTCAGATAGCCCGGTACAATTGCCCCTATGACGTATCCCGGACCAGGCATGTCTGTCTGCGTTGTCCCCTTCGGCTGCCAGATGAACCGCGCCGATGCCTCGGCGATTATGGAACTCCTCGCCGCCGAGGGCCATTCCATCGTCAGCGACGAGGACGGGGCCGATGCGGTCGTGTACGTAACCTGCACTGTGCGTCAGCATGCCGAGGACCGCGCCATCTCACGGTTGGGCAGGCTCGCGCGGCGCAAGCGCGATGGCATCCGCCAGATCCTCGTTTTGGCAGGCTGCGTCGCGGAAAAGGAAGCGGCGCACGCGTTCGAGACCATCCCCGGCCTCGATATTGTCTGCGGAACACGCTCATTCCAACTGCTGCCCAGTCTGCTCGAGGAAGCATCGCAGGGCCAGACACACCTTGTGGCCGTAGGGCTCGACTCGCTTCCCGATGCTGTCAGCGGACTTCACTGGCGCACCTCGCATTTCCAGGCATTTGTGACGATCATGCGCGGCTGCGATAACTTCTGCTCCTACTGCGTTGTGCCCCATGTGCGCGGCAGGGAGTGCAGCCGCCCCCCGGCCGAGATCCTGGACGAAATCCGCGCGCTTGCCGCGCAGGGGGTGATCGAGGTCACGCTGCTGGGCCAGAACGTCAATTCCTACGGCAAAGGCCTGGGCGGGGATGCCTCGCTCTCCAGCCTGCTTGCGTCTGCAAGCGAGATCCCCGGCATACGGCGGCTGAAATTCGTCACGAGCCACCCCAAGGACCTGACCGACCAGCTCATAGCCGCGCTCGCTCTGCCCAAGGTCTGCCCGTACCTGCATCTGCCCGCGCAGAGCGGCTCAAGCGCTGTGCTTGCTTCGATGAACAGGCGCTACACGCGCGAGCATTACCTCGATCTGGTACGCAAAGTGCGTGAACGCGTCCCCAATATCGGGCTCGCGTCGGACTTCATCGTGGGATACCCCGGCGAGACTGACCCCGACTTCGCCGATACGGTCAGCATGGTGAAGGAAGTCCGCTTCCAGCAGGTGTTTGTGTTCAAGTACTCCCCGCGGCCCGGAACGGCTGCCGCGCGAATGCCCGACGATGTGCCCCCGGAAGTGAAGGCTGCAAGGAACAACGAACTCCTTTCAATCCATATGAAGATCGCTGCCGAAGACAACCACAGGATGATCGGGCGAACACTGGAGGTCCTTGTCGAGGGGCCGTCCCCGCGTAACGCCGCCCGGCTCATTGGCCGTTCGCCCCAGGAACGTATTGTGATAGTTGACGGCGACGCGTCTCTTGCCGGGAGGATAATCCCGGTTCGGATAACGAATTCCACCGCGCTGGCGCTGTACGGAACACCGGAGGAACTATGACCGAAGCCCCTCACATCGCCCCGCTGGACATCCATTATTCCCTGCCGGTGCGTGGCGTAAGGCTGGCAATTTGCTCCGAGCCCCGGCACAGTGCCCAGTCTCTTCGCATGGTTTTCCGCGCGCCCAAGGGCACTCCCGCGGCGCATGTGCACCTTCTTGCGGCGATAATGGAACGCGGCACGAAGTCCTTCCCGACGATGCGCGATTTCACCACCGAATGTGACAGGCTCTACGGCGCCAACCTGGACTGGGATGCTTTCCGGGACGGCGACGGGATGTGCCTGGGGCTTACGGTGTATTTCGTCGCGCCCCGCGCGGTTTCCGACCGCAAGTACGAGGGCGAAGTGTGGCATCTCCTGCGCGAGAGCCTGCTGGAACCGGCATTCCTTGACCCGGCATTCGATGCGAAGCTGTTCGATGTCGAAAAGACAAACTACGGTTACTTCCTGAAACACTTGCAGACCGACCCATCGGCCAGTGCGATGTTGAGCGCCTTCAAAGCCCTGCTGAAGGGAGACCCTCTGGCCGTGCCATTCTCCGGTACTCCTGAACAGTTGGAGGGGCTGACGCTCAATAAGCTGCGTCGGCTGTATGGCCGCATAGTCTGCAAGGGCAGGGCTCTGGCAGTATCCGATGGCCCGGTCGAGGTTGCCTGCATGGAAAGCAGGCTGTCCGGGTTTTTGGGTAATGGCGCCCGAAGCGGGCGGCGCATTGTCGCGCCATTCACCCCGCCCGGGACCGCGCGCAGGGTCCGCGAAGAGGGCAGGGGCGAAGGCGATCAGATCGCGGTCTTCTTTGCGCTGGAACGCGGGTTCAAATGCACCCGTGCGGAACTGAACGCAGCAGTGGGTGTTATGTCTTCGGGCTCGCAGTCGCGGCTGTATATGAAGCTCCGGGAGGGGAGCGGGCTTGCCTACGGCAACGGCGAATTCGTGTCTCCCGACAAGCGGCTGTTCGCGATACTGTCCTCCGTGCTTCCCGGTCGCGGGTCGGACGCGGTCAACCTGATAAAGCGCGAATTCCGCACCGCCGCGCGCGATCTGCGTGAAGAGGAGCTTGCCGCATTGAAGCGGGAAGTCCGGGCTGCCATGCTGAAGGACCTGGACTCCCCGAGCCGCATCTCCCGCCTGCTGCTGATTACCTCCCTGCGCGGGAAGAAGTTCAATCCCGCAAGCAGCCTCGCGCGATCCGAATCCGTTAAGTGTGACAGGGTCAAGGCTGTTATCGCCGCGCTGCGGCCGTTCGGGGATTACGTCGCGCGCGGATCCGAGAGAACCACGCAGGAGTGAGTTTGCGTTTTTCGCCCGTTTCCTATCTCCGGGGGCTCTTCAGAAGCCATGAACATGGTGACCTGGCGGTCCTTGCGGAGCATACCTTCAGAATGCAGGTCGTCTGCGCCGCACTCGAAGGCGCGGCCGTGGGCATCATCGCATATGCTGCCTATGTCCTGAAGCGCGACCTGAACGCATCGGACATGGTGGTCGCCCTGGTCGGGCTTTCGGTGTCGTTCGGGCAACTGTTCTCCTATCCTGTGGGCTACTTCTTCGAGGGCCGGGACAAACGTCCGTTGTTCCGCGCCGCCGTTGTGCTTGTGCTGCTGGCCGCGGTTGGCTTTGCAGTGTTCGAGCCCGGCAGCATATTCCTGCTGTGGCTGATGCTTGCATTCCTTGCAGCCGCTATCGTAACTCCCGCCCGGACATCGCTTTACCAGAGCAACTACGTTCCCCGCGAGAGGTCGAGGTTCCTTGCCTCGGTGGGGGTGTTCGCGGCGCTGCTGAATATCGCCGCGACCTTCGTCGGGGGCTTGTTCCTCAACCACAATCCCTCCCTTGTCCGGGTGCTGTTCCCGTTCGCCCTCGTTCTCTGGGCCGCCTCGTTCTATATCTACAGCAAGATCCCTGCCCGGCCCCTTCGATACGGACAGGTCAGAACCTTCACCATCCGCACGTGCATGTCGCCGTTCACTTTCCTTGTGCGACAACTGCGGCGCGACAAGTATTTCCTTACCTTCGAAGTGGCATTCTTCCTGTATGGTCTTGGTTTTATGACCAGCAACGCGGTATTGCCAATGCTCTACGCCGAGCAATTCAATGCATCAAATATGCAGTTCGGAATCACCAACACCATTCTGAATATGGCGATGGTCTTCGGGCCGCTGTTCGGGGCGGTTGCTGACAGGAGCACGCCCACCCGGGTCGCGGCTGTTTCCTTTCTTTGCCTTTCCCTGTACCCCCTGATGTACCTGGCATCGCCGAGCATCGGCTACGGCTACATGGCTCACATCTGGTATTCATTCTCGATGATCGGGGTAATGATCACATGGAGCATCGGGCCGATATTCTTCAGCGGGGGCCGGGACGCTTCCCTGTACACCGGGATGCACGCCACGCTGACAGGGGTCAGGGCAATGATAGCTTATCCTTTTGCGGGATGGCTGAAAGAGGCCACGCACTCGGTCAATCTGGTTTTCTGCGTTTCATCGCTGCTGTTCCTCGCGGGGTTCCTCGTGATGCGTTCCCTGCATGTGCGTGCGGTGAAAGTGGGGCATTTCGTCAGCACTCCTTCCGGCAGACTCGAAGTGATTGCCGAAGAAGCGGAAACGCCGACAAAATAGAGATTTCCGATTATGCCAATCCGCCTCAACCGGGCCGATTTGAGGGAGAATGCGCCTCGGCCTATGCTTTGACCGGTTTCTAAATGATGGTAGTATGATGTGAGTATGCCGCAGGAAGACAGAACATCCAAGCATTCCCGCAAGAGCGGTTCGTCCAGCCACCGAAGCGGGAGAATGTCGCTGCCCGAGTATCGCAGGGTCAGCGATGACTTCTACGGCGGTTACATGGAAACCGCCCGGAAGGATACTACGCTCTACGTGCGAGTCCTCGGGCTCGGCTCGCTGTCCAGCGGCGCTCCGCTTCGCAATCTCATAAAGGACTGCCTTGCAGACGGTTGCGACGAGTTCATCTTTGACCTCTCCTCCTGCCAGGGGATGGACAGCACCTTCATGGGGATCCTGGCCGGCCTGTCCCTTGACCTCCACGAGGGCGATGGCGGAATGGTCATGCTGTTGGGCATGTCCGACTACAACCGTCACCTGCTGGTTCAGCTTGGGGTGCTGGAGCTTCTCGACGAGGGCGATGCCGAACTGCCGTCCGACCTCGAATGGGTCCGGCTCGACCCTTCGGCCGCGAGCGCCCTTGACAGGGCAAAATCCGCTTACGAGGCGCACAATCGCCTGATTCACATCAAGCCTGAGAACAGGCAGCGCTTTGCCGACTTCCTCGTCCGGCTCGGGCACGACCTTTTCCCCTTCCTCAGGGGAGACGAGCACAAAAAGAAGCCCGAAGAAGAATAGCGCCGTCCGGTTGACTATTGGCCTTCCCGTATTATCATTAGCCCCACACGAGATGAACCCGAACAAACGAGCAGTATTCCTCGACCGTGATGGCGTCATTATCCGCGATGTCGGCTATATCCGGCGTTTCGAGGACATCGAACTGCTTGTGGATGTCGCGCAGGCGCTGTCCATGCTCCGCGCCGCCGGGTTTTTGAGGATAATCGTCACCAACCAGAGCGCCGTCGCCCGCGGGATGATCACTCTCGACCGCATGTTCGAAATCGAGGCCGAGGTCGAGCGCAGGCTCTTTGAGTTGGGCGGGAGCGTTGACGCGGCCTACCTTTGCCCGCACCATCCCACCGAGGGCGAGGCGCCCTATCGCTACGCTTGCGGCAGCCGCAAGCCCGAGCCCGGTATGCTGATCCGCGCCGCGCTTGAATGGGGGATCGACCCCAGACGATCCTATATGATCGGGGATTCGCCACGCGACACCGAAGCCGCAGCCCGCGCTGGCGTGACTCCGCTAAGAGTAGGCGGCCCCGTGAGCGGACCAGCCAACGGCATCCCGCACTTTGACAACCTGATGGAGGCCGCCCGCCACATCATCTCACATACGGAGAACTGACAATGACATACGATGCACAACTCAGGCAGACTGCCGCCGCACTGGGGACCCCAAGGGTGCTGGTGGTCGGCGACCTTATGCTGGATCGCTATTCGTGGTGCGATGTGGAACGCATTTCGCCCGAGGCCCCTATCCCGGTGCTTGAGATCAAGCGCGAGGAAAGCTATCCCGGCGGGGCGTCGAACGTTGCCGTCAAGTGCGTGGAGCTTGGCTGCCCCACCGATATCGCGGGGGTCGTCGGCCCCGACGCGGACGGCGATGAGCTTGTTCGGAGGCTCGCAGCCGCCGGAGTCGGCACGTCCGCCATTGTCCGCGCCAACGGTCGCCCCACCACATCCAAGCATCGCTTCGTCGCCCGGACGCAGCAGGTTATCCGCGCCGACCGCGAGTTCCGTTCTCCCATCGACGCCGAAACCGAGGCCAAGCTGCTTGCCGACGTGTTGCTTGCGCTTGCCGATGCCGACGCGCTTGTGATAAGCGATTATTCCAAGGGCACGCTGCCCCCAAGCCTGCTGGCAGCCATCATCGCTGCAGCGAACGAGAAGGGCATCCCGATTGTGGTTGACCCCAAGGGCAGGGACTTCACCCGGTACGCAGGCACCAGCATCCTCACGCCCAACACCAAGGAGGCCTGTGTCGCCGTGGGGCTCGATGGCCCCGATGAGGAGACCTTCCTGTACGAGCTTGCCAAGCGCACCCTTGCGGTTACGCATAGCCCCTGGTTAGTGATCACCCGCGCATCCAAGGGGATGATAGTCTATTCCGCGGCTGGCGAGGCACGGTCCTACCCGGCAAGAAGGCGTGAAGTATTCGACGTCACCGGCGCTGGCGACGCTGTCACGGCCACGTTCGCAATCTCGATGGGTTCCGGGCTTACGCCCTTCGATGCCGCGCAACTGGCCACGGTCGCCGCCGGGATAATAGTATCGCAGATCGGGGTGGGCCACGTAACGCGGGCCGACCTTATGTCGGCCGTGTACGGCGGCATCGTATCGTCTGCCGAAAAGGTCGTCGCGCGGGAGAGGCTCGCGCGAGACCTTGCCAACGTCAGGGCGTCCGGGAAGAAGGTAGTCTTCACCAACGGGTGCTTCGATATCATCCATTACGGCCATGTTAAGTTGCTCGAACGCGCCCGCGAGTTCGGCGAGGCGCTTGTCGTGGGCCTTAACAGCGACGCGTCCGTGCGCAGGCTTAAGGGCGCAGACCGGCCCATTGTCGGCGAGAAGGAGCGCGCGGCAGTTCTTGCCGCGATTGCCGCGGTGGATTTTGTCTGCGTGTTCGATGAGGACACGCCCCTGCAACTCATCGAGGCAATACGTCCGGATGTCCTTGTCAAGGGCGGCGACTACCGGGTCGAGACCGTCGTCGGTGCGCCGGAGGTCAAGAGCTGGGGCGGCAGTGTCGAGATTGTGCCCCTTATCGAGGGCTTCTCCACCACGGGGATAGTGGGCCGGGTCAAGTCCGCCGACGCGAAGGCTGGGGAGTAGGCCTATGGCTGGTGCGGAATCCACCGGGTTCAGGTATCTCTTCAACGTCTGGTATCGCTTGGTTGGCGTGATCACCTCGCTGATGCTGATACTGTCATCTGTGTCGTACGGCGGTGGCGTGGTATCGGTAATCCATCCGATCGCGCTGTTCCTTGGCGCGGTATTCGGAGCGATTACGCTTGCCTTGTTCACGATCCCCTACCTGCGTATCGTTGACGGCGGGCTGTGGATATACATCGTTTTGTCCAACAGGGAGATACGGCTGAAGAACATCAGCAAGTTCGTCCTGGACGAGGGCGACCGGGTGACCATTCATCTCGCTGACGGGGCTACGGCCCGGATAATGCTGTTCCATGTAAGCAAGTCCGAACGGGCAGAACTCCTGCGGGTGCTTGGTAACATAGCCACGCTGGAGAGGCCGACAAGAAGAAGCTGAGTTGTCGGAGTTCGTTTCGTGCAACTGGCGAAACAATTGCGGAAGTCCCGTCGCAGTGGTATGATATTTCAAAGGGGGAGGGAATCTGCGCAAGCTTGCATTCGTTTCCTGCATCGCCTTTGCCTGGATGCTCACGGCCGCTCGCCCGGCCCATGCCGACCTCCAATCCGACATCCTGAGCCTTCTCGAACTCAAGGGCCCCGCGTATACTGACTGCCGCGCAAAGCTCGTCGAGGAGTGGCGATCAGCCCCTGAACAACACAGCAAAGAAAGGGAGACCCTCCGACCAGTCCTGAAGGCCGTGGCGGATGGCATCGAGGCATCCGTGAAATGGCCTGAAGAATCCGAGGAGGTGAAGAATTCGTTTGTTTCAGTGCTGAAGAGGCAGGCTGCCCCAAAGGAATCCTGGTCCGAGCGTAGGCCCAGGGCAGGATACACTGCCAAGATGTTCGAAATGTACGCTCCCTCACTTGCCACACCAGAGAGTATTGCCAGAGTTTACGGCTCGCTGCCTGTTCAGCAGCCAGATGCCCCTCATCGCAGCTTTCCCGGCATCTTGGTCCTCCTCAATCAGGCAACATATCCCGTTCTGAGAGAGCTTGCAGTGTCCGGACTGAGGGATTCGACATTTACTCCGGACCTCGTGGAAAGGCTGAAGTCCTGTCCCTACACCATTCAGGCAAAGGCATTGGTCCTGACCTATAAATGGGAGTCGTACTCCGCAAAGCCTCACGATTCACAACTAATAGTTGATCTGGCGCTTGTCACCAGTATTGCGGAATCGCCCCTATTCAGAGACCGTCTGGCAAGTTGGATATTCGATTCGGATGACCTCGCGCTGGCGTCGCTCTATAAGGAACTGACCTTGCGCTTTCCAAAAATGGCTGGAGTATCGAAATCGGTGACCAGGAAGGAGGAAAGCGGCGATGAAAGGGATGTGCCTGTAGAAGTCCGTCAGCGTGTCGAGGAGATACTCGCCAAGGATCCAGAAGGGGCCAAGCGCGTGGCCGCCGAGCTTGACGCTGCGAAGGGCCTCCACGTTCGCGGCGTCTCCGAACTGCCCGACACGCCGACACCCTCGCCGTCGCCGACTCCATCAGTCAATCCTTCGCAACGACCTGTCGCCCAGGCATCGGAAGGGAGATTCCCCTTGGGGCCGCTTCTCGCTCTCGGGGCATCAGTGCTATCCGTTGCGGTTGCGGTGACGGTGATCCTCAGGCGACGGAAGCTGAGCTATGCGCGAAATAGCATGGCAGCACTAATGGGTGGATTTGCCTTCTTCCTTTCTGCTGCACTTGTGCTCGCGATATCGTGCCCTGTCACCGACGACCTCCAATCCGACATCCTGCATCTTCTCGAACTCAAGGGCCCGGCTTACACCGAGTATCGTGCTACGCTCGTTATGGGATGGCGGTCGTCCCCTGAGCAGCACGGCAGAGATCGTGATGCCCTGCGGCCGGTGCTCAAGGCCGTTGCCGACGGCATCGAAGCGTCTGCCAAGTGGCCGGAGCAGTATGACGCTGTTAAGGCATCGTTCGTGGACATGTTCGAGGCTTTTGTCGCACCGCGCACTGGTGGATACGGGTCGGCAAAAGGTCCGCCCAAGGACGGCGGCGTTCGGGCTTTCGACATGTACCGCCCGTATCTTGCCACTCCTGAGTATGTCGCGCTCGTTCAGCGGTACATTGAAGAAGAAAGGGCTCAGACCCCACCGCCGACAGGGCCTGTCTCCGACGGGCCATCCCGAAGGCCGATAGCACTCAACGAGGCTACCTATCCATTTCTTCGGGAGATCGCCGTCTCAGGATTCCGGAACGGGGAGTTTTCCGAGAGGCTGGCGGGAAGACTGCTGCAATGCCCCTACGCTGTCCAATCCAAGGCGCTGCTGCTTTCACATAGCTGGGAGACGCACGTGAACCGGGCGCACGATCTTGCGTTGCTCGCGGATCTTATTCTCGCCACAGATATTCCGGAGTCGGAGCTCTTCAGGAGCTGCCTGACAGGTTGGGTACTCGATTGCCGGGATGCCCGGATCGCGATGCTCTACAAGGAACTCACTTTGCGATTCCCTGAGTTGGAGTATGCGGTGGCAAGTTGCTATCAGCGCGACGCGCAAGGTGTTTTTCGGGATACCCGCGAGAGCGTGATGGACCACGTGGTCGCTGTTCTGGCCAAAGACCCCTCCGAGACCGCGCGCGCCGCCGCCGAGTTGGAGGCCGCGAAGAACCTCCACATCCGCGGCGTCTCCGAGCTTCCCGATACGCCGCCTCCCGCTCCCTCGCCATCGCCTTCTCCCTCTGTCCCGCCTGTCTCTGGGTCGCCAGCCCCCGGCCCTTCTTCCTCCGCGAGCCCTTCCATCCTTCTGATCATCTCGATAGTTGGCGCGCTGGCTCTGGTCGGCGCGGCCATCGTGCTGCTGAAGCGTAGGAGTTGACCCCCGCGCGAATGGAGTGCCGCGAGCCTCCGCGCGGCAACGACAACCGGCCGTGCATTCGCCCGTCGAATCGGTATAATCGCCCTTGAGTTCGTCCCAAGAGGTAACAATGACCGACGACAAGAGCGTTGAAGGCAGTGATTTCATCCGCAAGCACCTGCGCTGGGGCTGGGTATTCGCCCTGGCGCTTGGCGTCGGAATGCTTGCCGGGGCTATCGGGGGATTCATCCAGCTTCCCCAACAGGTGTATTCATACAACAAGGCCTTGGAAAAGGCCGGTCTGTACGAGTTCTACTACAACGATTACCTGGTGAATCCGGAAAAATTCCGCGACGAGAACTCGCTGACGCGCGAGGACCGCGACAAGATCGCCACACTCCGCGCAATCGGCAAGGAAAAAGCCCCCGGCGCATTTTCCGTGTTGATTATGATGCTCATTGGCCTTGTGCTGATCTTCGCCTTCGCGTTCAGGCTCGCGGGAATCTACAACACGCGGCTATCGGCCCTTGAAGCCGCGGTCAAACCCGCAGAGCCGCCTGCGACCGATGCCGGTGCACCTCAGGAGACCAAGCCAGTCTGACGAAACTCCCTCCACACTGTGTACGCAAGTTCCCCCCTATCGCGGGTATGTGCAGAGATAGATCGGAGTGTCGCTCCACCATTCGGAGCACTTGAACAACTGCAGGCTCAGGCGCCCTGTCTTTCCGCGCTCCAACTCGATAAAGACGTTTCCCGGCGATTCCTCGAAGATGCAGGGCCCGCCGGTGACCTCGTTCTTCACTCCTGCGTCCGCCAAGCCTGCCGTGATCATCTCCCCCAACTGGGCGAGGAGATCGCGCATCTCATCGTTCATCTCTGGCCACTTCCCGTTTTCCTTGTCATACATCGCCAGCAGCTTTTGCGCAGGCCCGCCTTCCTGCTGGCAGGCCGTCATGAAGGCTTCCTCGCACGCCTTGCGGTCGTTGCCAAACGAACTCCAATACTCGCGCGGGTCCTGAGGCTCTGCGGTGGATATTGTCGCCAGCATTGCCAGGCCGAACAGTACTGCCGCCCCGGCCGCGGCCAGGAATATCCCTCCCGTGCGGACGAAGCGCCACTGCCGGTATCTCCGCAGGAAGAGCAACGGAATGGAAGCAAGTATTGCCGCCACGAGGAGGAACGTGAAGGCGTCCTCGAGGGCAGACAGCTCCGCAGCAGTTCCGGTTTCCAGGTAAGCCCGCGTGCCAATGGAGCCCGTTTTGAGACTCGTGTCAGCGGCACCGGGTTTCGTTGGGAGGGGGCCGCTCAATTTGGAGATCACGCAGCCGTCCCAGAGCAACGAATACGCCTCGGAATGGCGGAAAGTCCTTTCAGCATCCGCATCGTACCAGTGGAAAAGGAAGCCTCTCTCCATGTAAGAGGGGAAGACAAATCCGAGGATCTGGACCCAGAACCTGTCAAGAACGGGTTGTCCGATTTTTCGGAAGGGCGGGTTCGCGCGTCCGGGGGCCGCGAACGCAGGCCGTATCCCCGGCATCTCATCCTTGAACGCGTACGAAAACTCCGTCCTGAGCGCTTCGGAAGCGAATGCGCCATCCGCAACGACAACAACGTCCGCGAAGATCTCCCTTCCCGCGGAAGCAGCCAGCACGGGAGGAAGCGTCGGCCGGTCAGCCTTGAAGGATACCTCAGTCAGGGCGGCGGACAGCCCTGTGGCTGCCTTGTGGCCTTTCACCACCACGAATCTGCAGCCGTTATCGGCGAGGGACTGGATGGCCTTGCGGGCCTCCTGCCCGGGAGCGCTGAATCCTTCCTCCGTCAACCACTTTGCCACGCCCTCGGAGCTGTCGGCGGCAACCCTCGTCTCCCCGCTGGGGCTGAGGAGTGCTGCGCTGGGGATGTGAATCGCGTTCACCGGCCCGTTCGCTATGCCGCGCCTGGCCGCAGGAGTCACGAGGAGTGCAACGGTCAGAATCAGCAACGCACAGGTCACCGCCGAGATCACCTTCGGGAATCGTCCGCTGAGGAACAGGAGTACAGCGGCAACTGACAGGGGAACGGCGAGGGAAGGGGTCAGTCGCCATACCACGGCGATGAACGTCACGGCAAGAACGATGGAGCCTAACCTGGCAAACAGAGCAGCCCTGCCGTTCAGAAGCGCCAGGACGAAAAAAATGATGATGATCGCCACGAGCCCCGACAGAAGGCAGATGGTCCACGCCGTTATCGAGTCCCAGTTCTGTGCCTTCAGGCGCAGATCATAAAACAGCGTCTTGAACAGCGGGTACGACGCCCTCTTGATCGCGATGGGCTCGGAGGGGACGGGCAGGATGAACGCGTATTCGCCTGGCTCGCCGTCGAACGCGGACTCCACGATCAGGCGCTCCACCCCGTCGCGATATACGATGATCGCCCGCTGCTGAACTAATTGCGGCTCCTTCCCGCCCTGCGCCGGGAAGATGAGCCCGTCGGCGAAGCAATGTGGCTGCGCGCCGAACAGAAGGACCAGGCCAAATGCAATCAGAAGCCATTTCTTCATTGATACGCCTTGTTAGAAGATGGTGTTTTCAGAGCTCTGCAATGTTGCTGTCGGTCATTCATCCGCGTCCCGCGGATAGAGGGCAATTTCCCCCAGTCAGCCATGGGGGTCGAAGTAGTATTCACTGAAGCATATCTGGCCCGAATCGCCATCCACCAGGAATAGGAACACATCCCCCGGGGATTCCTCAAACGCATATGGCTCTCCGGTGATCTCATTCATCTCGCCAGCCTTCAGAAGGACGGGTTCGATGGAGTCAGCAAGTTGGCGAAGCAGTCCCCGCATCTCATCGTTCATCGTCGGCCACTTCTTGCTTTCTGGATCGTACATCGCCAGCAGCTTCTCAGCCGGTCCCCCGGGGACCTCGCAGGCGGAGATGAACGCTGATTCATAGAGATCATGGGTATTGCGGTTCGGCTCCGTGGGCTTCGCGGGCTGCGGGACGTCCTGTGCCCTGGCCGTTGGAGTGGCCGCCCAGACTAAGAGCCCGAACACCACGGAGAGCCCGAGTATCCACAGGTACATCCTGCCCGTGCGGACGAAGCGCCATCTTCTGGCCCTTCGCACAAAGCACAGCGGGATGGAGGCCAGGACAGTCGCAGCAAACAGCAGGAGCGAAGCTCCGATAACACCTGCCTGTAATGCCGCTTTGTTGGTGGTCAATATTGTGCACTTTCCGGGGCTCGCGCTTGTCAGGCGGATATCCCCCGTTACGTCATTCGGCCCCATAGGGCCGCTCAGTTTCGAGACGACGCAGCCATCCCAGAGCAACGTGAGCGACTCCGAGTGACGGGTTACCTGGCCGCAGCCCCTATTCCCAAAGTCAAAGTAGAACTGCGCCTCCTGCAGTGCGGACTTCACCTGGGTTTCGTCGCTGCATATCTGACGCGCTGTCCCAATAGACCAGTCCTTGAATCTGCCGGAAAATTCTGTCCGCAGTTTCGGGCATCCGTACGCGGAGTCCGAGATGACGATCAGATCCGTGTAGATGGGGTGTCCCGCGGATCCGATGATCCCGACCGGCATCACCGGTGCGCCAGTCTTGAACGATATCTCGAGAGGATAAGGGGCCGACAGCCTGGGCGTGGTCTTTCGGCCTCTTCCTGCGACAAAGCACCACTTGTCGGAGATCAGGCCTTCCGCAATTCTGCGGTCATCGGCGCTTAGCGTCCGGAATCCTCCCTTCCGGAGCCACGCATCCAGCATGTCCGGATTGTCTGCGGTCAGCAACGTCTCTTCGCCGTTGCCAATGGCGGCCACATATGGAATGTGCACTGCGGAAACGGGCATCCCTGTGGTGCCGAAGAGCCCGGCGATGTGAGGGTGTATCCCGAACAGGGCAACCAGTGTGACAAGCATGAAAGTGGCGGACGCGGTAGTTCTGGGCAGCTTCACGCTAAAATAGAAAAGCGCAGCAAAAGCAGCCAACGGGAAGATGTACTGCCAGTTCCAGGAAATCACTCCGAGAGCACACCCTCCTGCGCATACGAGCGATGTCAATCGCGTGAACATGAGGGCACTGCCGTTAAGCAGAGCAAGCGAGAAGATGATGGTGATGACCGCGTTAAAGACCAAAAAAAGCAATGCAAAGGCCCACAGATAATGAGTGTCCGCGTCGTATGCTTTCAGCCTGAAATCACAAACAGCGTCTTGAACAGCGGATACGAAGCCTTCTTGATTTCAAGTGGCTCGGAGGGGACAGGGAGCAGGAACGCGTAGTCGCCCGGCTCGCCGTCGAAGGCGGACTCCACTATCAGGCGCTCCACCCCGTCGCGATATACGATGATCGCCCGCTGCTGAACTAATTGAGGTTCCTTCCCGCCCTGCGCCGGGAATATGAGCCCGTCGGCTGCGCAGTATCGTTGCGCGCCGAACAGAAGGCAGATTCCGATAAGGACCATAAGCCATTTCTTCATCGATACGCCGTGTTAGAAGATGGTGTTTTCAGGCTTCTGCACTGCTGCCTTCGGTCGTTCGTTTTCCTCACTCGGGTTGCGAGCCTGACGCCCGCCTGACGGAAGTTTCCTCCGCACTGTGTACGCAAGTTCCTCCCTATCGCGGGTAGTGGCAGATTCGATCTGTCAGACTCTCCCACCATTCGGTGTGGCCGAACAATGACAGGCACAGCCTTCCGGCCTCGCCGCTCTCCAGTTCTATGAAGAGGTCTCCGGGAGATTCCTCAACGGCGAAGGGTTCGCCCGTGAAGTCGTTCTTCAGGCCGGCAGGGCCAAGTTCCCTCCTGACGGCTTCAGCCAACTGGCCCAGGAGCACCCGCATCTCATCGTTCATCGTCGGCCACTTCTTGCTTTCTGGATCGTACATCGCCAGCAGCTTCTCAGCCGGTCCCCCGGGGACCTCGCAGGCGGAGATGAAGGCATTCTCGAATGTCCGGCGCGCTTCACTCGTCGAATTTCCACAGCCGCGGGCATCCTGCGCCACGGCGGTGGGTATCACCGCCCACATCGCGAGGCCGAACAGTACCGCGATACAGGTGATTGACAGGTACATCCTGCCCGTGCGGACGAAGCGCCACTGCCGGTAGCGGCGAAGGAAGAGCAGGGGGATAGAAGCGAGCATTGTCGCCACGAGGAAGAACGTGAAGGCGTCCTCGACGGCGGACTGTATCGCTGCCTTGCGGACCTCGATCAACTTCTCTCTGCCGACTGTTCCCTTGGCTGCCACGGCATCCCCCGCTACCTTCCGAGGAGTCAACTCGTCGCTCAGCTTCGAGACAACGCATCCGGACCAAAGCAGATTGTGGACCTCCGAATGGTAGGTTTTCCTATGGGTCTCCGCGCCATACCAGTGGAAAAGGAATCGCGGTGGGTAGATGCTCGCGTAGAAGGAATCGAAAAACCTCTGCCAAGACCTGTCTAAGAGATCCTGTACTTTTGCCAAGCCTGTAACCTTCCGGATGCTACCGCTGACGAAGCCATCCTCGGTCCGGGGAGGCCCGTACTTGAATATCTCCGAGAACTCCGTTCCCAGTTCCCCGCATTCGTATGCTTCGTCAGAGACGATAATCATATCCGCGTACACTGGCCTTCCGGCGTAGGCAATCCACCCGGTCGGCAGCACAGGCGAACCTGCCTTGAAGGTGACCTCGACCGGGGCAGCCGCTGAAAGCCCTGTGGCTGTCTTGTGTCCTTTTACCACCACGAACCGGTAACCGCCCCTGGCGCAGGCTTCGATTACCTTGCGGTCTTCCGCCCCGGGTGCGCTGAAACCGTTCTTGGATAACCACTCGGCTGGCGCGTCGGAGCTACCTGTGGGGAGCAGCGAATCCTCGCATCGTTCGAGAAGTGCCACGTTGGGTATGTGCACGGCGTTGACCGGCCCGAACGACCAGCCGAGTCCTCCCACTATCGAGGGAGTCGCGCAGAACGCCGCGGACAACAGCAAGAACGTGAAGGTAATCGCCGAAATGATCCTTGGATATCGTCCGCTGAGGAACAGGAGTACAGCGGCAACTGACAGGGGAACGGCGAGGGAAAAGGTCAGTTGCCAGATCAGAACGACGAACAGCCCCGCCAAGGCGATTGCGCCGACTCGGGAGAACAAGACTGCCCGGCCGTTCAGCAGGGCGAGAACGAACATGATGGTGATTATTGCCACGAGCCCGGCGAACAGGCATATTGTCAACGCGGTGATGGAATCCGAGTTGCGGGCCTTCTGCCGCAAATCATAAAACACTGTCTTGAACAGCGGATACGACGCCTTCTTGATTTCAAGTGGCTCGGAAGGAACAGGCAGGATGAACGCATAGTCGCCGGGCTCGCCGTCGAACGCAGACTCCACGATCAGGCGCTCCACTCCATCCCTATATACGATGATCGCCCGCTGCTGAACTAATTGCGGCTCCTTGCCGCCCTGCGCCGGGAATATGAGCCCGTCGGCGAAGCAATGTGGCTGCGCGCCGAACAGAAGGACCAGGCCAAATGCAATCAGAAGCCATTTCTTCATCAATCAGCCTTGCAGGACAGCGAGTGGGATCGTACTTTCAGCATCCTGCTCCCTTTCTTCCGGTCGCCTACTCGCGGGCCGGAGAATTCAGAAGGCGCACTGGGAGGAAATCAGGATACGCACCCGAGAGCCTCAGACTTGCCGGGAAGTCCCACATCTCGATTGTGAAATTGCCCGGGGACTCCTCAACCAGAATGGGCTCGTTGGTCAGCGGATTTCTGACGTCCGCCTGCTTCAGCGCGGGCATTACGGCTTGGCCGAGTTGCGCCAACAGAGCCCGCATTTCGTCGTTCATTTCCGGCCATCTGCCTTTGTTGTTATCGAACATCGCCTTGAGCTTCTCTGCCGGGCCGCCCGGCACATTGCACGCAGCCGCGAAAGCAGCATTTACGATCTGGCATGCTTCCTTGTTTGTGCGGACATAATATGATCTTTTCTTAGCGGCCGTGGCTGGCGCGGTCATCCAGACTGCAAACGCAACTGCCGCCGCGAGGCACAACAACACAACATACAGGCGGCCGGGATCGGTGCAAGCCCTTTCTCTGAGCCAATACAAGAAGGATAGTATTACTGTGGCAACAAGAGTTGCCAGGATGAAGAACAAGACCCCGCAATGAAGTCCTGCCAGCAATTCCGCCCTTATCGTCGCACGTGTCATCATCTTCCCGGGCGAAGTCACGGTCGGCCGAATGTCTTTGTCCATCTCTTCCGCGGCGAGCGTACCGCTGAGTTTGGAGACAGCGCAGAAATCCCACATCAGTTTGAGCGACTCGGAATGACCGGAATGAATTTCACCGGGCCAACTGAACAGTCCGCCCGAATGTGCGGCCTTCCACCAGGTGCCCAACTCCCACGTTCCCATTGTCATGAATGAATCTGAGGGCTGATAGCGCCTCATCGCGCTGGTAAACTCGGTGCGCAGAGCCTCGCACTCGTACGCATAATCGGAAATCACCGTCAGGTCCACGTAGGCCGCTCCCCCCGCAAGGGAGGTAAACCGCATCGGGTACACCGGCGCGTTGGCTGCGAATGAGATCTCTATTAGGCAGGGCGTGGACAGCCGGGAGTCAGGTGTGCGCACTAATGCTGCAACAAATAGCCAGCCCGCGTTGATATAGTCTTGCGCGAGGCGTTCTTCCTCAGGCCCAAGGCCCTTGAAACCGCCCGATGTGAGCCAGGCGTCGAGCGCGCCGGGGTTGTCTGCTTTCAGCGTCACCACATCGCGATTGTCGAGTGTCAGGACGTTGCCTGCCGTGACGAACGGTGTGGATGCATCCGTGAATGCCCCGATTCGGCAATACTGGCAACCCACGAGCAAGAGCAGGGCCACGGGCAGGTAGGCGATGGTCGCCATGACCTTGGGCATCTTGTTGCGCGTTGCGAACACAAGGGCGTAGAGCGCAACCGGCAGGGCAAGCAGCCAACACTCCGAGTGTTCCCACATCCGGAAGCGGAAAAACGCAGTGCCGAGGAGCAGTATCATCAGTGGGGATGTCCACGCTGAAAAAGCTGGTGACCTGCCTGTCAACAGCGCAAGAGACCATGCCATCGTGAACATCAAGAGCAGCGCATCGAAAAAGAAGAGCGCTATCGCCCACCAGCGTGAATCGTACACTTTCTGTCTGAAGTCATAAAACAGCGTCTTGAACAGCGGATAAGAGGCGCTCTTGATCTCGATCGGCTGATTGGGTACGGGGATTATCCAGGCATACTGGCCTGCCTCGCCCTGGAATGATGACTCCACGATCAGGCGCTCCACCCCGTCGCGATATACGATGATTGCCCGCTGTTGCGGCATCCGGGGTGATTTGGCATTCTGCGCGGGAAAGAAGAACCCGTCGGCAGCACAGTATCGTTGCGCGGCAAACAACAGGACAATCATAGAAGCTGCAACAAACCACTTCTTCACGAGCCCCCCTTGCCGTATAACAGGAACGTCTCCTTATGAGACGCATAGACTCGCCGACAGGTCACTTCCATTCGTATTTCGGATATTCCTGCAGGTATCCTCCGTGTCGATCGATACTGTTAACTGTAAGATACAGGCGGCCCTCCGGTTCGAAGTCTTCCATCTTGATTGTCAGGTTGCCCGGCGACTCCTCGAAGATAATAGGGTCTCCGGTAATCGGATTCCTGGCCCCCTTTTCCCGGAGTGCTGGCTCGACAGCAGCGGCGATCTGGTCCAGCAGCGCGCGCATCTCTTTGTTCATCAGAGGCCATCTTCTGTCTTTGACGTCGTACAATGCCAGCAGCTTCCCGGCCGGGCCGCCCGGTACGCTGCATGATGCGATAAAGGCCTCTTGCGCGCCAGCGGGGCTCTCAAGCGGGGAGATTCGTTGACTGCCAGGTCCTGCCACGGATGGCGCGACCATCCAGATCGAGAGAGAACCCACTGCGGCAATCCATGCAAAAGCCGCGAGCCCCAATAGCATCATGTACAGCTTTCCGATGGACTCGAAGGGCCTGCCTCTGAACTGATACTTGAAGAACAATGCAATGGTGGCGGTCAGCGCTGCAAGAGTCAGTACAAGCAGCGCGAAGTAGCTGCCGACGAGCATGGCGGCCCCCAGGGTAATCCGCATCTTGTACTTGCCGGGAGTGCTTGCCTTCAGGCGCAAGTCCATGGCCATGTCAGCGTGAGTCATCGAGCCGCTCAGTTTGGAGACTACACAGCCATCCCAGAGCAGCGTGGGGCTCTCGGAATGCTCAATCCCCTTCCCGGGTGTCACTTCGAGCAGCATCAGGGATTCTGCAGCCTTCAACCAGG
The DNA here is from genome assembly GCA_041648755.1 of Candidatus Brocadiia bacterium. Taxonomy (GTDB): domain Bacteria; phylum Planctomycetota; class B143-G9; order B143-G9; family B143-G9; genus JBAZOJ01. Next base: position 18,943 of record JBAZOJ010000006.1, read on the forward strand.
CCGGGACTTCCCAGTCAGAAACGGTCCAGAATCGGCTTCTTCCCGGCAGAATGCGCCCCTCGATATTGCTTGTGAACTCAATGTCGAGGGCTGGGCATTCGAACGGCCTGTCGGAGATGACCATCAGATCGACATACAGCGGTCCTCCGGAGAGCGAGGTCAGGCGCATGGGGTACACCGGTGCATCCGTCTTGAAGGCGATCTCGATGGGGCTCGGCGCCGATAACCGGGAATCTGCCTTACGCAGTTTGCCGACCACGAAGCACCACTTTTCGGCGATGTAGTCGCCAGCGATGCGAAGGCCGTCTTGTCCGAGAGCCTGGAAGCCGCCAGCGGTCAGCCACGCATCCAGTGCACCGGGGTTGTCCGCTCTCAGCGTTGTGACATCGTAATCCCCGATGGCCTGAACGCTGACCACGGTCGTCCCGGGCACGTCATTTATGCCTCTTCCGCCCATGCCGAAAGCAAAAAGCCCGCAAAACAAGAAAAACGCGAACGGGAGATATGACAGCAAGGCAGTCAACCTTGGCAACACGTTGCGCAGTATCAGGAGGGCCAAGAAGAAGATGCACGGAAGAAAGAGCCAACCTACCGAAGAGGAAATCGCGATAAACATGCTAAGAGCCAAAAGTGTCGCGGATGCCCCTGTCGCAAAGAGGCTCGATCGGTGTGTAAGAAGAGCCATGGACCATAGCAGCGTGATAAGAGCAAGGAGCCCGAGGAAGATCAGGTGCATCGGAGTATCAAAGCCGATGCCTTGCACCCGCTGCCTGGAATCGTAGAACATCGTCTTGAACAACGGGTAGGAGGCCTTCTTGATTTCAAGTGGCTCGGAAGGGACAGGGATAACCCAGGCATACTGGCCACTCTCCCCTTGGAACGCGGATTCGATAATAAGGCGCTCCACCCCGTTGCGATACACTATGATCGCCCGCTGCTGCGGCATGTCGGGCTTCTTGACTTCATGTGAGGGAAAGAAGAACCCGTCGGCGTGGCTGAACCGCCACGGCAGAAAGACGGCAAGAACCAATATCGTCGCAAAGCCCCATTTGTGCATTTCCCTCTCCCTTCTCCGGCTCATTCCACAGGAGGCAGGTCTATTTTTGCCCTCGGAGGAACCGGGTATTCCGACACCATATCAAGGAACCTGCTGGGCATATCGAACAGCACAAGGTATAGCTTGGAGTCTCCCCAGAAGCCCTGTACCCACAGGTTCCCCGGCGACTGCTCGACCTTAAGCGGCTCTCCGGTGAGCGGGTTCTTCAGCCCTTCCTCCTTGATGGCTTTGGCGAGGCCAACTTCGAGCGCCGAGAATAGAGACCGGGTCTCGTCCGACATAATCGGCCAGTGTTCCCGATCATTTTCCGCGATTGCTTTCAGTTTTTCGGCAGACCCACCTGGAACGGCGCATACTTCCTGGAATGCCTTCGCCGCGACCTGGTGCAAGTGCTGGTCCTCTTCTTCCGGGGCGCCTTTGACGCCGATGGCCGTGTGCATGCTCAGCCAGATGGCCACGCCGACCAAAGCTGCCAGCAACACCATTCCGTAGTGGAGCCATTTCAAGAACGGCACATCCCTACCCAGCCGAGTATACCTGAAAAAAGCATATGCAGTCACGACAACGGCCGCGAACCACAGGAAGAAAAGCGAGTAGATCCCCCCTGCGTATGCCGCGGCACCGTATGTCACGTTCAGGCCATATTTCCCTGTGCTCGATCTGACCGGCCTGAGGTCCTCTGCCATCTGGTCCGGCGTCAGGACGCCGCTCATCTTCGACACGGTGCAGCCGTGCCAGAGGAGGGTCGGTGCATCGGTGTGATGAACATGCCTGCTGTCGTCTCCGGCGAGAAGCCGGAAAGAGCCGCATGCCCGCCATATCAGAGGCGGGTTCCACGTGCAGTCCCGGGAGAACGTGATCCTGTTTCGGTATTCCAGTTCACTCCAGGTATCGGTCATCTCTGTCCGCAGGGATTTGCTCTCGTACGCCTCCGACGCAACTATGATAAGGTCCACGAACAGCGGCCCACCCGCAAGGGCGGTCAACCTCATAGGATACACCGGTGAATCGGCCTTGAACGAGACCTCCAGCGGGGCCGGCGCGGCGAGCCCTTTGTTGCTGTTGTGCAGTCTGGCGGCGATGAAACTCCACTTGTCCCTGATGTAATCTCCCGCTACACTCCGACCCTTTTCCCCGAGGGTCTGGAATCCGTGCGCTGTCAGCCAGGAATCCAGGGCATCTGCGTTCTCTGCCTTCAAAGTCGTCGCATCGTACTCCCCGATGGACGCCGTCTGTCCCACATCGACATTCCCGAAGGGCGTTTGCTCTGTGCCTCCGGTATAAAGGAGCGTAAAGATAGTCAATAGGAGTGCAGCGCTCCAGAGCACTAACACTGTGGTGTTCGAGGCCTTTGGATACTTCCGCGCTGCAAGGAAGTAAAATGCGAAAAAGGCAGCGAATATCAGCACCACCAGGAAAGGCACTTCGTGCCCCAGCAAAAACCACAGGAAGAGCGCCGCTGCCAGGTTGCACACCCAAAATACCCACGTACGGCCTGTCAGCAGGGAGATGGACCAACCCAGCCCGAGCAGCGCGAGAAGCCCGGCACACAGGAGATACACCGGGCACATCCAATTCTCTGGGTACACGAACTGCCGCAGGTCGTAAAACATCGTCTTGAACAGGGGATACGATGCCTTCTTGATTTCAAGTGGCTCGGAGGGCACGGGCAGAATCCAGGCGTATTCGCCCGTCTCCCCCTCAAATGCGGATTCGATAATCAGGCGCTCCACGCCGTTGCGATGGACTATGATCGCTCGCTGCTGCGGCATGTCCGGCGCTTTTACGTTCAGTGGCGGGAAGAACTTGCCGTCGGCCGCGCACTCGCGCTGCGCGGCGAAGAGGAGGATCAAGCCGACCGCGACAAGCAACCACTTATTCATGCTTCCTCCTCTGCCGAAAAGTGAACCGGTTGTGCTTCTGCCCTGTGGGAGACCACGGCTTGTCACTTCCATTCCGGCTTCGGGTATGCCTGCAAATGACCACCGTAGTGATCACCTCTGAACATGATGAGAGACAAGGTTGCCCTCATGGGGTAGGGATCCAGATCAATGATGAGATTCCCCGGAGATTCCTCGAACGTTATGGGGTCTCCGGTGAGGGGATTCCTGCCACCGGACTTCCTGATTTCCGGCTCAATAGCGTCGGCGAGTTTGCGGAGCAAGACGCGCATTTCATCGTTCATCTCGGGCCATCTCTTCGCCTTTACATCGTACATTTCCAGCAGCTTTCCTGCAGGGCCGCCCGGCACACTGCATGCCGCAAGGAAGGCTTCCTTAGCACCGCCCGGGTTATAGTACGTACCGCGATCGAACCCCTCCGTTCCGTTCCCGATGGGCTGTGATTGCCACACCATCATGCCGCAGAACGTCGCAAGCACCAGAAGCAGGATTTCGAGCCAGACGAGTCCGACATAGGCCCTTCCCCTGAATAGGTACCGGAAATACACGACAATCGTGGTGACAATAATGAACACGATGAGGAAGACGAGCCCGAAGAAAATGCCCGCGATCTTGGCGGCCTCATCGGATACCAGCAGCAGGATTTTACCGGGGGCACTTCTTACAGGCCTGATATCCTCCTTCATCGCTGCAGGGCTCAGTGCGCCGCTGAGCTTGGAGACCACGCAGCAATCCCACAACAGCGTGTGCGACTCGGAATGATAGGTCCCCCTGCCTACAGGGCCGGAAAATAGTCGGATAGGAAGGCCGGGCATCCATGTGAACGGAGTATCCCAATCTCTGGTGGAATAAAAAGCCTGTCTTTGTGTGAACCGGTCCTTGATGAATTCGTTCGTGAACTCCGTCTCCAGTAGTGGGTATTCGTATGCGCTTTCGGCGATGATGATCAGATCAATGTACAGAGGGCGGCCGGTGAGGGAGGTCAACCGCATTGGATATATTGCTTCGTCCGTCTTGAATGAGATCTCGATCGGGTGCGGCGCCGACAGACGTTTGTCGTTCTTGCGCAGCTTCCCCGCTACGAAGCACCATTTTTCGGCGATGTAGCCGTCAGCAATGTGTCGCCCGTCTTGTCCGAGGGACTGGAATCCGCCCGATACAAGCCAGGCATCCAGCGCATCCGCGTTGTCGGCTTTCAGCGTCGTCACGTCGTAGTCGCCAATTGCCTGGGTGTTCACAAGCGTGATCTCTGAAGAAGGCTCGTCGTCAACACCCACGGTTTGGAAAAGCCACAAACACGAAACAACTATCAGCGCGGCGGGAATGTAGGCAATGGTCGCCACAAGTGCAGGTTTCCTCCTGCGCAACAAGAACAGAACGGAGAAAAGCGCCAAGACGACAGCAAGTATCCCAACTGCAGGTGCTTGCGGAACTCCGATGCGTATGACCAGGCAGCAGATGGAGAATATCATGAGGACTGATACACATGCAGTGAATATCCACGGCCGGCTGGTCACCATGGTGACAGACCAGAATAGCGTCAGAAGGGCGAGGAGCCCGAGAATAATCAGGTAGAACGCTGCCGCACCCACGGCCTGATACACATAAAGCCTGAAGTCGTGGAACATCGTCTTGAACAACGGGTAGGAGGCTTTCCTGATTTCGATGGGCTCAGAGGGCACGGGGATGATCCAGGCGTATTCGCCTGTTTCCCCCTGGAGTGCCGACTCAATGATCAGCCGCTCCACCCCGTTGCGATAGACGATGATCGCCCGCTGCTGCGGCATATCCGGCGCCGTCGCATTCCATGGGGGTACAAACTTGCCGTCGGCAGCGCATTCGCGTTGCGCGGCGAAGAGGAGGAATACGCCAAAGGCCACAAACAGCAACTTCTTCATACGCTCCCCGTGCTCCATAGCGTCAAGTTCCGCAGGATCACTCTTGCGCCTCTCGTGGGAACTCCCTGTGCGTGTCGGGATAGCGATAGTACGAGAGTCTGCTGAAGCTAATCGACAACTCCTGGCTCCCGAAGACAATTCCAACAACAAGATCTCCAGGAGATTCCTCGAACGTGACGGGCTCCCCGGTCAGCGGGTTTCGCGCGTCAGCCTTCCTGAGGCCGGGAATCATGGATTCCTTCAGTTGGCGGAGCAGGGCGCGGGTCTCATCGTTTTCCGCGGGCCACAGTCTGGTCTTTGGGTCATACATCGCAAGGAGCTTTTCCGCGGGACCGCCCTTAACGCTGCAAGCATCGTCAAAGACCCGTTCGCAGATGTCCAAGGCATTCAGTGTGTCGGCATCGTATACCGGTTTCTCCCGCCCGATGACGGTTGGCGATGCGAGCCACACCACAAAACCGCATAACACGGCAAGACCGAAAATGGTCAGGTGCATTCTGCCTTTCAAGACGAAGTCAGTCTTCCGGGCAGTTTTCACAAACACCAGCCCTATCGAGGTAATCAGGGCTGCAAAGAACAGGAAGTAGAATCCGCCGGTGACGCCCGCCTGTATCGCCGCCAGGTTCGTGACCAGTACGGTCAGCTTCCCCGGCGCGCACCTGTCGGGGTATATGTCCCTGTCCATCTGTTGTTTGGTCAGTGATCCGCTGATCTTGGAGATAACACAGCCGGACCAGAGCAGCGAAGGCGCCTCGGAGTGGACGATCCTCAAATGACGAGGGAGAGAAACGCCCGAGTAGTATAAAGAAGCTTTCTGGGTGCGGGTCAAGATCCACGGGCCATTGAGCATGAACATCCCGGAACTGGAGGGAGCACTTTTGAACTCGTTGCTCAACTCCGTCTGCAGGTCGGAGTATTCATACGCGCTTTCGGCGACAATAATCAGGTCAAGGTACAGCGGCCCTCCCGAAAGTGACGTCAGCCGCATTGGATACACCGGCATGTCTGCGTTGAAGGATATCTCGATGGGCTGCGGCGCAGTCAGGCGGGTGTCCGCCTTGCGCACCTTGCCAGCGACGAAACACCAACCCCAGCGGATATAGTCCTCTGCCATCTGCCTTCCGTCAGGCCCCAGCGTTTGGAATCCTCCCGCCGCGAGCCAGAAATCCAGCGCCTTAGCGTCCGCTGCCTTCAGGGCGGATACTTCGTAATCGCCGATGGTCGTGGTGCTGAGCACCTCGACAGCCGAAGACCCGCCGTCTTCCATGCCGCGTGGGCCGGCCAGATTGGGGAGTGTCCCGTAGAAGAGGACCATCAGTGCAAGGCCGAATGCGATGCCCGATGCTGTCACGGGGATTATCCAGCGCAGAAAGAACACGGCGACGAATATGACAAGAGGGATCAGGAAGATCATCTCCCCGAAAACAACATTGAGGGCGCACAGCGCAGAGAACGAAATTGCGCCCCATGTTGTCCAGCCCTTCAGGCTTCGGGTCACCGCGGCAGAAGCCAGCAACATAATGAGTATGCCAAAGAACCCGAGCACCGTGATTTCGGGCAGCCAACTGTAGGCGGGGCCAGCTTCCAGGGCTTTCTTTCCCAAATCGTAGAACATTGTCTTGAACAACGGATACGATGTCTTCTTGATTTCCAGGGAGGTTTGGGAACCGGGATGATCCATGCGTATTCCCCCTCTTTACCCTGGAAGGCCGACTCAATGATCATCCGCTCCACCCCGTTGCGATAGACGATAATCGCCCGCTGCTGGGGCATGTCCGGCGCCTTGACGTCCAGCGGAGGAAAGAACTTGCCGTCGGCGAAGCAGGGCCGATGAGGAATGAGCGCCAGCAGGAGAATGATGGCAACGAGCCAGCGTGCTATTACCATTGTCACTCCGTTCTCTTCCCTCACCAGTGTCGTTCGGGAAAATGCGCCACATCTAACACACGGGGCGACCATCCCATTGCATCGAAAATCAGGACTGACAGAACGCATTCACGCTCGTAACAGGAAGGTGACAGGACCAGGTTCCCCGGGGAGGTCTCGAACGAAATCGGTTCCCCTGTTACTGGATTTCTCATGTCTGCCTTCCGCAGCAGGGGTAGCATTGCATCGGCGATCTGCCGAAGAAACTCCTTCTCCTCCGGAGTGTTGGGAAATGTGTCACGTTCGAGATCGCACAGAGCGAATAGCTTCTCCGCAGGTCCGCCGGGGACTCGGCAGACTTCCGACAGGACCCGGGAGTATACGGAATTGGAGTCGCCGGACCTGAAGTCAAGGCTCACCTCTTGGATTTCGGCGGTGGGCATCGCGAGCCAGACAGTGCCTCCGACAAGGACTGGAATGGCGAGGAAAATCAGGATCGGGAATATCCCTCTGAAGATGGTCCTGCTGGCAATTGCTTTCTGGAAAATCAGGCTGAAGGGGAACAGGAGCGCAAGCAGCAGAATTGTGCAGGCTCCGGCGCATTCGCTCAACCAGACAGTCGCTCTTTCTGTGAAGAGAAGCGACATCTTGCCTGTCTCTCCCCTCACCGGCCGAATGTCCTCACGCATCAGCGCAGGAGTAAGATCCCCGCTGAGTTTCGAAATTGTGCAGCCATTCCAAAGCAAGGCCTTCACTTCAGGATGTTGTACGAACTTGTTGATCCGCCACGAGTTGGTCCCTGACAAGGCCAGCGCTGTCGTCTGAAAGGCCGTCCATTTCTTGTCGTCCCACCCGAGGAAGCCGTCGACAGAGTCTCTGCAGGAGACGCGGAAAGTGCTCGTGAATTCCGTCTGCAGTATCGGGCACTCGTACGCCTCGGCGCCGACCAGGATCAGATCCACGTACAGCGGACCGCCTGCAAGCGAAGTCAGCCGCATCGGGTAGACGGGGGCATCCGTCTTGAACGAGACTTCCACGGGATGCGGGGCCGAAATGCGGTCCTCAGCCTTGCGCACTTTTCCTGCGAGAAAGCACCACTTCTCGGCTATGTACTCACCTGCAATCCGCCTCCCTTCCGGTCCGAGCCCCTGGAAACTGTGTGCGCTGAGCCAGAAGTCCAGCGCATCGGCATCTGCGGCTTTCAGCACGCTGATATCATAGTCGCCGATGGTCTGGGAACGCAGCACGACGACCGGGAGACTGCTCTCTGAGCTTCCTCCACGGCGTGCCACAATGTTGGGAAACACGATTGCCGGAATGCATAAGACAGTGATCAGGCAGGTGACTGCCGCCGCTGTGCGCGGGATCCTTTTGCGCAGCAGCCAAAGGATGACAAGGAGAACGAGTGGAACGACGAGGCCACCGTAACTTGGACCCCTCCACGCCATTGACACCACTGACACAAATGCGAGCAGTGGTATCATCACAGCCGCGGTCATACTCGTGTACAGGGCGTACGCCTTCTTGAGCATCGCTATGGTGAGAAAGAAAATGGCAATTCCGATAAGGAAAACGGAAGCAATGCCAATTGCGTCTTCCCGATCCATGCGCACATCCACGGCCTTCTTACCCAAATCGTGAAACATCGTCTTGAACAGTGGATTTGATGCCTTTTTGATCTCAAGTGGCTCGGACGGCACGGGCAAAATCCAGGCGTATTCGCCTGTTTCCCCCTGGAAGGCCGACTCAATGATCAGCCGCTCCACCCCGTTGCGATAGACAATGATCGCCCGCTGCTGCGGCATGTCCGGCGATTTCACAGACAAAGGAGGCAGAAAGCAGCCGTCGGCGAAGCAAGAGCGCTGCGCTACGAACAGAAGAATCAAGCCGACCGCGACAAGGAACCATGTCCTCATGGTCACCTCCCAGGGAAAGCTGGCTGGTATGCGATCATTTTGGGTTGCCTTTGGCCGAGAAATCGCATATCCACCTCGTGTGATAATAGCCCTGGTAAACATCGAGAAGGGACAACGACAGCTCCCTGATGTTGTAGTCCAGGCTTATGTTCAAGTTGCCGGGTGAATACTCGAACGTGATGGGTTCGCGCGTCACGGGATTTCGCACATCCGCCTTTCTGAGCGCGGGTTCGATTGTACTCTCGAGTTGGCTGAGCAGACCCTTGATTTCACTGTTCATTTCTGGCCACTTCTGAGCGCGTTCGTCGTATAGTGCCATGAGCTTTTCCGCCGGCCCACCCGGTACGCTGCATGCAGCCTTAAAGGCTGACGCGCAAACGCCGCCAGGATCCGGACTCGCGTGCATTCTCCTGTCGGACATTACGTCTGCCGTCGGCACAGTCATCCAGATTGCGAGCCCGATTATCATCGAGAGCCCGAGAATTGAAAGGTACAGCCTCCCATTCTTTGCGAAGCTCAACATCCGTGCGGGGCTCGTGAAGCAGAGGATGATGGTGGCGATAAGGGTCGCCACAAAGAAGATGCAGATCCCAAAGCCCATTGCCAGGAGTGTTGCAGCTTCTTTCGTCACCAGAACCTGCATCTTCCCAGGGGCCCCAAGAGCGGGGCGGATATCCGCAGTCATGTCCGCAGGCGTCAGCGTGCCGCTGAGCTTGGAGATAACACAGCCGCTCCAGAGCAGTGTTCTTACTTCAGAATGTGTAGCGGCCTTTTCCAGACCGCGGTGGACATCTCCGAGGGGAATGCCCAACACCCGGAGATTCGCCGTCATCCCGAAATCAGTGAAGGTGTTGGGCCCGCGATAGTCGTGGAATGCGTTGCTGAACTCGGTCTCAAGGATGGGGCATTCGTAAGCGCTTTCGGCAACAATGATCAGGTCCAGATATAGCGGCCCACCCGCAAGTGACGTCAGTCGCATCGGGTACACCGGTGCATCTGCCTTGAGAGAAATCTCTATGGGATGGGGCGCGGACAGCCGGTTGTCCGTCTTGCGCAGCTTCCCCGCTACAAAGCACCAGTCTTCTGCGATGTAATCACCCGCGATGCGGCGGCCCTCGGGGCCAAGGGGCTGGAATCCGCCTGTGGCAAGCCAGAAATCAAGCGCGTCCGCGTTGTGGGCTTTCAGCGTCGTCACGTCGTAGTCGCCGATTGTCTTCGTGGAGAGGATATCAACGCATGCACTTGCCCCGCCGCTGCTGCTACCACGGGCTCCGATCAGATTGGGGATGGCAATTCCGGCAATCAACAGGATAGTCAGGACATAGGTGGTTATCGCTGCCGTCCTGGGCAGTCTCTTTCGCAGGAAGAAAAGTGGTGCAATGATCGCCAAAGGTATGAGTGCCTGCCATGCTCCTGCGAAAATCAGGGGTGCTGAGCAGATTCCTGCGAATATTATGGTTGCGAACACTGTAAAAACCCAAGGCTTGCCATTGAGTAAGGTGGATGACCACAACAAGGTGATGAGTGCGAGGAATCCAAGGATGATCAAGTGGGGAATCCACTGGCCCTCGGATTCCCCCACGACCTGCTTCCCCAGCTCATAGTACATCGTTTTGAACAGCCCGTAGGAGGCCTTCCTTATCTCCAGTGGCTCGGAGGGGACTGGGACGATCCACGCGTAGTCGCCTGCTTCCCCCTGGAAGGCTGACTCGATGATCAGCCGCTCCACCCCGTTGCGATAGACGATGATCGCCCGCTGCTGCGGCATGTCGGGCGGCTTGGCATCTTGAGTGGAAAAGAAGCTGCCGTCGGCCGCGCACTCGCGCTGCGCGGCGAAGAGGAGGATCAAGCCGACCGCGATGAATAGTAACTCCTTCATGAGTTGCGCCTTAACTTCAGATTGTGTCCTTACTTGTCTCCAGACGACCTCTTGTGGCTGAAGCTCTCTACAGTCTTCTCCCTGAAGTAGATATGCATCGAGTCATATACTCTGAGAGAGAGATAATCCCCGTACGTACCGAAGGAGAACCAGAGGTTACCGGGCGATTCCTCTACAGTCAATGGTTCCCTGGTCAGGGAATTTCTGGCGCCGGACTCGAGCACCACGGGACGGATGCCTTCAGCCAGAAGGTTGATCTGCTCCCTTATCGTATCGCTTATCTCGGGCCATCTGTCCCGGCCTGTGTTGAACAGGACAAGCAGCTTGTCTGCCGGCCCATCCGGGACGCTGCAAAGTGACTGAAAGGCGCTTCTTGTCTTGGCGAGCTTGGCTGACTCGACCTCAGCGATGCTCCCGGAAGCAGCAGCGGTGGGCGTTGTCTGCCACACTCCAAACCACGCGGCGGCAGACACAGCGAAGAGTACTAAGTAAAGCGATCCAGCCGCCATCAGGGAGACGCCATTGAGTCGCCTGATAATGGCGAGGGCGACGGTGGCGGCAAATGTCAATGTCGAGAAGAACAGGAGGCCGTAGAAAACCGCGCTTACCGCTGCCGTATTGGATGTGACGAGAAGCCGGGTCTTGCCGTGGAATAACGTTGTGGCCCTGAAGTCCTTCCCCAGCCATTCGGAGGGCATAGCCCCGTGCATCTTCGACACGATACAGCAGTTCCAGAGCAGCGAATCCGCTTCCGAATGCACAATCCCACGATCAAGCATACCTGGGTCCTTGTGCAGGCCGATGGGGAAGTCATTCCACCCCGGTACAGGCGCCCAGGAAAAGGCGATATCCCACTCATCGGCGGTGTAGAATATCTTCCCGTGGAAGCTCTCTTCTGCCATTCTGTTGGTAAACTCCGTTTCCAGCTTCGGGCTGTCGTACGATTTGTCGGCAATGACTATCAGGTTCAGGCTCTCCGGACCGCCCGAGGGCGATGAAATGCACGCGGGGAACACCGGCCCGGCAGTCTTGAATGCGACATCGAAGGGCCCGGGAGCTGACAGCCCCTGTGAGGGCTTGTGCATCTTTCCCGCCACAAAACGCCAACCTTGCGCGATGTACTCCTTCACTATGCGCTTTTCATCCGGCGCGAGTGGGCGGAATCCCCCCGATTCGAGCCAGGAGTCCAGTGCATCGGCATCGGCAGGCGCCAAATCTGTCGGTGGTGCATCGCCCTGACCGGGGCTCACTCCGGGGACCCAGGGAGGCGGAACGTGATAGATGGTTGCCTGAAAACAACCGACCCCAATCGCGAGCAGTATGCCCGCCGGAAGCAGGGGCAAGAAGGTCGCTATGAGTCCGCATTTGCCTTTCAGCAGCAGGAATGACCATAGAAGGGTCAGCAGCGCGAGCAGCCCGAGAGGGATGATGTAGAAAAACACCGCTGGATATGCCTCGAATGCCTTCTCCCCAAAATCGTAGAACAGCGTCTTGAACAGCGGGTACGATGCCTTCTTGATTTCAAGTGGCTCGGAGGGGACAGGCAGGATAAACGCGTAGTCGCCCACTTCCCCCTCGAAGCCTGACTCCACGATCAGGCGCTTCACCCCGTCGCGATACACAATGATCGCCCTCTGCCGGGCCAATTGGGGCTCGGTTCCGCCCTTGACTGGAAATATCAGCCCATCCGCGGAGCAGTAGCGCTGCTGCGCGAACAGCAGAAAGACCCCGACCGCGATGAGCAGAAACTTCTTCATCTCACACTCCCTCGCAAGCATCCCCGCGGCGTCACAGATGTGGCGATCTCTGCGGCTGCATGCCACGGTCCTTCTGTCAATCCGGCGGCGGATAGGAGTCCAAAACGTGCGGCACAGGATATATCAGGTCGAAATCGTGGATGACCAGGCACAGGTCTCTCCATTGTCCGCGCCAAGGCAACGCCACTACCACATTTCCGGGTGACTCCTCCATTCTGAGGGGCCCTCCGATCAGGACATTCCTCTTTCCGGCCTTGGCGACCACGGGCGCCATGGAATCTGAAATCTCGCGCAACAGTGCGCGCATCTCGTCGGTCATTGGCGGCCATTTTCCGCCCGCCTCGTCAAAGAGCGCCAGGAGCTTCTGCGCGGGTCCGCCGGGAACGGAACAGATGTCCAGGAATGTTGCCGAGAACAGACGATCGTACTCGCGCTCCACGTCATACCTTGATTCCAGTTCGGACTCGGCCCCGGTTGCATCACCCCTGGATTCCGCAACCGGCACGCCCGACCTTACAGTCAAGCCCACGGCTACCGAAACCGCAATGAGGATCCCTCCGGCAAGAATGAGCTTCAGGATTCCGGGTACGCCGACAGGCCTGAAACAGCGCACTAACGAGAAGATGAAGGTCGCGAGCAGCGCCACAAGGAGGAAAATCGACGCCCCGGCAATGATCCCAGCCCGCTTGGCGGCCGCAGGTGTGAGAAAGATGTTCATCGCACTTCCCGAGCCTTTTCCGGGGCGAATGTCCTCGTTCATCTGTGCGGCGGTCAGGCTTCCACTCAGCTTTGATACTACGCAGTCGTTCCAGAGAAGCTCCCCTGCCTCTGAATGCAGAACAAACCGGCTCAGCATAGGCCTGTAGGTCGTGACGCCCAGGCAGAAACGCTGGAAGGCAGGGATGTCCCATTGGGAAGTGGATATGGAATGGAAGCCGACCGGAATGCTGCCCTCATACCCGGTAAACGTCCCGGCAAACTCCGTCTGCAACTGAGGGCACTCATACGCATCGTTGGCCACCAGGATCAGTTCCACATACAGCGGGCCGCCCGCAAGTGCGGTCAGGCGCATTGGGTATACGGGTGCGTCCGTCTTGAACGATACTTCGATGGGGCTCGGGGCAGCAGGCTCGTTGCCGGCCTTCCGCAACTTCCCGACAAGAAAGCACCAACTCTCTGCGATATAGCTTCCGGCAACCTTCCTGCCTGCTTCGCCCAGAGTCTGGAATCCTCCGGCCTCCAGCCATTTGTCCAAGGCCTCAGCGTTGTCTGCCTTCAGTGTCGTTATCTCGCAATCCGCTACAGTGTTGACGTTCAGTACCTGCACACTTGGGATTCCGGCCTCGCCCGGTCCTCGTGCTTTCAGCAAGCTGCCGGGCAAAACAGTAAGAAACCCCGCGAGAACCAGCATCCACAGGAACGCTGAAACCGCGATACCCCGCGCGCCCTTGTTGCGCATCACGAACAACACTACAGCGACAAGCGCGAAGACGGCCGCGTGCGGCAGAAGGTGTGAGGAAAAAGGGGAAATGAGCAGCAAGCCCGTAAAGGCTATACATGCCGGTGCGGCCCAGGCCGTGAAAACGGCCGGTGTCCCATTTGCCTCGGCCACAATCAAGAGCAGAAAGCCCATAGCGAGGAAAACAACCAGAACGGTGAGGGGAATCGGAGAAGCGCCTTCGTCCGTGTCGAACGCTCGCTTCCCAAGGTCATAGAAAACCGTCTTGAACAACGGATACGACGCCTTCTTGATCTCAAGTGGCTCGGACGGCACGGGCAGTATCCAGGCGTATTCACCAGTCTCGCCTTGGAATGCGGATTCCACAATCATCCGCTCTACGCCATCGCGATACACGATGATGGCCCGCTGCTGCGGCATGTCCGGGGCCTTGACGTTCAGTGGAGGGAAGAACTTGCCATCGGCAGCGCATTCGCGCTGCGCGGCGAAGAGGAGGATCAAGCCGACCGCGAGAAAAAGCCACTTCTTCATCGGACAGCCCTCGATGTCATTGGACAGTCTTGAGTCGGTAGTCTACAGTCTGTAGCTGAACAAAAAACCAAAGCCTTTGAACAGCAGACTACAGCGACAGCTATTGTCTCTCTTTTCTGTCCTTGGCTACAATCTGCATACGACAGTCTGTCATCACTCACTCTCTTTTGTACGGAGGATAACTGGTCAATTCCCTCGGCCTGTGAGTGACTGGGTCGACATCGTACATCGACAGCGAGATCTCCTTGCCATAGCTCGATGACTCAAGTATGAGATTGCCCGGGGACTCCTCGAATGTGATCAGATCCCCAGTCAGAAGATTCCTAAGGTCTGCTTCCCGAATCGCGGGCTCCATGACAACAGCGAGTTCGCGCAACATGTCCCGCGTCTGGTCGGTCATTTCCGGCCACCCCGTGGCTTCAGGAGCGTACATCGCCAGCAGTCTCTCCGCAGGGCCACCCTTGATGCTGCACGCCTTGATGAACGCGGCCTTGCACGCATCCCAGTGCTCGCCCGGACTGTAGAATTTCGGGGTCTCTCTTACCTCGGCCTTTGGCACTATTGCCGATACTGCTATCCACGCCGCGAGCCCTACCACAACGGAAACACCGACAATGGCAGCGTACGGCCGAGCGAGACTGATGAAGCTCTTCTTCGGGGCGAGAGCATTTGAGAAACAGCGCTTTAAGGCGATCACATAGGTTGCCAGAAGGGCAATTGACAGGAAGAGCAGTGCCCCAATGTTTCGGGCCGCCTGATTGGCTGCGTCTTCCGTGAGAAGCACCAGCAGCTTGCCATTTGCGCCCCTGGTTGGCCTGATATCCGCGGCCATATCCGCAGCCGTAAGGCTTCCGCTCAGCTTGGAGATAAAGCAGCCCGGCCAGAGCAACGTGGGTGCTTCGGTGTGCCAGATGACCTTCCGCAATCTTGGCCTGCTCGTCGCAAGGGTCAGGCATTTCCGCTGGAAGCTCGACAGTTGCCATTCCTTCTCTTCGGTGAAGCTGCTTGGCTCGTCTTTCCCCCAGTTGCGAAACGAGTTGGTGAATTCAGTCTGCAGGAGCGGACACTCGTATGCCTCCTCGGCGACGATGATGAGGTCCACATACAACGGTCCGCCGGAGAGTGCGGTCAGCCTCATTGGGTACACAGGCGCGGCGGCAGCAAATGAAATCTCGATGGGGTGTGGCGCTGACAGCCGCTTATCTGCCTTGCGCAGCTTGCCTGTCACGAAGCACCATTTTTCGGCAATGTAGTCGCCTGCAATGCGACGGCCATCAGTTCCAAGGGTCTGGAATCCGCCCGCTGCAAGCCAGGAATCAAGCGCGTCCGCGCTCTCGGCCTTCAATGTTGTTACGTCGTAGTCGCCGATTGGCTGCGCAGCCACTATGTCAATCCCTGGCATTCCAGCATCGCCGCCCCCACGGGCTTCGAGGAAGACGGGGATAAAGGCAGTAGAGGCAAAGAAGACTAACGTGAGAGTCAACGCTGCGAGGGCTGTTGGTTTCTTGTCGCGATACACGAAGAAGAACGCGGATAGCACCAGCGGGAAAAGATACGGCCATTCTCCAAAGAGGATGCTAATTGCAGAAATGCCGAAGCACGCAGAAGCTGTCCACGCCGTGAAGACGCTTGGCTTGCCCTTCAGAAAGGCAATCAGGAATAGCAGGGGGATGAGCGCAAAGAGTATCCACAGGACCAAGGCGGGCAGCCAGAAGACGCCTTCCTTCCGCTCGAAAGCCTTTCGTCCGAAATCGTAAAACATCGTCTTGAACAGCGGATACGAGGCCTTTTTGATCTCAAGTGGCTCGGACGGCACGGGCAGTATCCACGCGTATTCGCCTGTTTCCCCCTGGAACGCGGATTCGATAATAAGGCGCTCCACCCCGTTGCGGTACACGATGATCGCTCGCTGCTGTGGCATATCCGGCGATTTCACATTCAGCGGGGGCATGAACTTGCCGTCGGCACCGCACTCGCGCTGCGCGGCGAAGAGAAGAATAATCCCGACTGCGACCAGAAACCAAGTTTTCATAATGCCTCGTTCCGAAGGCTGACGCGATTGTATCGGTTTCGCTACCGGAAGTGCACAACTCTATTTATGCGACGCAGTGCGCTTTGGTCCGGTGCAAAAAAGAAGACATTGACGATGACATTTTTCCAGAAATACACGAAGGGAAAGCATGGTCGTGTAGTCGCGCTCAACGCGCCCGCCTCAGGAGGATCCGCCTTTGGCGGACGAGGAGGGCAATTTCCCAATGGGACGACCGTGTTAATGGGTTGCTTCGGCTGCAGGCAGGTGGTAACAGCCTTCCATCCCCGCGCGATGCGCGGAAAGTAAACGAGCCCTCCAGGCTCGTTCTTTGCTGGCCACAAGCACGAAGCGAGACGCAGCGAGCATTGATGAATGATGATTGATGAATGATGAATGATGAATGAGAGAGCAGGCCATGCAGCCGTTCCGCCCCTCTACCTTTGAGAGAGGGTTGTTGCTGGTTGGGCCTGTTACTTCTTTGGTTTTCAGCTACAGACGCCGGACGCCAGCCTTCAGCCAATGCAGCTCGGCTGCTATCATGTACATCGATGTAAAATCTTCAGACTCTTAACATGGATGCGCAGGATACTCAGGATAGCTGCCTTCCGATCCAGTCCCGACCCCTGTTTCGAACGAAATCAGACATCTTCTCCTATCCTCTTCATCCTGAAAATCGATGTGAAATGTCTTGGCTCGAAGGGCCTCGCAAGGTTCTGCGGTTAGACCTCTTGGTTCTCTCTTCTCTCCGCGTCTCCGCGCCTCCGCGTGAGAATGCAGCTATTCTCTGCTTCTATCCTCTTCATCCTGAGTATCGATGTTAAGGCTCCGTGGCTTCCTTCTCAGCGCCTACAAATTCTTTTCCATCTCTACCGCATGGGGCCCATCTGTTCCGGTCACCTTATACCCGAGCCTCCGGTACAGCGAAATGGCGCGGTTGTCATCGAACACGGCAAGGCCGACCTTCCGTGCACCCATATTCCTGGCCTCGGCCTCGAAGTGACCTATGAGCCAGGTGCCAAGGCCCTTGCGCTGAAGGCTCGCGGCGACCTGGATGGAATGGAGAACCGCGATGTCGGGCTCTTCGATCCACCAGTAGTAGAAGGCCACAATCTGCCCATTGACCTCGACCACCTGCGCGCGTTCGAGATTCTCGGCGATTATCGTATTGGCGACATCGTCATCCCACTGGCCGGGATAGTTTCTGTCAACAGCGGGCTTCATATGCAGGCGATCCAGATCGAACATTGCGGGGATGTCCGCGCATGTCGCCGGGCGCAGGCTGCAGCCATCGATTGGACACTTGGACTGAGGTTCAATGTTGTTCATAGCCATTTGATTGGCTGCAAGTGTAGGCGGCGTGTCCGAGAAAACAAATTAACACCGAGATTGTGGCGGCCCCTCTCTCCGTTCGGCCGCCCGTCCTTAGTCTTTCGTCTTTCGTCTTTAGCCTGAAAGCCCCGGACGCCGGACGCCGGACGCCAGACGGCGGAACGCCCACATCCTGAACATCGATGTGAAATGTCTTGGCTCGAAGGGCCTCGCAAGGCTCTACCTGCTGTTCTTCTATCCTCTTCATCCTGAGTATCGATGTTAAGTCCGTCTCGCTCTTCGGTTCGGCTGTTCCTATCCAATTCGTTGAATGGCACGCAAAACCTCAATAATATAGTTCTGCACCAAAGGGAGTAAATATGCCTTGCCGCAGGTTATTCACGATTGTCCTTCTTGCAGCAGCCTTTTGCCTGACCGTCAGCGTCCCCCGCGCCGACGAGCCACCTGCCGACCTCCTGGCTAAGTACATGCCAGCGAACACGATATTCTATGCCCAGTTGGCCGACCTCGGTGGAACCCTTGCGCGTGGCAGGGAATTGGCGGTGTACAAGTTCATCGAGGAAGGCAACCTCCTGCAGGCGGCGGCGGACGCGCTCAACGAGGGGATGGCCGGAGGCGGCGAACCACATATCGATTTCGACAAGATACTCACGATGATCGACGAAATGAGAGATCCCCTGTCCGATGCATTCACCGGGAGGATCGAGTTGGCCATACCGATGTTCAGAGACGAAATGCCTATCGTGGTGGTGGCTTTTCGGGCAAAAGACGGCCGCGACGAATCGGCTAAAGCTGCGCTGGCTCTGTTTCTGAAGAAGTTCTCTGAGGACATAATGGCTCCCGGGTTCTTTAGCCTCGGTAGCCTTGAATACAAGGGTCTCTCCCTCAATTCCATTCTGGACGAAGACCGTCAGGAGGACGATTGCCCTTGGTTCTTCGAGAGCAACGGCTTTGTCTATATGTCGATCGGCAAGGAGGCAATTTGCCGGATCGTCGACATGCTGGCGCAGCCTCCGGAGAAGTCTCTCCTCGATTTCGCCCCATTCCGCAAGGGATACTCTGCAACGCCATTCACGGACCTGTTCTGCTATTTTTCCCTGGGCAGCACGTTCCAGCAGTTCCCCGATCTGCGCGGAGGTTTGGCAGATTTTCTTGGCGAGAAAATCCCGAGCATCGAGAACGGCACGCTGCTGTACGGCATGTCGTTCAAGGGGCTGTCGGTCGAGGACGAACTGCTTGCCGATCTCAACGGCGGCACGTGGCCGCTCCCGCTGGATTTCCTGCTGTCCGAGGCGCCCTGCACCGGTTCTTCCGCGGCCCTTTTCCCCGAGGATACAGCGGCCTTCATCTGCCAGAACATGTCAATAGCCAAGCTGTTCGAAGCCGCCCGTGGAGGCCCCTTCATCAACCTCAGCACAGATGCGCTCAAAGATAAGGGCTTCGACGCCGAGGCTGACCTTCTGCCACTGCTGGGCCCCGAGGTGGGCTTCGGCCTCATCGCCCGCGGAATAATTCCGACGGGAGCCTTTGCCATCGAGATGAGAGATCCGGCAAAAGTAACGGAGTGGGTCCGCGGTCTGGCCGCAGGTCTGCCGGATGCTTTTGGCGAGCCCAGCGATTACAAGGGGGCTCTGCTTATCCCCTGTCTGGGCACTGACATCCCTGAGATCTTCGGTGCTATGGCAATTGCCGTGAAAGATAAGTGGCTGCTCTTCGGCCCCATACTTACGCTCAAGAGCATGATCGGCGCAAAGGAGGGCGCTGGCCTCACAACCAATGCCGACTACGCCGCCACGATGCCCCAAATGCTTAAGAAGCAGCCGCAGACCGCCCTTTTCGTCAACCTGCGCGTCCTCGCGTGCGCCTACTATGACATGCTGATCAATCAACTGGCGCGGCAGGGCCGGGAGGCGGCACAGATCACAATGAACTTGCCCACCGTTGAGCGAGTCCAGGAACTCGCGGTGCCAATTGCGATGTGCCTCAAGATCACCAGCGGTGACGCACGCCTCTTCGCCACGAGCCCGGCGGTCATCTGTGGCACATTCCCCTTGGCAGCGTTAAGGGCGATCCCGAGTACGATCAGGGCTCGAAAACATGCGGCCGAATATGCAGTCATAATGGCTGTCAGAAGTTTCGGATCCGCTGCTGCGGCCCAGTTGCTGGATAAGGCAGCCTACTGGGAAAACGGTGCAACCGACTTCAAGCCCTATTTTGCAGACAACAACCCTCACCCGGGGTATTCCCTCTCGTACTTCTCCAACGACACCAACGGCAATGGTATTGCCGAGGCAACGGAGTTCGTGTATATCGCGGTTCCTGTCGGTGCCGCTATCGGGCGACGGGTATTCTACATGGACGAAACAGGCACATTCTTTGAGGCCTATCCGAGGACTGTGGAGCAGCTCAAGGCGCTCCAGGAACTGAAGGAAGCCGACATCAACTGGGGCGACAAGACCGGCAGCAAGATAGTCATCGCTGACCTCGACTTCCTGCGCAATTAGCAGGAAGGTGGTAATCTTGGTCGTCCGCGAAGAGCTAAGACGACCGGTCTTTCACGGGCCCCTTTGCTGGGCCGGGAGGCATATTCCATGTTCCGCAGGACTCTCGCCATCGCGCTGCTTACGGCCGTTTTCTGTTGCACGCTCAGCATCCCAAAAGCTGACGAGCCCGCTGCGGACTCGCTGGCCAAGTACCTGCCTGCCGAAACGTTTCTGTACATCGAGGCTGCCGACCTCGCAGGGACAATGGCCCGTGGGGATGAGCTTGCCTTTTCAAGACTGATGTCCGAAGGCAACCTCTGGAAGGTGATCAACGACCAACTCGACGCCGCGTTTATTGCCGAGGATAACCCACCCATTGATTTCGAGAAGATATCGAAGATGTTCTCGGAGATGAAGCCACGCATTGCCTCCGCTTTCACGGGCAGTTCGGCGCTGGCAATCCCTGCTGTCGCGGGCGATATGCCAATCATAGTTGCCGGGTTCCGCATAGCCGAAGGCAAGAACGCCGAGGCCGCGGCAATCGTCGAGGAAATTGTATCGAAGTTAGTCAACGAGATCCTGCCAAGCGGCCTGCTGGCAGTGAAGACGACAGAATACAAGGGCTCGTCCCTGTACGGTATCCTCGACAATATGGATCCGAAAGAGAACGAAGTGCCCTGGTTCTGCGTCTCCGGCGGGTTCGCCTTCATCTCGTTCGGCATGCACTCGATGACCTGGATGCTTGACGCACTGGCCGCGCCACCCGCTGCGAGCCTGCTCAACCTGCCCGCATTCCGCAACAGCTATGCGACGGTTTCTGCCAAGGATATCCGTGGCTACTTCTCCTTCGGCAGCCTTCTGCGCAACTACCAGGATTTCCGCTCGGATATGGACCGTGAACTCGGCGCCCGGAACGTGCTGAGCTTTGAAAACGCGACGCTCACCTACGGTATGACTTTCAACAAGCTGGCGGTCGAGGACGAGCTATACGTCAGCCTCGGCGGCAAGCAATGGCCTTTCCCGGTGGACTTCTTCCCCGCCAACTCCCCTTGCACGGCCGTATCCGCTGCGCTGTTCCCGGCTGACACGGCAGGTTATCTCTGCGCGAACCTCGCACCCGCGCGCATCCTGGAACTTATCTCGCAACTGGGCGCAAGCCGTGAATTGGAAGCCCTCAAGGCAAAGGGCGTCGATGTCGAGAATGGCATCATCCCGCTTCTTGGCCCCGAGTTCTCGCTTGGCGTGATTGCGCGGGGCAGCATTCCGACAGGCATGATCGCCGTCCAGTTGAAGGACGCCGCGGCCGCCTTGGATTGGTTCCGGAACCTGGCGATGGTTGAGAACGAGGTCCTGGGAGATCCGATGGAGTTCGGCGGAGCGACCGTGTTCCCCTACAGGCCGAGAAAAAGAGATTTCCTCGACCTTCCGCGTGAGATCGGCACGATGGCCTTTGCTGTAAAGGAAGGCTGGCTGCTGTACGGGCCTGTCCTGACGCTGAAGAACCAGTTGACCAGCAAGGCTGCAGCGTTGCCGACGAACGAAGACTTCGCCGCAACGGTTCCCCCGATGCTGACCCGTCAGCCGCAGGTGCTGACATTCATCAACCTTCGCAGCATTGCGCGGCAGTACTACCCACTCCTTGCGGAAGGGATCACGCATATGGGCAGGGGAGGTGCGGATATCGCTGCACTGATGCCCGCGTCTGACCTTGTCGAGCAGTACGCCATCCCTATGGTGATGTGCGGCTCGATCACTCCCGAGGGCGGCAGGCTGTTCTCCACGGGTCCCGAGGGATTTACTGCGGTTGCGCCGATTATGGCCGCCATCGCTATTCCGAATATGATCGGCGCCAGAAGGTCATCAAGCCAAGTTGCGGCATTGGTTACCTGCAAAACGTTCGGCTCTTGTGCTGTTGCATACAGCCAGACAAGGCCGACCCAGGATTACTGGGGCAGCGGGACAAAGGACTTCTCTCCTTACTTCAAGCAGATCTCTCCAAAGGGCGGCTACAAGTACCGCTACTTCTCCAACAGCTCCGCCCCGGACAAGGACGACGCCGTCAAGTTTGTGTACATGGCCGTCCCGGTTTCGACTTCTACCGGCAGGCGGGCCTACTACATCGACGAGTCTCAGACAATATACGTTGCCACCGATCCGGCGCGTGGAAACCAGGAAGATCTGACCTCTGCCCAGATAGCCGCGCTCAACGCCTTTATAGATGGCGCGGACTCTGTTCCGAACTGGGAGATCGACGATCAGACCAGGCTCGGAATCACCGAGGTGGAGTTTGTCCGGAAGTAGGCTGGCAGCCGGTTTCGTATCGTTTTCATCGGCCCCACAGGCCTGGAGGCTCGAAATGTTCCGCAGAACCTTAGCAATTGCGCTGCTTACGGCCGTATTCTGTTGCACAGTAGCCGTCC